>JAJCYU010000291.1 GCA_029262755.1 Anaerolineae bacterium
GGTCGTGGCTGATACCGGCAACCACCGGGTGCTGGCCTACGATGTCGCCGATCCGGCGGCGCCCACGCTGCGCTACGCGATCGGGACGGCCGGCGTGGCCGGGGACGCGGACGGCGTGTTCGCCGGGCCGAGCGGGCTGGGAGTCGACGACGAGCTGCTCTTGGTCGCCGATCGTGGGAACGACCGGATCCAGGTGTTCACCGCCGCGACCGGGCGCTACCGCATCGGGATCGACGCCGAGGGTGTGACCGACGTAGACCTCGGTGAGCTCGACATAATCTATGCCGCGCCGGAGCGGCAGCGGGTCGTGCAGCTGGACCGGCGGCTGGCCAGCGTTACCGGCGGTTGGGGCGCGGACGGCGTGCCCTACCCGAGCTCGCGCGAGTACCTGGACGGACCCGTAGGCGTGGCGGCGATGCCGGCCGGGGCGTGGCTGAGCGCCGAGCGCGGCGGGCGCGTGCTGCGTCACGATGCGGATGGGCGCGTGAAGGTGCTGCGCGCGCGGCAGGGCGTGGGCCGTGAGCACGGTGTTGCGGTGGGCGTGGCGGCGCGGGTGGACGGGTGGTCCGCGGTGCTGGACGCGTGGCCGGCTGGGTTTACGCTCTTCGATCCCGATGGCGACGAGGCCGCGGTCGTGGCGCTCGCGCCCGCACCGGCGGACGGTCCCTTCCCGACGCCGACACCGGGCGGGCCGCCGATCGCGACCATCGCGGAGCAACCGTTGGCGATCGCGATGAGCGGGCAGGACCGCGTGCTCGTCGCGGACGGCGCAACGGGGCGCGTGCGCTTGCTGGCGCTCGACGGGCAGCCGGCTGCGGATCTGGACGGTAGCGCGCTCATGGGTCAGGTCTTCGCCTCGCCGCGCGGCATCGCGATCTCGGCGCTCGATGGGCGGATCGCGGTGGCGGATGCGGGGCGGCACGTGGTCGAGGTCTTCGGCGCGAATGGCGACCGCGTCGCGGAGGTCGGGACTGCCGGAGCGGCGGGGAATGACTTTGCGCAGCTGCGCGCGCCGCACGGCGTAGCGTTTGCGCCGGATGGGAGCTTGATCGTCGCGGATGCCGGCAACCACCGTATTCAAGTCTTCGACGTCGGCCTCACCTATCGCACGACGCTCGGCGGCAAGGACGATCACGCGCCGAGCGGGCTGCGCGCGGCGGCGGGCGCGGCGGCCGATCGGTGGGGCGTGGTGGCCGTCGCGGATGCCGAGGGGCACGTCGTGCGGCGCTATGCGCCCGTGGATACGACGCACTGGCGGCCGGAGATCACCAACGGTTACGGCTCGCCCGAGACGGCGATCGTGGGGGCGTTGGCCGAGCACGAAGGCGCGTTGCACGCTGCCACCGATGGCGAAGGCGGCGGGGCGGCGCTGTGGCGCACGGAGGACAGGTCGAGCTGGACGCAGACGATGCGCGGCGGCTTTGGTGATGCGTCGAACGGCGCAATCCACGTGCTGCACAGTCAGGACAGGTGGCTCTATGCGGGCACGGAATCGATCGTCGGCCGCGAGGCGGGCGCGTTGGTAGCCAGCCGCGGCGCCGGCCTGTATCGCAGTCAGGACGGAGACGCATGGACGCCCGTGACGACGGACGGCTTCGGCGAGAACCGGCACTACGCCGTCTCCGCGATGGCCGCACACGAGGGCGCGCTCTACGCCGCGCTCGCGTCGCTGCCCGAGGCGGGTGGGGCGCGCGTGCTGCGCTCGAGCGCGGGCGGGGACGCGGGGACGTGGGCGCCGGTGGGCGAGGACGGGATGGGTAGCGCGGCGAACCACACGATCGGCGCGATGGCCGTGTTCAGCGACAGCCTGCACGCGGGCGTGTGCCCGGAACGCGGCGCGCCGCAGGTGTGGCGGCTGGACGGCGGGACGGACGAATGGGAGCCGGCGGGGACCTTCACCGGTGCGGCGCCTGCGCAATCCGCGGCGATCGATGCGCGTCTTAGCGGCGATTGCGTCACGGCGCTCGAGCCCTTCGAGGGCGGGCTTTTCGCGATGATCGGGCCCTCGCCCTTGGCGGCCGGGCCGCGCACGAATGCACCCGTATCGCTGTGGCGATGCTGCGAGGCGGGGGGGCCGTGGGCGCCCGTGACGGCGCCGGACTTCGGCGAGCCAGGCGTGGACGGCGCGGCCTTGCTCGCGCCCTTCGACTCGCCGCCCGTGTCCTATCTCTATGCCGTGCTCGGTGGGCGGGGCGGGTTGCTCGTACAGCGCAGCACGGACGGTTTGGCCTGGGAGCCGTTGGTCGATGACGGCTTCGGGGACGATCGCAATCGCGCCGTTTCCGGGCCGGGCGCCTGGGCGCGTTTCGCAGATCGGCTCTACGTTGGCACCGAGAACGAGGCGCATGGCGGCGAGCTGTGGTCTACGGGCGGAAGCAGGCCGCAGGTTAGCGTGCCCACCAAGCCGGTGCCGGTGACGCCGACGCCGCGGCCGACGCCGCAGCCGCTCGATGGGCCGATGGGCTACGAGAAGGTCGATCAATGGCCGGTATCCGCCTTGGACCAACCGGCGGACGTGCTCGGCAACGTCGTCGACTTGGCCGTGGACGCAGACGGCATCGCCTACTTGTCGGACGAAGGCTTGAGCCGCGTCACGCGATTGGCCCAGGACGGGACGTGGCTGGCGCCGCTGGGCGTGGACGGGCCGCCGCAAGTGCGCCTCGGTGAGGCGGGGCCCGTGGCGGTGGATGCGGGCAACGACCGCGTGTACGTCGGCGATCTGGCCAGCGACCGTATCGTGGTGATGCAGCGCGACGGCGAGTTTGTGGCCGAGTGGCCCAACGTGCATCCGGCCGACATGGCCGTGGACGCCGCGGGGAGGCTGTGGGTGGCCGATCGCTACGACGGTGGTATCCGTCGCTACGCAGCGGACGGGACCGAGGAGCTGCGCTACGGGCGCTTCGGCTTCCCGCGCCAGGCGCAGGGCGACCGCGATGTGCCGGATCGCTTCGCGGGCTTTGCGTCACTGGGCGTGGATGCGGACGGCAAGGTGTACGTGGGCCACCAGGGCGGAGCGATCCTACGACGCTACCGGCAGGAAGCCGGCACGTTGGTCATCGAGGATAGCGACTTGCTGACGCGCAACGGCTGCGCGGCGCTGCGCATCGCTGTGCAACGGCCCGGTGACGTAGTCGTGGAGAGCGACGGGCCGCCGCTGCCGCTGGGTTGCGTCCTGGAAGCGGGCCGTCGCGGGCGGGATCTGCCGACGGCGCATCGGTCTTCCGATGTCGAGCAGATCCGCTTGCGCGCCACGGATCCGGGCCGCAACCACGCGGTGGCGATGGCGATCTGGCAGCCTGCGCCGGGCATGGGCGCGGCCGTGCAGCAGCAGGCGCGCCCAGCCGTGCTGCGCTACGCCGATACGGCCTTCCGTGCACTGCGGCAGGTGGATCGCGGGCGGGATCTGAACAACAACGCGGTGCCCGTCGCCGAGCGGATCCTGGATCCCGTGCGCATCAGCGGCCTGGACGACGGCTCGCTCACGGTCAACGACACCGCGGGCGGCGTGCGCCGCTTCACGGCCGACGGACGCCTGATCGAGTTGCTGCCGGGCGAGACCTACCCGGATCGGGGCGCACAGAGCGTGCTCGATCCGGCGCTATCGGTGGCAACGGGCGATCCCGGCTTCGTGATCGGCGTCGGCAGCGTTGCGCGCGGACCGCGAGCGGCGCCCGGCGTGCTCTACGGCGACACGGTGCTACGCCGCCGCTGCCAGGGCGGAGCGTGCACGATGCTGCCCTACATCAATCGCTGGTGGTCCACGACGCTGCCGTCGCAAACCTATCCGCCGGGCCTGAATGCGCTTAGCGTTGACTTCGCCCCGCGCGAACGGGAGTTCCTTGCGCTGCAGCTCTACCGCGACAACCCGTCGCCCATCGAGGACTTGCCCGCACGCATCCTGCGCTATCCGCTGGACCGCGGCGGCCGGCGGCAACAGATAGACCTGCCATGGGGCGATCGTCTCGCGCTGTGGGTGGATATCGACGTCGGCACCGACGGCCGGCTCTACGTGCTGGACACGCTCAACGACTGGGTGCAGATCCACCGTGTGTCCGGCGAGCTCGTCGACAAGGTGCGCGTGCCCACCGATGCGTGGCGGATCGCGGGTGGGCCGGACGGAGACCTCTTCCTGCTCACGACCCACGCCGAGGTCGTTCGGTTGGCGCCCGACGGCACGGAGCGGGCGCGCTTCAAGGCGCTGCCGCGCGCCGGCCTGCCGGATCTCGCGCCGGTGGACATCGCGGTGGACGCGGACGGCTGGGTCTACGTGCTGGACGGCTTCGAGCGGCGCGTCACGGTGTTTGCGCCGGCGGGCCTGGACACGAGCGTCGATGTGGGCCCGGTGTGCGCCTTCGCCGGCGACAAGTGGGCCGATCCGACGGACCTGCCGTTGGGGGATACGACCACGCTCGAGCTACTGCTCGCCGGCTCCTGCGGTGAGGTGGAGCGACCGGCGGATGTCGTCATGGCCGTCGCCATCTATCCGCGGAGCAACGCGCGCCCCGATCCGACGATGACCAACCTGCGCGTCGCACGCCAGGTCGTGGCGGCCGTGGATTTCGCGCGGCACCGGTTGGGTATCGTCGTCTACAGCAGCATCGCCAACGTCGAGACCAAGCTCACGGAGAAGGCCGCTCTGGCGGTGCGGGCCATCACAAGCGTCAAGCCGGCGAGCCGCGGTCAGGGCAACGACTACGTCGCGCTGCGGACCGCCAAGGACCTCTTCACCGGACCGCCCGACCGCAACAAGGTGCTGATCCTTGTCGCGCCCTTCGGTACGGGCAACGACGCGATCCTAGACCTTGCCGAAGAACTGCAGGACGACGACATCACCATCCTGGCCGTCAACGGCAACAGCCCGACGGTGAGCAGCGAGCTCTTGGCGGGGATCACGGTCGAGCCATTCGGCGCCGGGACCGCGCGGCCGGCGCTACGGCGCTTGTTCCGCCGTCTGCGCCCGCCCTCGCTCGTGGCGACGGGCGTTGTCACGGACACGTTGCCGGCCAACATGGACTACGTGCCGGGTAGCGCCGTCCCGGCAGCCGCATGGGACGCGGCGAGCCGCACGCTGACGTGGGACGTCAGCGGCTGGCCGGAAGGCCCGGCCTTCCGCGCGTCCGTCGACGTCCGCCCGAGCCAGGAAGGCCGCTGGCCGACCAACGTAGAGGCGGGCGCCGGTCTCGTGGACGGGTGGGGCAACCCCGCGTCCGTACGCTTCCCCGTGCCCTACGTCCGCGTGTACGGCGAGCCTCCGCCCAGCGCTACCCCGCGGCCGACCCGCACCCCGACCCCAACGCCGACGCCCCTGCCCACCCGCGAACCGACGCCGGTACCCACCAGCGAGCCGGGCACCGTGTACTTGCCGCTCACGTTGCGCACGGAGGGCTGCAAGCCCGAAGAGCGCCACGCGGACGCCGTGGTGGTGCTGGACACGTCCGGCAGCATGAGCGCGCCGACCACGCCGGGCGGCCCGCCGAAGCTGGATGCGGCGCGCGACGCGGCGCAAGGTTTCCTCTCGCAGCTGGCGGAGGGCCGTGACCAAGCGGCGCTCGTCCAGTTCAACGGCGCCGCCGAGGTGCTGGCGCCACTGGGCCCGCCCAGCGCGGCGCTTGCCGCTCTCGGCACGCTCACCCAGGCAAGCGGCACACGCCTGGACCTGGCCCTAGAGGCGGCCGAGGCTGCGCTGAACGTCCCGACACGCGATCCACGCAACAACCCCGTGCTCGTCTTGCTCACCGACGGCGAGCCCAACGGCGTGACGCCGGACGAGGTCCGTGCCGTCGCAACGCGCGTGAAGGCCGGTGACGGCCGCCCCGGCGGCGAGGTCCTCGTGTTTACCATCGGCCTGGGCACGGCCGTCGATGCCGCGCTGATGGCGGACGTCGCAAGCCGCCCGACCTGGTACTTCCCGGCGCCGGACACGGCCGACCTAGCGCGCATCTACGGGCAGATCGTGTTCGAGATCCCCTGTGAGCCGGATTGGCCGTGAGGGGTGGGTGGAGTGAGGGAAGGGCATGATTGCCTTTGTCTCCGCCGTCGCCGGCATCGGGCTGCTGTTCGTCTTTCTGTACCAAAGCGAGAAACGCAACGAGCGCGAAGAGCCCAATAAGGACGTAGGACGGCACGGGAAGTACTTCATGCACTACGTGCTAGACCTCCCGTTGCCCAGGAGCGGCGGCCGTGCCAAGCGTTTCCGTATCGAGATTCTCGTGGCGGGCGTGTTGCTGGTCCTAGCGATCGGGGGCATCGTGGTCGTCAGGCTTGCGCCGTAGGGCGAAGTTCTATGGGCTGCTGGACGGGAGGGCTCTCGCCTCAATCCCTGGAGGTCGATGCCTCATCGACTCGAATCGCCGGTTCCGCCGACCGTGTCTCTTGCGCCTCGTACGGTGCTGCTTGGCGGCCGTTGCCGCATGGACCGTTGGCGTTGGCGCAACTGCGGGCGCAACCGTGCAGGCCCAAGACGCCGGGGTCGCCCAGGACCGAGCCATCCTCGGTTCCGCGCTGGCTACCGATCTGGGAGGACTTGCGGCTGGAGGTCGGGGGCTCAGCCCTGTCGCCCATTGGGGCGGGGCCATGCTCTTGATGGCCATGGAGCCGAAGCGACCGGTCTTGTGGTCTGCGTCGGGGCCGCGGGTCGCGACCTTTGACGTCGGCGCCGGCGGGCTGCGACGGCTTGGGCGCACGCCCGCCCTACCCGGTATGGTCCGTGCGCTGGCCGTGGGCGATGGCGTCGCGATCGCAGTCGACGGGGCGGTACGGTCCAGCGCATGGCTCATCGACGGCACCGATCCGGCGTGGCCGCGCAGCGTGCGTGCGTTGGACGTGGGAGGGCCGGTCACCGCGGTGGCGATTGTCGGCCGGATGGCCGTCGTGGCCGTGCGGCACGAGGTCGTCCGTTTGGACCTAACGCAACTCGATTCACCGAGGATCGTCGGTCGACTCGATG
Organism: Anaerolineae bacterium; assembly: GCA_029262755.1. Classification (GTDB taxonomy): domain Bacteria; phylum Chloroflexota; class Anaerolineae; order Epilineales; family Epilineaceae; genus JAJCYU01. Next base: position 6,947 of record JAJCYU010000291.1, read on the forward strand.
TGCAAAGGTTGCAAGGAACGACGGACTCGATTGGTGCCGTAGCGCTGCTCGGCTCGCGCGTGGCTGTTTCGGCGGACACCTCAGGCGACGTGCTTGTGCTCGATCTCGATGCCCCCAGCGAATCCGCGCTACGCGTGCGCTTCGAAGACGTCTTCGCACAGCGCCTATATTGGCACGAAGCGCGGGTTTACGCGTGGACGGATTCCGCGGAGGTACTCGTGTTCCTGCCGGACGGGCCGGACCCACGTCGGATCACGTGGATCCGCCAGCAGCACTCGAGTGACGGGGTATCGCTCGTTGTCGATCTCGCGTTCGAAGGGGACCGGGTGTATCTGGCGTGGTTGAACGTTTCTGACAATACAGTGCAGGTGGAGCGCCGGCGATGGGACGCCTTTGGCGAAGACGAGTTTGAATTGGAGGGAAAGACCCCTGCTTTGCCACACCCACATCCGTTCATTCAAGCGTATTGGTCGATCGCGATTGCAAGATCGCCGGCCGCCCCGCTCGTGCTGCTGAGAGCCGGCGCGCTCTACGTGGTGCATGAGACGGGCTTTGAGGACGGCGCGGAATCGGCGGAGCTAGCTTCCGGTCTCGAGCTGATATCCGACGCAATCGTCGCGCTCGATGCGCGTCCCGGGCTTCTCGTCACGGGTTCCCGATTCGGGGTCGTCGATCTGTTCGACACACGTTTGCCGGATGCCCCGCGACAGATCGGTCGATGGCAGACGCCGTTTGGTTATCTACGGCGACGGGAGATTCGATTCGTTCGGCTCGTTGCGGACATTCTATGGATTGGGGTGGAGGATGGATTCATGGCGTTGGACATCACCGATCCAGGCCGGCCGAGCCTCATCGCGGAGCACGACACCGACCACGTGCGCGCCATGATCGTCGACCGCGGACGGGTATTGATCGCGGCTGGCAACCGCGTTCACATTCGGGACGGACGGGCGCCTGCGCTGCAGTCGAATCGTCCGCCGTTGGCCTTGGCGAACGGCGAGATCCTGAGCATGGTGGTTGCGGGGGAAGTGCTCTGGGTTGCGACCAATCTCGCGGTACTCGAAGCCTTCGATCTCCGTGAACCCGAATCCTCGCAGCCGATCGCGGTTCATCCAATTCGCGGCGGATCGGCGGAGGCCGCGATGACGATGGCGCGCGGTCATCTCGTCATCCTGACTGGCGGTGCGGTTGCCGGGGCCTCCGATGTCCTGCTTGTCCTCGACGTGTCGCGCCCCGACAACGTGCTGGAGGTCGGCCAGCTCGACCAACCCTCGGCCAGTCCGAACATTGCGCTCAGCATCCGGCCGCCCTTTGGCACGCTGTTGCCCTACGGCGAGGGCGTCATGCTGGCGCACCCCGGTGCAGGAGCCGTGGTGATCGACCTGCGCGTTCCTTCCGCGCCGGACGAGGCTGCGGTCCTGCCGTTGCCCGGGGAAACCGCGGTCGCGGTGGCGGACGGCGACGGAGTGTGGTTCGGCGGCCTGATGGGCGGCATCACGCTTGTACGACGGACGTCCGACGTCGTGCGCGGATCCCAACGCGCCTGGTTGCCGGCATTGGGAGCAATCCAGCGTTGATGGGTTGGCGTGTGACCGTCGTCATGCTCACCCGCGCTAGCGTAGAAGCCAGGGCAGCACGATCGAATGCTCGCTCGCAGGGGGCGTTCCGCTAGGCTGCGTGCAGCCGGGTCGCAGGCAGATCGTCAGGACCCCGACGGAATCGCCCGTAGCGACCAACCAATCGCCACGTAGCGCCACGTCGCGTAGGACGAGCTGGGGTGTACGAAGCAGCTCGGTCGGGTGGCTGGGATTGCGCAGGTCGAATGCTTGCGCGGCGCCATTGTCCAGCAACACCACCGTGTCGTTGCTTGCTTTCATGCGGCGCTGCGTAGCCGTTGTCGTCTCCAGATCGATGAAGCCGAGTTCATTCGGCGGGTTGCCGACGGCGCTGTCCAACACGTGCAGACCTGCTGCATCGAGCACGAAGAGGTGATGATCGTTCACGGCGATTCCGCGTACGCCTGTGCCGAACTCCCGCTGCACGTCGGGCTTGGTGGGATCCGCTAGATCGATTTCGACGATGCCGACCGCATCGTAGGCGAAGAGGTGCGTGCCCCGACTGTCGGCTCCGAATACGGGTGGGCGGCCGGGACGATCCAAGAAGATGGGGTCGAGCGGTAGTGCGTTGGACGGATCGCGAACGTCGTAGACCTCCATGCTGCCCAGTGTCAACGTGAGGAGCGCCGGCTGGGTGGGCATGAGCCGCACAGGGAAGGATGTGCTCTCGACGAAGCCGAGAGTGCTGCCGTCGCTTGTGTCTAGGATGCGAACCCGCCACTCGTCGGGGTAAGCGTAGGCGCGGTCGCCGAGGACTTCCAGCTCGTCGAAATGCTGATTCCCGAGGATGGGCTCGGCGACTGCGAGCCGCGGCTCGGCCATTTCTTGGAGGTCGATGCGCCATACACCGTTCTGGCTGCGTGTATGCGGGTAGTACGACGGGCCCGGCGAAGCTGCGCTCACCCAGGCTTCGCCTCCGACGAAGGCAACGCGAAGACCCGCAAGCGCCATGGGCTCCCAGATGATCGTTGGAGTGCCTCGCGGAGCCGGCTCCAGTAGCGGTTCGTAGCGCACGCCGACGCCCCTCCCGCTGAGCACGAGCACGTCGTTCCGCACCACGGCTCCGGATACCGGACCGCTCGGTTCGCCCAGAATTCCGCGACGTCCTGGCTGATCGGACTCGCAGATGCGCTCGACCTCGCCGTGCGGGAACACGATGAGCGGGCAGCCACGATGCATCGTGATCCAGGTGGGCAGACGGAAGCCGGACGGTTCGGCTGCGTAGGCGCTATGCCCGATCAGCCGTGGCATCGTGGGGTCCGTGATATCGATCTTGGCAAGGCCTAGCTGCTCGTCCAGGAGCCACAAGCGGGTTCCGTCCAACGCGGCGCCCCTTGCGCAGCGGCCGATCGTCAACTCTCCGATGATGGCGGGCGGCGAAAGGCGCGGGTCGATCAGCAGCAGCCGACCCGGCGGATCCGTGGCCCGTAAGCCGCACGCGACGGCGGTGGTGATCGCCACGAGATCGTCTCGCGCGTCCACGCTGAGCGCCTCGCCGATCGTGTGGATCCGTTCGACGAGCCTAGGCTCGCTCGGTTGCGAAAAGTCGACCAGAACGGCATGGCCGGCGCCTAGAGCCAGCCAGGCGCGGTCGCCAAGAACGCGCAGTCCCTGGGGCTGAGAGCCAGGGCCAAGCTGCATTCGGCCCACCACAGTCGGGACACCGTCCGCGCCCGAGAGGTCAAAGATCC
>JAJCYU010000292.1 GCA_029262755.1 Anaerolineae bacterium
CGTCGCGACCGGCGTCGTCCACGGTCGTGACGACGCGGGCACGCCCCACCACGGCGCGCAGGTGGCCGGCTTCACCGAGCTCGCGGACGATGGCAGCACGGCCTGCGGGTGTTGGATCTACGCCGGTGTGTACGGCCCCGACGGGATCAACCGCGCGAACCGGCGCTCGCCGTCGGGCCCCTATGGTCACGGTTGGGGCTACGCGTGGCCCTGCGATCGGCGCATCCTCTACAACCGCGCCTCGGCCGACCCCGAAGGGCGTCCGTGGAGCCCTGGCAAAGCGCTCGTCTGGTGGGATCCGGAGGCCGAGCGCTGGGTGGGCCACGATACGCCCGACTTCCCGGCCGACAAGCCACCGGGATTTGTGCCCGAAGCGGGCGCTACGGGCGCGGATGCGCACGGCGGGGACCATCCCTTCCTCATGCACCCCGAAGGCGTCGCTCGCCTCTTCGTACCCACGGGCCTCGAAGACGGCCCGCTGCCCAGCCACTTCGAGCCGCTGGAAAGTCCGTTGCTCAATCCGCTCTACGATCAGCAGAGCAATCCGCCCGTGCGCTGGTTCGACCGGCCCGACAACCCCTACGCCGACGTCGGCGACCCGCGCTTCCCCTACGTGCTCACCACCTACCGCTTGACCGAGCATCACACGGCCGGCGGGATGAGCCGTTTCCTAAGCCGCTTGCAGGAGCTGCAGTCCACGTTCTTCGCGGAGATCTCACCCGAGCTCGCCGCCGAGATCGGCGTGAACGAGGGCGATTGGATGACGATCGCCACGATCCGCGGCGCGGTGGAGGTCCGGGCGCTGGTGACCCCGCGCATGCGCCCCCTCCAGATGGACGGCCGCACGGTCCACCAGATCGCCATCCCGTTCCATTGGGGGCACGCGGGCCCGGCCAAGGGCGATATCGCCAACGACCTGATCGCGATCAGCGGGGAGCCCAACGTGACCATCCACGAGGCCAAGGCCCTCACCTGCGCCGCCCTCCCCGGCCGCCGGCGCCGCGGCGCGGAGCTCGTCGCGTGGCTCGATGCGCTGGCGGCGACTCGCGCCCAGGTCCCGCCGGATCCCGGCGCGGCCGCTCGACCAAAATCACAGGCAAACGGCGACCAGCCGAAGCCCGGAGGTACGCCATGACCGCCCGCCAGGACGCGCCGGCTCCGCGCAGCCCGGCCGAAGCAGGACCAACGACGGGCTTCTTCACTGACCCGACGGTCTGCATCGGCTGCAAGGCCTGCGAGGTCGCGTGCAAGGAGTGGAACGACGTCCCTTCGAAGAGCCCGACGGGCCCCCGCAAGGGCCGCGGCTACGACCACACCGCGGAGCTGGGCGCGTCCAGCTGGCGGCACGTCGCGTTCGTGGAGCGGGAGGTGCCGCTGACGGCAGCCGGAGTCGTCGATCGGACGTCCGCGTCGCGAAGCTCATCGCGGGACGAATCGGGTGGCCAGTCGAAAGGCGAGTCGCACGGCACGTCGCAAGGCACGTCGCAAGTTGCGTCGCAAGTTGCGTCGCCAGGCACGTTGGGGGACCGGTCACGAGGCACGTCGACTGGAATGCCGGTGTTCCCGGTCGGTGGCTCTCCAGTCACCGGAGGCGGGGCCCTCTCCGCGATGGGCGCCAACGACGACCCCGGTCTCGGCGTGCCGTTGCTCGAGTGGGTGTTCCTGTCGGACGTCTGCAAGCACTGCGAGCACGCCGGCTGCCTCGAAGCATGCCCCACTGGCAGCATCGTGCGCACAGGTGCGGGCGCCGTCTACGTTCAGGAAGAAGTGTGCAACGGCTGCGGCTACTGCGTGGTCGGCTGCCCCTTCGGCGTGATCGATCGTCGCCCGCACGAAGACCCGGGCGGAGGCGGCGCATACAAGTGCACGTTGTGCTCCGATCGCCAGGCGGACGGCCTCTTGCCGGCATGTGCACGAGCCTGCCCCACGGACGCCATTCAGTTCGGCGAATTGGGAGCGCTACGTGCGCAAGCAGACGCGCGTGTCGCACGACTCCACGCGGACGGCCGCTCCGACATCACGCTCTACGACGCGGCCGACACGTCCGTCGGCGGCGCGCACGCGTTCTTCCTCGTCCCGGGCGACCCACTCGACTACGGCCTCCCGCAACGCCCCGCCGTGCCGACGGAGTGGATGGGCGCGAGCTGGCTGAGCGCAGCGCTGACGTCCGTGGCAGCCTTCGCGGCGATTGCGATTGCATTCGGGATGCTGCCGTGAGTGGGCGACGGGTTGGAAAGGGCGTAGGCGAAGCGCTGGGAGACGATGGTGCGGCCTCGGGGGGTGCGGCGAGCGGCGGTGCGGCGAGCGGTGGTGGGGCAGCGGGCGGCGCGGTGAGCGGCGAAGCGGTGACCGGTGGTGGGGCAGCGGGCGGCGCGGCGAGCGGTGGTGCAGTGACCGGTGATGGGCCAATGGGCGGCGCGACGACCGGCGGCGGCGCAACCGGCGGCGCGACGACCGGCGGTGGGAGCGAGCGTCCGGTCGAAGAGTCGGCGGTCGGCGCTGGCCAACATGAAGGCGACGCCTTCGAGGCGCGACTGGACGCGCTGCGCGAGGCGGCGCAGACCTTTGTGCCGGAGGGCGGGCACGGCCGCGTTGGTCGGCGTGGTGGCGGGGATCCGCGCCCGTCGGGGTCGAGCGGGCGCGGCGACGAACGTGCAGGATCGTCGGCCACCGAGTCGCAAGCTCCCGGTTACAACGGGCAATCGTGGCTCAAACCGCCGGTGTGGACGTGGGAAGTGCCGCTCTATTTCT
>JAJCYU010000293.1 GCA_029262755.1 Anaerolineae bacterium
CCGAGCTCGCCGAGCACGACGGGCGCCAGAATCGAGAAGATCTTGCCGATCGCGCCCTTGTCCAGCCCAGCCTTCTCGGCGACGCCGCGCTCGATGGCGCCGCGCTGCGGACCAAACACGTGCTCGAGGATCTCGTCGCCTTCGGTCGGGTCGCTATCGAGAATGAAGTCGTCGCTCTCCATGAGACCACCGTTGTGGTCTCGCTCGAGCGCGCCGTAGAGTTCTTCCGCGCCCTTGCCCTTGCTCGCGTTGCGGGCCAAGGCGGCCAGGATCATGGGCAATGCCATTTGGACCAGCCCACGCGTCGCGGACGGCGATAGACCGAGTTGCTTGCCGATGCTCTGGAATTGGCGATCACCCAGGCGACCGAGAATCTGCGAGGCGATGCCGCTCATGCCCGTCGGCGCCGCTTGTGCGCCGCCGCCGAGGGCGCCGCCCAGAATCTGGCCCGCAATACCGGAAAGGCCGCCGCCGGCAGTGCTCTCGCGGCCGCCGCTCGCGCCGCCGATCATGCCGATGAGGTCGCCCGCATCGAAACCGCCGGAGCGCTTCTGCTTGCCCAACTGGGCCATGATGACGGGGGCCAGCATGCCCATCATCTTCTGCATCTGGTCGCTCTTCACGCCGGCCTCGGAGGCCGCCGCCTGCTCCACCGCGCCGCGCTGGCCGCCGAAGACATGCTTCAGAATCGCGTCACCGGGCGTCGTGTCGCCGCGGCCTACGAAGTCGTCCAGCGAATCGAGCAAGCTGCCGTCATGGTCTTTTTCAAGGGCCTTGTTGAGGCTCTGGGCGCCGTCCTGCGATGCGCTATTGCGCGCCATCGCGGCCATGATCGCCGGCATGGCGACCTTCATCGCCGCGGCCGCCTGCCGGTCGTCCATGCCGAGCTTGGCGCCCAGCTTGCCCGCCTGCTGCTGCGCCAGTTGGCCCATCATTTGTTCAATCAGTGGGTTCATCGTAATTGTCGTCCTTGTCCTCGGGGTAGGCGCTTCAGGCGTTCTTGCTTGAGCGCGACTATGCAGCGATGCGCCTCGCGCACCGTCCTCGATTGTAGCGTTCGGCTGCTGCGACACCGTAACGGTCGGGTCACGAGCGAAACGTGGCAGGAGCACTGCGACCGTGTGCGCTTCGCCGCTTGTGTCCCTGCATTTACTGGAAACGCGCGCTGGATCGTGTATCCTCAGTGCAGAGAAGGCCGCATTGGGCCTTCACGCTCACGAAAACTGGACCTACCGAGGTCAAGTGGCTGCAAGAGGAGATTTCACTCATGGCCAACATCTTCAAAGACATCATCGACGTTTTGAACAAGCCCCTGCCGTTGCCCGGCATGGGCAAGAAAGACAAGAAGGACGACAAAAAGGCCAAGGAAGCGAAGGCCGAGCCCGTCAAGGTCGCGACCAAGAGCAAGGACGCGGACAAGGCCGGCAAGAAGCAGGAGAAGGCCGTCGACGTGCAGGCTGAGCTTCGCCGTCGCGACATCGAGCTAAAGCGCGCCGAGCGCAAGGCCGAGGCCGAGCAGCGCCGCGAGATCATCGAGCAGCGCCGCGAGCTTAAGGACATGCGTCGCAAGTACGAGACGGCGATGGCGGAGCAGGCGAAGGCACATGCCGAGACGGAGGACACCACCTACACCATCGTGGCCGGCGACACCCTGTGGGCCATCGCGCAGCGCTTCCTGGGCAACGGCGCCCGCTGGCCGGAGATCCACGAGGCCAACCAGGACAAGATCGAGAACCCGAACATGATCTACCCGGGCCAGACGATCGTGATTCCGGACGACGACGACGAGTAGAGCGGGTAGCGCGCATTCGCAGTCGCGGGGCGCGCGCAGGAATCACTAGGATTCAGCGCAGAACATAGAGAGAGGGCGCGGCCGAAACGGTCGCGCCCTCTCTTTCTATGTCTGTTCGGCTCGAATGGCAGGTCTCGAGCCGACGGCTAGCCGCGGATCTTGCGCCAGATGATCGTCACCAAAACCGCGCCGCCGAATGCCGCAGCGATCGTCTCGATATTGATGCCGCCCGTCTCAATGCCTAGAAACGTGCTGAGCAGGAAACCGCCGACGAGAGCACCGATCATGCCGACGATCACGTCGCCTAGATCGAAGCCCAAGTCACGCGAGATCGCATAGCCGGACAGCCAGCCGCCGATCGCGCCGACGATAACCCAGGACAAAAAGCCCATATGTACTTCCTCCTCGTGATGGATAGGGGAGCGCGGGGATTGTGGCCGTGAACGACCAACAATTCTACACGGCAGCAGGATGCCCCAGGATTCGGTGGTGCGCCAACCCTACACGCCGTCGCAGTGACAGGGTATGGACTTGCAGCGCGGACATCCGCCTTCGTAGCGTGCCGCCGCGGCTTCGAGATCTACGTCGAGCATCGAGGCTAGGGTGCTGAGCCACGCGAGCACGTCGCCGACCTCGTGGCGTAGACGCTCGGCGCGACCGGCGTCATCTTCCGGAGCCGGGCTCAGCGACTTGCGCACCTCTTCGGCAAGCTCGCCGACCTCCTCGACAAACCAAAGATAGGACGCCGCGGCACCGCGTTTTCGGTCTTGTTGGCCGTAGATGGCCTCGATATGGGCCTGGAAAGCGCGCAGGTGCATGGCTGGGCTCCGAGATCGTGGTAGGAACGGGGCTTGATGAGCAGACAGCGAAGCACAACACCGTCGGAAAAATTCTACGGGCTCACCCCATCGATAGCATCCCCGGTGCAGCGCAGGCGTTCGCCGAACGCTGCGAAGAGCCGTCCCAGTGAAGCGGGATCACCAGGATCATGGGTGGCGCCGTCCGTCGCGATGGCGCGTAGCAGGGCTCGGTCTGCCGTGGGGCCGACGGCGACCGTCCAGATGTGTGGTGCCGTTTCGCCGGGGCGGCCGGACTGGGTCAGCGCGTCGGCTGCGCTGCGCACCACGGCTACGTCGCCATCGTGCTTGCCGTCCGTAAGCACGATGACGACCGCGTGCTCGCTCGGTCGTCGCGCGGCGAGCATCGCGGTGGCGGCGCGCAGGGCAAGGTCGATTCGCGTTCCCGGTGCCGTAGCGAGCGCATCGAGCGCAGCGCGCACAGCGGGGCGCGACGCGCCAAGATCCGCTGCAATCCGCGCTTCAGCACTGAAAGTGACCAGCCCTATGCGCTCCACCGGAGCGAGTCCCGCTAGGAGCGCATGCGAGGCGGAGCGCGCCGCTTCAAGCTTTGAAGCGCCGCCGGGTCCGAAAGGCTCGTCCATGGAGCGGGAGCCGTCCAGAACCAACACGACGGCCAGGGGGTCGGGCCGCAGGCAAGCGCCGACGACCGTGGCAGGCAAATAGGCCCGCGCCTTCAGGCTCGCGCGATCCCACACTTTGACCCGCGGTACGGGGAATGCCAGCGGCAGCTCTTCGCCTCCAACCGCCCACGTTCCGCCCGCCACGCGGTTCGTTGGGCGCAAACCCACCTGTAGCGGCCGTGCGCCAATCGTCCAGGTCAGTGCGCCGGGAGGGATGGAGCGATCCGGCCAATCCAGTTGGCGAACGGCCTCGTCCCACGTGGCGTCGCGCGGAACGGGGCTGCCTGCCAGAAAGCTCATGTCACCCGGCAACGCGTCCCACGAGGCAATTCGACCCTGCGCGGCGGGTACCGAGGCCCCCGTGAGCGCACGCAAGAGTTGCTCCCCGCGCGCCACGTCCAGGTCTTCGTGGACGTTTTCGGATCCACCGGCAAGCAGCTCGATGTTGCGCCGGCGTAGCGCATCGAAGTCCGGATGCGGCAGCACGAGCGCGTGTACCGCTGCCCCCGCCTCGCGCAGCGCGTCGGCTTCGGCTTGCGGATGGTCGCGCAGCACGCCGTCGGTCACGAGTAGCGCGACACTGCGACCGGCGTTGGGCGCGCCTGAACGCGTCGCAACCTGCGCCGCGCGCGTCAACGCTGCGCTCAGCTGCGTGTCGCCTTCGGCGCGCAGTGCGCGCATTGCGCGGGCAGCCTCCGCCGGCTGGGATCGTTCCACCAACAGGCGTGGAGCGGCGTCGTAGGCGATCACGGACACCGAATCGCGCTGAGCGTCCAGGCCGGCCAATACGTCGCCGAGGAGCCGCTGGGCACGCTCCAGCGCGCCGTCCCAGCTCATGGATCGCGATGCATCGATCACGAGCAGCAGGTGCAGCGGCGGCCTGCGCTCCGGGCACGCAACGCGGACCGACAACGTGATCGTGATCGCGTCGCCAAGCGGCAGCACCGCGGGCGCCGCGGTCTTGTCGGTTTGCGCCCAACAGCCGTCCGCTGCGATGGTGGCCGGCGGCGCGTCGATGGCGGAAGCACGAAAGAGCCAGATTCCCGCCCGCACGATGCGCCAGCTATCGGGCGGG
>JAJCYU010000294.1 GCA_029262755.1 Anaerolineae bacterium
TGGTGTGGGGGCCGTTCGTGCCGCCGATCCCGGCGTGAATCGAGGCCATGGAATCACGAAGGGCCGGCGTGTGCGCGCCGGCCCCTCGTATCGGTCTAACTGGTTGGTCCTAGTACCGATACCCCTCCGGCTTGTACGGGCCTTCCGCCTTCACGCCGATGTACTCGGCTTGCTCTTCGCTCAGCTTGGTCAGGCGGACGCCGAGCTTGTCGAGGTGGAGGCGGGCGACCTCTTCGTCGAGCTCCTTGGGCAGGAGGTAGACGCCGATCTCGCGGCGGTTCTGCCAGAGCTCGAGCTGGGCGAGGACCTGGTTCGTGAAGGAGTTGCTCATCACGAAGCTCGGGTGGCCCGTGGCGCAGCCGAGGTTGACCAGGCGGCCCTTGGCCAGGATGTAGATGCTGTCGCCGTCGGGGAACGTGAACTTGTCGACGGCGCCGACGTCCTCCGGCTTGATCATCGTGTGGACGATGCCCGGATAGTCCTCGAGGTGCTCGACCTGGATCTCGTTGTCGAAGTGGCCGATGTTGCACACGATGGCCTGGTCCTTCATGCGCTCCATGTGCTCGACGCGCAGGATGTCCTTGTTGCCCGTGGCCGTGACGTAGATATCGGCCAGGCCGAGGGTGTCCTCGATGGTGAGCACGTCGAAGCCCTCCATCTTGGCCTGCAGGGCGCAGATGGGGTCAATCTCCGTGACGATCACGCGTGCGCCGTAGTTGCGCAGGCTCGCCGCGCAGCCCTTTCCGACGTCACCGTAGCCGCAGACGACCGCGGTCTTGCCGGCGATCATGACGTCCGTCGCGCGCTTGATGCCGTCCACGAGGGACTCGCGGCAGCCGTAGAGGTTGTCGAACTTGGACTTGGTCACCGAGTCGTTGACGTTGATGGCCGGGAAGAGCAGCTCGCCGCGCTCCAGCATCTGGTAGAGGCGGTGCACGCCGGTGGTGGTCTCCTCGCTCACGCCCACGATCTCCGGCGCGGTACGGCGCCAGTAGCCGGAGTCGGCCTCGAGCATGCGGCGCAGCGTCGCAAAGAGCGCTTCTTCGTCGGCCGTGTTCTTGGGCACGTGCAGCGAGGCCGGGTTCTTCTCGCCTTCGACGCCCAGGTGGATCATCAACGTGGCGTCGCCGCCGTCGTCGACGATCAGCTCCGGGCCGAGAGCCTTGGTGGGATCGTCCGGGTTGGGGAACGTGAGGGTCTGCTCCAAGCACCACCAGTACTCGTCCAGCGTCTCGCCCTTCCAGGCAAAGACGGGAACCCCCGAAGCAGCGATCGCGGCCGCGGCATGGTCCTGCGTGCTGTAGATGTTGCAGCTGGACCAGCGCACATCAGCGCCCAGCTCGACCAAGGTCTCGATGAGTACGGCAGTCTGGATGGTCATGTGCAACGAGCCGGCGACGCGCACACCCTGCAGGGGCTTGCTCGGCCCGAATTTGGCGCGGGCGGCCATCAGCCCCGGCATCTCGTGCTGCGCGATGTCGATCTCCTTGCGCCCAAAGTCGGCGAGGGAGATGTCACGGACCTTGTAATCCGGGGTCCCGGTCGTCGCGCCGTTGGCGACGGTGCTTGGCATGGTCATGGGTACGGATGCTCCTGAGCGGTTGGTGGGCGGGCGACGACGGTCAATGATAGGGGAAAGACGGCGCGGGCGGGCACGGCGACGTGGCCGGTGCGCGCTGAGCGCACGGATCCATAGGGGGCCGTCCCTACCCCCGCACGAGCGGCTTGTACTTGATCCGGCGCGGCTGGTCGGCGTCCTCGCCGAGGCGGCGTTTGCGGTCGCGCTCGTAGGCGGCGTAGTTGCCCTCGAACCACACGACCTCGCTGTCGTTTTCGAAGGCCAGGATGTGGGTGGCCACGCGGTCCAGGAACCAGCGATCGTGGCTGATGACCGCGACGCAGCCGGCGAAGCCCTCCAGGGCCTCCTCCAGGGCGCGCATGGTGGCGACGTCCAGGTCGTTGGAGGGCTCGTCGAGCAGGAGGACGTTGGCGCCGCTCTGGAGCATCATCGCCAGGAAGAGGCGGTTGCGCTCGCCGCCGGAGAGCGAGCCTGCCTTCTGCTGCTGCATCGTACCCCGCAGACCGAAAGAGCCGACGTAGGCGCGCATGTTGATCGTGCGGTTGCCGACGCGCAGCTCTTCGCGGCCCTGGGCGATGTTGTTGAAGACCGTTGCTTCGGAATCGATCGCGTCGCGCAGCTGGTCGACGCTGGCCAGGTCCACGGTCTCGCCTACCTGCAGCGTGCCGCTGTCGGGCTGTTCTTGGCCGAGGATCATGCGAAACAGCGTCGTCTTGCCCGCGCCGTTCGGACCCACGATGCCTACGATGCCGCCCCGGGGTAGGTCGAAGCTCAGCCCCTCGTAGAGCAGATGGTCGTCGTAGCCCTTCGTGAGGTCCGTCGCGCGCACGACGAGCTCGCCGAGGCGCTCGCCGGGCGGGATCAAGATCTCCGTGCGACGGCCATCGCCGCGCGCCTCGGTGAGCATCTGCTCGTAGCGTTGGAGGCGCGAGTGCGCGCGGGTGTTGCGGTCGGTCTGGTTGAGCTGGGTCCACGCCAGCTCCTCGGCGAGCGCTTTCGCGCGCGCCTTGGCTGCGCGGCCGGTGCTCTCGCCGGCCAGCTGCTGCTGCTTCTGCTTGAGCCACGAGGAGTAGTTGCCCTCGAAGGGCAGGCCCTTGCCGTTCTCCAGCTCCAGGATCCAGCCCGTCACGTTGTCCAGGAAGTAGCGATCGTGGGTGACCACGATGACGGTGCCCGCGTACTCGGCCAAGGTGCGCTCGAGCCAGGCGACCGTCTCGGCGTCCAGGTGGTTCGTGGGCTCATCGAGCAGGAGTAGGTCCGGCTTGGAGAGCAGCAGCCGGCACAAGGCGACGCGGCGCGCCTCGCCGCCGGAGAGCGTCGTGACGTCGCGGTCGCCGGCGGGCACGCGTAGCGCGTCCATCGCCACCTCGAGCGTGCGGTCCAGCTCCCAGCCGCCGACGGCGTCAATCTTCTCTTGCAGCTTGGCCTGCTGGGTGATGACCTTGTCCATCTCGTCGTCGGTGAGCTCTTCCGCGAAGCGGGCGCTCACCGCGTCGTAGGCGTCCATCAGCTCCTTGGTCTCGCCCAGCGCCTGCTCGATGTTGCCGCGCACGTCCAGCGATTCGTCGAGCTGCGGCTCCTGGGCCAGATAGCCCACCGTGGCGCTCGGATCGATCCAGGTCTCGCCGAGATGGTCGTCGTCCAGGCCGGCCATGACGCGTAGGAGCGTCGATTTGCCGGCGCCGTTGGGGCCGATGACGCCGATCTTGGCGCCGGGAAAGAAGGACAGCCAGATCCCGTCCAGGATCGTTCGGCCGTCGCCCGCAATCTTCTGCAGGCCCTGCATTTGGTAGATGAATTCCTTGCTCACGTTGGGTGTCTCCTGCGGGGCGCGGCGACCAGCGTCGGCGGTGGGTCGATGGCGGCGCGGCGCGTAGGTCGATGGTTGAAGGGAGAGCCGCGGCGTCGATGCCGCCGGCTGCCCAGTCGATCGGCTCCGAGCACCGCGCGTGCGACGGTGCAGCACGCTTCGGCCGGCGTGCGCGCTTCGCCCACCGCCTCGTGCTCGCGCGTTCCATCCTTGGGAATCCGGCGACGAAACGCCGCGGGACCGAGGGTAGGATAGAAGGCCGGCGCGCGTATGCGCAACGGCAGGCCGTTGGCTGCGTGCCTGAAGAGCACGACGCACGTATGGTGAGGCCGATAGAATATCCCAACCTTCGCCCGTGCAGTCCGTTGCAGGCGCGGGTCAGGCCGGCCAACTTCTACTCATCGAAAGGGAAGCACATGGACGTCCTGCGGCGGCCGCACCTGGTCGCACGCGTCGTCGACGCCCTGCAGGTGGGGCATGTGACCATCGTCGCCCCCGCGGGCTACGGCAAGAGCTCGTTGGCACGGGCCTTGTGCGCCGAGCGCCCCGGCGCGCTGCACGTACCGCTGCGGGCGGCCGACGCGGATCCGCGCGCCCTGGCGGAGCGGATCGCGGACTTGGAGGGCGCACCGCTCGTCTTCGACGACGTCCACCATCTCGACGCCAATCCCGATTCGGCGTCCGTCGTAGGGGAGCGGCTGTCCGACGGCGCGACGCACGTGCTGTGCGGTCGCCATGTACCCACGGCGCTTGAGCACCTCACCGCGGGGATCCGCCTCGGGCCGGCAGATCTGGCCTTCGCGGAGGAAGAGACCCGTCGGTTCCTGGCGGACCAGCCAAACCTTGGGGCCGAATGGAGCCGCTGGCACGAGCGCACCGGCGGATGGCCCCTTGCGCTGGGCATGATCAAGCGCGGAGGCGGCGCGATCACGGAGACGGGGGTCGAAGGCGACCTCTTCGCCCACCTGGCGGCCCGCGTCATGGCGGAGCTGCCCGAGAGGCTCAGGGAAGCTTGGTTGCGCACGGCCCTCGCGCGGACCTTTGATGACGAGCTCGCTCGCTTCCTGATCGGTGGCGATCCCAAAGAGGGCCGTGCTCTGGTGCGCGAGATCGAGCGGCGCGGCCTCTTCGTGGAGGCGACGGACCGACCCGGTTGGCGGCGCTATCACGAGCTGATCCGGCGCTACCTGCTGGACCAAGCCCCGCCGGAGGTGCGCGCGCTCGCGCCCCGGCTGGTGGCGTGGCTGGAGTCACGCGGCGAGCGCGAGGCGGCCATCGAGCATGCCATCGAGTTCGGCCTCCATCGCACTGCCGCCCGGTTGGTAGAGGAGCTCCCGCCGGAGTTCTCCAGCATGGACGGGCGCTTCTACGCCTTCCGGCGCTGGGCCGCGGCCCTTCCCGAAGACGAGCTTGGCCGTCGGCCCTTCCTGTTGCAGCGGCTCGTCCAGTCCGTCCACTATGCTGGGCTCTTCGAAGAAGCCGAACGCTATCTTGCGCTGTTGCAGACGGTGGCGGCCGGCTCCGAGGATGACGATGTGCGCCGCGCCGCACTCTTGTCGCAGGCGGAGATCCTCTACAAGCAGCACCGACCCGCGGACGCGATGGCCGCGCTGGATGTGTTGCTCGCAGATCCGGGCGCATCGGAGATTCAGCGCGCCGAAGCATGGAAGCTGAGCGCAGACGCGCATATGGTGACCGGTCAGCTGCGCGCCGCGGCGCGCGCCTATGTCGCCGCCATTGGCCTCGCGGATCGGGCCGATGCGGCAAGCCTCTCGGTGCGGGCCCGCTACAACCTGGCCATCATGGTGCGCAGCCTGCTTGGCGAGCTGGACGCAACACGTTTGCTGATCGATCAGATCGAGGCGCGCCTGGACGGCGATTCGGCCAACGGACGCTTGCTCCTTGCCACGGCTCGCTGCGAGCTGATGTTCGCGGGCGGAGAGGCGGAGGGCTACGCGGCCGCGGTGCGCGAACAAGCCGCGGCGCTCGCCGAGATGGACGAGCCTTACATAGAAGACTTGGCCTACCACGATTGGAACGCCGCCAACGCGTTCCTGTTGGCCGGGGACAATGACGCGGCCGAAGCGGCGCTGCTTCGCTCGGCCGCGCGTGGCCACGAGGGTGCGCTCTACGCGACCTGCGTCGCGTGGACGCGGGCCGCCCTGGCTCGGCGCGCGGGGAATCCTGCGTCGGCCGTCGACTTGGCGGAGGAAGCCTATCCCCGCAGCAAGGCGTGGCCGGCATACCGGGCGCTGCTCGTACTCGAGGCCGAGGTTGCCCGCCAGGCGGCCGGTCTGCCCGCCGGACGCCATGCCGGAGCCGTTGCGCTGCTTGTCCGCTCGCGTTCGCGCACCGATACGCTTCGGCTGCGCGCGCTCTTGGCCCTGCGTCACCACGCGGAGGGGAACGCGGGTTGGCGCCGCCATGCACGGGCGTTGCCGCGTCGTCAGCGCGCAGACCGGCGCGGCTACGGGTACATGGAGCGCGTGGATCCGCCGCTGTCGTGCGCCTTCTGGCGGCTCGCTTTGGTCGAGGGTGAGGCGCTGGCCGGGCCGACCACGACAACGTCGCCTGGGGACGTCGCGGCTCGCGCGGAGGACGCGCTGTGCCGCCTTGCGGACACCGCGGCAGCCCTGGCGCTGCTCACGGACGGTCGTGCGGCGCTGCGCTCGTCCGCGGCGCGGATCCTTGGAACCGTCGGCGGTGAGGAAGCCATGGTCCCGCTGCACGCCGCGATCAACGAAGAGACGTCGTCGGCCGCGCGAGCGACGATGGCGGATGCGCTCCACCGTCTGGAGAACGCGCAGCCCCCGCCCTTGGACGTGCGGTTGCTCGGCAACTTCGTTCTCCGGAGGGATGGCGTGCTCGTGCCGGGCGATGCTTGGTACCGACCCATCGTCCGACGCGTCTTTCAGTACTTGGTGTTACAGCGAGGTGTAGCGCTCCCGCGCGACCGGGTGCTTGAGGATCTGTGGCCCGATACCGATCCGGCCAAGGCATGGACCACCCTGCGCACCGTGCTCAGCCGCATACGGGCGCTTGTGGATCCGCACATGCGCCCCAAGGGTCCGTCGCGCTATCTCGAGGTCCAGGGCGACATGGTGCGCTTCGATCCGCACGACGTGGTGTCCACAGACGTCGTGCGCTTTGAACAACTCGCCGCGGCGGCGCGGCAGCCGGAGCGCACCAAGGACGGCGACGAGCCATCGGCGGAGTTCATGGCCGCCTTGGATGCCTACGACACGCTCCTGCCCGAGCTGCCCTACGAGTTGTGGGTGATGGAACGACGCGAGCGCCTAGCAATGATGCACGCCGACGGCTGCCTGCGCGTGGCGCAGGTGTGGCTGCAACAGGGCGATCCGGAGCGCGCGCTGACTTGGTCTGATCGCGCGACGCTGGCCGCGCCCTGGTCGGAGGAGGCCCATGTGGCCCGCGTTCAGGCATTGGCGCGGTCGGGCCAGCGGGACCGCGCGCTGCGAACCTGCCGCGAAGCGATCGCCAGGTTGGGCAGCGAGGGCGACGCGGGCGAGAACGACGAGCTTGCGTGGCTAGCCGAACGACTGGAGCGCGGCGAGCACGTGTAGGTGCTGCCGATCGAACGGCACGAGATCGCCCCTTAGGCTGTTGCGGCTTCCGATTGATTTACGCCTCCGGTCTCTGGGGTCAAATTGCCCCGCGAGCCGGGCCAAACACGACGCGCTCGGACCTCCACGGCGCACCTCGGCCGCCGCGCTCGCGCTCCCCTGTTCACGCTGCGTCAACAGCGCCGCGTAGCCTGGGAACGTGTCACCGATGGGCATTCGCCAGCCCCGCGCCAACCGGAGGAAGCCATGTACCTTGTCCAC
>JAJCYU010000295.1 GCA_029262755.1 Anaerolineae bacterium
CAATAACTCCTCGTAGATGCCGAGGATGAACGCCATCGTCCCGCCCGAAACACCGGGCACCACGTCCGCCGCGCCCATCGCGAATCCGCGCGCGACCACCCCCGCGTATTCGCGCGGCCCACGTTGCACCCGCGCGCCGCCGGCCGCGTCGCCGTCCGCGGACGACGCGGTTTCGCCCTTCGCTGCGCCCCCGCCGCCCCTGCTGGAACCGCCGGATCCTGATTCGGAACCGGAATCGGACTCGGACTCGGATCTGCGCGAGGATGCGGAGGCGGTGGGGGAGGACGGCCGGTTCTTGCTCGAGGATGACATAGGTTCTCCACTCGCTCACGGGACATAGAAATGATCGGGGCGGGAAGGCGCAGCCACACCGGCTGTCGCTGCCTAAGACTTCCGTCCCGCGATGTAGCAGCATGAGGCGAAGCCGCGACGACGCGCGGAATCGCGCGCCGCAGAGTAGTGAGCGCCTCCCTGAGGGTCAACCGAGGACCACGCCCGGCGACCCGCCCGGCGACCACATGGAGGGCGATCGACGTAACGTGCGAAGCGACCCCATCCTACGGTGTGCGATCGAGGTGGGGGACCGACGCGGGTTGGCGCTTCTGGCATAATCGCCCTACGCCCGGCTGCGGACAGGCAGCGTGATCGAGACGCGGTCATCGCCCATGCTCGCAAGCACGTGGGCCGCAATCCCTGGATACCCATGGCACCCAACGAGCCTCCCACGTCCGGCACTGTGCCCCCGTCCGCGCGACCTTCTCCGGTGCCGGACACGGATACGACTCCTCCATCGCTTCCGAGCGAGACGCCGACCCCCGACCCTTCGTCGCCCAGCGAGCCAAGTCCGGACCCCTCGGCCGAGTCGACGGCGCCTCCCGATCGAAAGCGTCTCATGCGTCGCATCGCGCTCTCCTCCGTCGCCGCGCTCGCGTTGTATGCGGCCGCGGCGGTCTGGAGCGACGTGCGGGCGCTGCGTGAGGTGCTGGAGGGATTCCGTTGGGGTCTCGTGCCGGCGATCCTGGTCTTGACCTTGGCCAACTACCTCTTGCGCATGGCGCGTTGGCACGGGTATTTGCATTGGGTGGGTGCCCGACCGACGCTGGGGGACAGCGCGCGAGCCTTCCTGCTCGGACTGCCGATGGTCGCGACGCCCGGCAAGGTCGGCGAGATGCTCAAGAGCTGGATCATCAAGCAGGTCGAGGGCAGCCCGATGTCCGTGACGCTTCCGACGGTGCTCGTCGAGCGCCTCATCGACGGCCTGGCCATGTTGGTCCTGGCAAGCGGTGGGCTCGTCCTGCTCGCCGACGAACGCACGCGGATACTCTCGCTGGCGGCTCTCGCAGGTCTGTTGCTAGTGGTGGCACTGGTGCAGGCGCGCCCCATCGCCCTGTGGTTTCTCGACCGCTTCGAGCGATTGCCACGCATCGGCCGCTTCGCTGCCCAAGCGCGTACGTTCTACGAGAGCTGCCATCGTCTGCTGCGCCCCTTGCCCTTCGTGGCTGGACTGGGCATCGGTGTCTTGAGCTGGGCGCTCGAGGGTCTCGCGTTCGCGCTCGTGCTCATCGGTCTGGGCGTCCCAGCGACCGGTGAAACCGTGCTCATCGCCGTCTTCAGCTTCAGCCTGGCCACCGTCGCCGGCGCGGTCGCGGGCACACCCGGCGGCCTGGGCGGCGTCGAGGCCGTGCTCGTGGCGCTGACGATGCCGCTCTTGGCCCTTGACCGTCCGGTCGCGGTGGCCGCAGCGTTGCTCATCCGGCTCGCGACGCTGTGGTTCGCGGTTGCGATCGGCCTCGCCGCGATGGCCCGCTGGCCGGAACTACTCTGGGGCGCGGGGGGCCAGGGCCAACGGTCGGTGAACGCGAACGTCGCAGCGACAGGTACCGGCAGCACGCGACCGCGGATCTAGACGCGACCGCGGACCAGCACATGAACGCGAGCCTAGCCGTCACCGCAGCACCGTGAATTCCCCCCACCCTTCGCTTGCCAGCGCTTCGACAAGCGCGTGATAGCCGGCCTCGTGTGCGCGCCAAGCCCGCCACCACAGGCTGCCTCCACCATCGGGCACCAGCTCCCAAGCGGCTGTGGTGGGCACCATCGTGGGTGACATGGGTCCCGTTGTTTCGCCTGTAGCCCGTGCCGGCGAGATGATGTCGGCGCGGAGTCCCGTGACCACAACGCCGAACGAACATGGCGCGCTCTCCACCCTGCAGCCGGCCCCGAAGTATCCCTGCGCCACGGCCGCTTGCTCCCCCTCGGCCGTGGCGGGCAGGGCTGCCGCGAGCAGCGACCGGAGCGAGGATGGTTCCAACCGCAGACCCCAACCCTCAGTCGCCCACGGTGGATCGACGCGCAACAACGGGCCCGCGAGCATGGACAAGGCTCGCGCGTCCGCACCGCCGACCACCTCGAGCACGGGGCCCAGCCCGTCCGCCTCCGCCTCCGCGCGCCCCACGAAGCGCACGACCACGCCGGCAGGCGCGGGGTAGCGCCCGGCAGCGTCCGGCGGGGGCGTGGCGGTCGGCGCCGACGTGGGCTGGGCCGGAGCCGGGTAGCCCGATTGCACGGGGGTACGAAGGTAGGTCCGAGATCCGCGGTTGCGCACGCCGGCGCGGCCAGACCGGTCTCCGTCGATACCCTGCGCTTCCGACGGGCGCAGGGTGGCGCTCCGAACGGAGCCGCCCGACCATCGCCACGACCCTGAGGCTTCGGATGCTCCCGTCGAGGCGAACGAGGGCCCGTCTGCCACGACTCCCCCCGCCACGAACGCGATCGCACACGCAACGCCGAGCGCTCCTCTCGCCGGCCATGCGTTTGCAGAGTGACCCGCGATCGTGACGGACCTCGCGACTACCGACCTCGCCGCGACGACCACGGTTCTCGCGATCGCAGACCGCGTCACGACGACCACCGACCCCACGATCGCAGACCGCGTCGCGACGTTCACGGACCCCGCGATCGCCAACCGCGTCGCGGAGGCCGCCAACCCCAACCCCCGCGCAAGCGCCCCGTTCATCGCGGTTCCTCCCGCGATGTCATCGTCCGGTCTTCGCATTGGCGCGTGAAGCGCACCGCGTCGGCGAGGACGGCGCGGCACGCTCCCGTGTAGGCCCAGTTGCCCGGCAGCGCGCTGCCGTTGCGTAGCTCGACGGAAGGGGCGCTCGGGAAGTCGAACACGCCCAAGGGCACCCACACGTTGCCTTCCGCGTGCTGGTCGATGACGGAGACCGGGTGGTCGGCGGGCCGACCCGCGACGTAGTACGGCACGGCATGCGCGGGCGGGATCCTGCGCCAGGCGGGGAGATAGATGTCCACGCCATAGCGCCCCGGTGGCAGTGCTGCGCGCCAGCGCGCCCAATGCGTGGGGCGTGTGCCTTCCGGCGGGGCGTGGAGCAGGCGCCCTCGAAGCCCACCGTTGGCCGTTTGCCAGGCGCACGGGGCGGCGCCGCAACCGCGATCGAAGCCAGGGTCCTGATCGTCTACGATCACCGGCTCGCCGCACCATGATGGGCAGACGGGTCCCCGGCCGACCGTGGGCGCGAGCCTGCGCTCGCTGGCGGGGCCGCCCGCCACGAACCACGGATCGAGCGCGTCCGGGAGCGGTCGATCCGCGAGCCCGCGCCAGTCCGCGTTCCAGCCGTAGGGGTCGAAGGCGTGCCATATGCCGGGGCCGTCCGGACGGAACGCTCCCAGGTGGAGGTGCGGCCCCGCGGAGTTGCCCGTGTCGCCGCTCGCGCCGAGGCGTTGGCCGCGTGCAACCGCCTGCCCCACGCGGACGTCGATCCCGGACAAATGCCCGTAGAGGGACTCCTCGCCCTCATGCGCGACGCGCACCATCAGACCGTAGCCGAGCTCGTGGTCCGCGACCTGAACGCCGCATAGGGGATCGCGCGGCTCACCCGGTGCGTGCCAGCCGGCGTAGGTCACCGTGCCGGCGCGGACCGCGTGCACACCACGCTTTAGGTTGCGCCAGGCGTCATCACGAGTGCGGAAGTCCCATCCGTTGTGCCCCTCGTAGAGCCTGCGGTTATCGATCGTGTCGTTGTAGAGCCGAAGCACGCCGTTGTGCCCGGTACAGCGTGGGTTCCCGTTGGGCGGGCAGCCGTAACTGGGGTGCTCATGGTCGAACACCGCGCTGATCGGTGCTTGTTCGCCGCATAAGGGTGCGAGCCACGGCGCTCCCGCCGCTTGCTGCGCGGCGATCGGCGCGGCGGGGAGGCCGAGCATCAACGCGCCCGTCCAAGCTCCGGCCACGATCAGGCGCGTCGCGCGTTCAAGGCCTGCGTAGCGCCTGAATCGCGCCCGGCGCCCCCGGCGTGCAATCTCCTGTCGGCGGCCCCAATCGGCCCCGGGTCTCACGGTTGAATCGTTCATGGATGCAGCGTACGGGATGAACGGTTGCGGCAGAGAGGGGGTGCGCGCCGGAATCGCGACACGGCTGCGACACGTTGGCGACATCCGCGCGCTGCGTCCCGCGATCTATAATCGCATGGGTCGATGCTCACCTATGCCCGTCGCGATGGACCCCCCGCCCCCCGCGAGATCACTGCTGCGCACGGATGCCCGCGTGCATATCGCGTCTTGGTGCGACCACTCTTCCCGTCCTCTCCATCCTCCCGCCTTCCCATTCGGATCCCGCCTTCCCATTCGGACCACCCGAGCCCCCGCTGTGCTCGATCTCCTCGGAGCCCTCCATGACCTCGACGATGACCATGCACCCGGCCGGCGCCGTGCCTTCCTCGGCGGGCAGTCAGACGAACGAGACGCGCTCGCAGCGCTTCGCGGCGGTGATCGGGCTCCTCCTCGGCCTAGTGCTCGTCGGAGGCGGTTGTCGCGCGGTGCCGGTGAACGTGGACGGCGAGGCCGCTCCAGACGCGAACGCCGTCGCGGGCGATCCGGACGGCGGGTCGGGCGACGGGGTTCGAGGCTCCGGCGATGGCGGCGATACCGATCAGGGCGGGCGGACATCGCCCGATGGCGCAGCGCGACCCGCGTCGCCGGCGCCCTACGAGGGCCGTGTCGCGGGCCGTGTGCTCGTCATCGCCGCGGACGATGACCTCGACGATCCGACGAACGTCGCCTGGTCCTACGAGCCGGTGGGTGGTGAGGCCACCCGTTTGTGGCGCACGGAGGAGCCGGAGGTGCTCGCGTGGCGAGCTTCGCCGGACGGACGACATGCGTCGTACCGCGAATCGTGGCACGCCGAACCGCGCACGGAAGCGTTGGTCGCCCGCGCGCTCGAGCCTGGAGCGGAGGCCGACTATCTGGTGCTGCTGGATCCGGAGGTGGGCCGGTTGGCCGGCCATGCATGGGCGCCGAGCAGTGATGCGATCGCTTACGGCCGGCAGCTAGGCGGGCCGGAGCGCTTCGACAACGAGGGCGAGGGCCCGACGGGCTGGGAGCTGCGGGCGGTCAGCGTCGGCGGTGCGCGCTCGGAGAACGACAGCAACGACCGGGTCCTCTGGCGCGCCGAGCCGGACGACGCGGCCGCCTGGGCGCCGCGATTGCTCGCGTGGCATCCGGAGAGCGCGCGTGCGATTGTAGTCGCCGCGCCGCGCGACGGCGGCCTGCTCACCGAGCTGTGGTGGGTGGACACCGCGGCGGGTCGCCTCGCGGCGCGCCACGCACCGCTTACGCCGGCGATCGAGGCAGCCGTAGCGCCTGGCGGCCAGCGCGTTGCGTGGCTCGATCCCGAAGGGGGGTTGAGCGTTTGGGACGTCGACACGGGTGCCGAGATCGCGGCCTGGCCCGCGCCGCCCGGCAGCGGCTTCGCGACGCGACCCCTGTGGTCGGCAGACGGTGCGTGGGTTGCGTGGACGGTCTATCACGATGACGGCGCGACCACGCGCGGCACCGTGCGTTGGGCGCGTGTGGCGGATGCGGCCGATGCGCACGTGATCGAGCGGCCGGATTGGAGCGTGGAGCCTCTAGCGTTCGGCCCGGTTAACGAGCTGCTCGTGGCGGCGGAAGCGTTGACGCCACCTGACCCCACCGCTCCGGTCACCGAACTTCCCGAGCGAGAGCTGTGGATCGTCGAAACGCCGGACGCCGCGCCCGGTGCGGCCGGCTGGAGCCTCCCGACGGGTGCCTGGGATGCGGCGTGGGCGGCGGAAGGCTAGGGCGTGCTGATCGAGCCGTCGTGCGGGTGGGGTTCGGTACGGACCGCGACGACACCGCTGCCGGCAACGATCGCCGCGCGGCTGCAAGCGACGGCCGGCCTTGTACGTCCGACCACCATGATCTCCTGCCTCGCGACCGTGCG
>JAJCYU010000296.1 GCA_029262755.1 Anaerolineae bacterium
GCCGTACGTGGCCCGTCGTTGTAGACCGTGATCCGGTAGCTGTAGAGCTCGCCGACACCCGGTGTCGGGTCGAGCGCTTCCTTGAGGATCCGTAGGTCCGCTTCGTTGCGTAGCGCGACCTCGGTCTGGGCGTCATCGGTATCGTTGCTGCCGTTCGGGTCGTCCGTCGCCGTATCGACCTCGACGTTGTTGGTGATCACCGTGAAGTCGGGGACGCCGCCGTCGATGTTCACCGTGATGCTGATGTTGACCGTCACGCCCGCGGGAACCGTCCCTAGGTCGCATTCCACGACGTCGGTGGACACCTCGCTGCAGGTCGCGCCGACGGCGCCGACGTAGCTGACCTCGGTGGGCAGGGTGTCCGTAACGAACACACCCACCGCGTCGGAGGGGCCGTTGTTGGTCACGGCCAGCATGTAGACGATCTGCTGGCCCGGTTCGGCCATGGCCGGCGCGGTCTTCACGACGGCCAGATCGGCCTGCGTGCCTACGGTCACCGTCTCGTCGTCGTCGTCGTTGCCGCCGTCGGGATCATCGGAGGTCGTGGTGACCGTCGCCGTGTTTGTGATCAGGGTACCGTCTGGCACGCTCGCGTCTACTTCGACGACGATGGAGAAGCTCGTGGCCGCCCCGGGAGCCATGTCGCCGAGCGCGCAGGTCAGGGTGCCCACGGGCGCTTGGACGCAGCCGCCCGTGTCCGATACGTAGTTCAGCCCCGCGGGCAGCACGTCGACCACGGTCACGTCCGTCGCGGTGGACGGGCCGCCGTTGACGACGTCGATCGTGAAGGCGAAGGTCGTGCCGGCCAGCGGCGTCGGGTTGCTCGCAGTCTTGAGCACCCGCACGTCCGCCACCGCCTCGACCGTCGTCGATTCGGAGTCGGTGTTGTTGGCCGGATTGGCATCGTCGGAGTCGGAATCGGCCGTGGCGCTGTTGATCAGCACGCTGCCGTCCGGCACGTCATGAGCGACGTCGACGACGATGTCGAAGGAGGTCGATGCGCCGGCGGCCAGATCACCGAGCGAGCAGGTCAGAGTGCCCACGGGCGCTTGGACGCAGCCGCCCGTGCTCGATACGAAGCTCACACCGGCAGGCAGCGTATCCACCACGACCACGTTGGCCGCATCCGAAGGACCGTTGTTCTGCACTTGCACCGTGTAGGTCAGCACCGTGCCGGCCGCCACGGGATCGACGGCGTCGGTCTTGGTGGTCACGAGGTCGCTGCGGCGCTCGATCGTGACGGGATCGTCATCGTTGTTGTTGCTCGGGTTCGGGTCGTTGGTCGTGCCCGTCACGGACGCGTCGTTGACAAGCAGCGCGCCGTCGGCGAGGTCGGCGTCGAGCAGGACCGTGATCTGGAAGCTCATCGAGCCGCCCGAAGGCAGGTCGGGGAGCGCGCAGGACAGCGCCCCGCTGGCCGGCGGTGCTTCCACGCAACCACCCGTGCTGGATACGAAGCTCATGCCGGCGGGCAACTGGTCGGTGACCACGATGCCCGTCGCACCCGAGGGTCCGTTGTTCTGGACCGAGATGTTGTAGGTCATCTCTGCGCCTGCAACCGCGTTGCCCAGCGCTGTCTTGGTGATCGCCAGGTCCGCGCGACGGCGCACCGTCGTCGTATCGTCGGTGTCGTTGTTGGTCGGATCCGGATCCGGGGTCGAGGCGCTCACGGTGGCGCTATTGGTCAGCACCTGGCCGTCCGCGGCGCCGTCGTCAACGCGTAGTCGGATCGTGAAGGCCGTGGAGCCGCCCGCGGGCACCGTGCCCACCGCGCAGGTCAGCACGCCCGTTCCGCCCGGCGCGACGCCAACGCATGCCGCGCCGCTGGACGAGACGTAGGTGGTGCCGACCGGTGTCGGGTCGGTGACCGTGACGCCCTGGGCGTCGCTCGGACCGTCGTTGAAGACCGTGACCGTCCAGTCGAACGCGACGCCGGGGAAGACCTCGGCCGGGGCGCTCTTTGCCACGCGCAGATCGGCACGTGCCACGACGTCGACCGTCACGTCGTCGTCGTTGTCGTCGGGATCGGGATCGGTCGAGCCCGGGCCGCTGACCACCGCGCTGTTGCTGACCGTCGCGCCGTTGGGCAGCGACGGGTCAACCGTGACGTAGATCTCAAAGACCTTGAATGCACCCGCCGCAATCGCGCCGAGCTGACAGGTCAGGATGCCGCTGCCGCCCACCGGCACGCCGGAGCACACAGCCCCGCTTGCGCCCACGTAGGCCACGTCCGGCGAAAGTGTATCCACCACCTGCACGGCGGGCACGTCGCTCGGCCCGTCGTTATACGCGGTGAGCGTGTAGGTCAGACGCTCGCCCGCGGTCACCGGATCGGGCGTGGCGGTCTTGGTCAGCCACAGATCCGCCTCGGCGACCACGAACACGTCTTCTTCGTCGATGTTGTTTGACGGATCGGGATCGTCGGTGTTGCTGAAGACCTCGGCGATGTTGTCCAGCCGCGTGCCGGGCGGCACGGAGGACGGGATATCGACCGTGATCTGAACGGCCACGGAATCGCCCGCGTCGAGCGCGTTGATGAAGCAGCTCACGCGGTCGGTGCCGAAGAGCTGGCAGATGTCGGGCCGGCTCGTGGCGACGAAGACCACCTCCGGCGGCAGGTCGTCGAAGAACGTCACGCCCACGATGTCCGAAGGGCCGTCGTTGAAGGCCTCGACGGTGTACACGAGCGACGTGCCTGCGGCGGGTGTCGGATCGGACGCGGTCTTTACGATGCGCAGATCAGCGCGCTTGACCACGGTCACGTCGTCGTCGTCGCTGTTGTTGGACGGATCGTCGTCGAAGCTGCCCGGCACGGTCACGCTGGCGAAGTTGATCAGCGCGGTGCCCGTGGCCAGATCCGCGTCGAGGCGCGCGGTGATGAAGAAGACCTCGTTGTCGCCGGAGGCCAGCGGTCCTACGGTGCAGGTCAGCCGTTCCGGATCGGTACCGGAAGGCACGCAGCTGTCCGTATCGCTGATGTAGCTGACGCCGGGCGGCAGATCGTCGGTGACGATCGCCTCGTCGACATCGTCCGGACCGTTGTTCGTAACGGTCAAGGAGTAGGTCACGTCCTCGCCGGCGGCCGGCATGTCGTTCAAGGCCACCTTTTCGATGCTGACATCGGCCATCGTGAAGGGGATGTCGATGGGGCGCTTGTTGACGTAGAGGTCGTCGTCCTCGGCCGGGTCGTAGAAGATCTTGACGCGCACCGTCTCTGTCAGGCTGCAGCGGGCGTCGAAGAAGGGCACGATGTCCTGGATGCCGTTGGCATCCGCATCGAGGATGGGCGGATCGAAGCGGTTGACGGCCGGGATGAGCGCGGGGTCCCAGGTTGCCGCTGCGTCACGGACGTCGCTATGGCCCAACTGCGGCGGGAACTCCTCGTCGTCGAAGGGTCCGGGCTCGTCGCGGGTGCAGCCGTAGAAGGCCAGGCGGCTGACCTCGCTGCGCCAGTTGAGGGTCAGCAGGTAGGTCTGGCCCTCGGGCAGCGCGATCTCGGTGTAGTCACCCGGCGTGACGGCTTGCTGATGGGTCTCCCAGCCGTCCTCGGTGAAGAAGCCGGTGCCCGCACCCGGCCGGTAGGTCTCGCGCAGCTCGTGCGCGAAGCGCAGCTCGGGCTCCTCTTCGACGATCGTCTCGACCAGCGGCTCCGCGGCGGAAAGTGCGCCGACGCATGCGTCGTAGAAGTTGAGGTTGGCAAACTCATTGGCCTCGATGCGCTCCACGTCCTCGACCCGTGTGTGGTCGACGTTGAAGGGCGGCATCACGCTCATCTCGGGCGGCAGCCCGTCCAGGAAATAGCCCTGCTGGAAGAGTGAGTCCTGGGGGTTGAAGAAGTTGCCCTTCGGGACGGGCGTGCGGATCGTGAGGAAGCTGAAGCGGTCGTTGCACTCGGCGGGATCCGTCGGATCGGCGCCCGGCGTCGTGCGGGTCATGAGCGCGACCACGTTGTACTCGTGGCCGTCGACGTAGAAGCGCTTGAGGTACCACGGGTCGCCCGGCGTCAGGTCGTGGTTGCCCATCCCGTCGTCGACCGCGGAGTGGCTCGCACCGAGGGCGCGGCCCACGGTGAGCGTCACGCGCTCGCCGGTCTCCGAGACGTCTTCCACAAATGCGAACCACGCGCCGTCGGTCAGCCCGGCATTGGTCTCACCGGGCTCGATGACGCGGATGCTGTCTTGGTGCCGATCCACCACCGCCACCGCTCCGACGGGCAGCGTGCGCAAGCCCACGGACTCCGGCACGGCGTTGGCGATCGAGCCGCCCGTGAAGTAGAAGCGTAGTTGGGCCCGCGCGTTCGAGCCGCCGGTGATGTTCTCGACGACCACGAGGTGATCGAGGAACATCGCCGCATGGCCTTCCGGCGTCGCGTCGTTGGTGTCAAGCGTGAGGCTCTCGGCCTGGAGAACGATCATCTCGTTGCCGTTGAGGCTCAGGCAATCGGCATCCAGCGTATCGGTGACGAAGCCGTCGCCGTCGAAGTCGACCATGGCGCCCGGCAGCGGGATCACGGGGATGCCGACCGGCGGCTGCGGCCGGTTGGCGGCGAAGGTGCTCGAGAAGTACACGTTGGCCGACGCCTCTGTGTGCAGGCTCACGGCCTCGGGGAAGCCGTCGAAGTCGGCGTCAAAGCCGGTCAGGCCGTGGCCGAACTCGCCGCCGGCGGGCAGCGTGCCGCCGCGGTTGGGCATCGGCAACTCTGCGGCGCCGGTCGAGATCGGGAAGCCCAGACGGCTGCCCGGTACCGGCACGGCGATCGGGTTGTCCGTCGTGTCCATCATCAAGTACGTGAACTCCTGCACGATGGCAGGGAAGCTCAGGTCCGTGTCGCAATCGTCGAAGTCGCGGATCTTGGTCACGTACTCTGGCTGGTACCACAAGCGGTGGTAGACCTTCTCGCGGGCGTTCATCGACATATTCGAAAGCTGCTGGTAGAGCAGGCGTAGCGGCTCGCCGAAGTTGCGGAACTCGTCCATGTAGGCCGGGTTGAAGGTCAGCAGATCGCCGCGCGGCGCGTCGGGCGCCTGGGGGTTGAAGGGCGCGAACGGATCGGTGTAGGGCGCCGTCTCAACCGGGAAGCCGGCAACATCCGTGGCGAGCACGTCGCCCGCGCCGAACACGATGTCGGGGCGAGATCCGGCGTCCGTGCAATCACCGTCGGGGCAACGCGGCCAGCCGCCGTGCACGCGTACGCCGTCCTGGCTGGTGTAGATCGGATCCATGCGGTCCGGGTCGTAGACGAAGCCCGCCCGCATCGGGGAGCCGTACTGACCCGAGTCATCGTCGAAGAGGGCGCTGTCGTCCACCAGGTCCGGTGGCGGCGGCGGCACATCGTCGGGTACGTCATCGTCCGGCTGTGACCACAGGCGGCCGCGCGAGGTCGGGTTGGTGAAGCCGGTCGTTACGTTGTAGGCATCCGGATCGCAGCCGTCGAAGCGCGTCTGGTCGGGCAGGTAGAACTCCGTGAAGTTCCACGGTCGCGTCCACATCTGCTCGTTGAAGAAAAAGGGCTCCGTGTCGGGCGGGTCGAGCGCAAGGGGATCGACCGCGCCGTACTTTTCGCGTAGCTGACCAAGCAGCTGCGGGTTCACGTCCTCGTCGATGTAGAACCAGTGGCTGGCCAGGTAATCCTCGAAGGTGTTGTAGGGCCCCACCGGGTTGGCCGGGTCGCGACCGATGTAGGAGATGCCGTCCGCGTCGGACAGGACAGGCGGCACGGGGCCGACCGGGCCGCCCATGTACAGAATGTTGGGCCGCGGTTCGAACTGGAAGAAGTTCGGATCGACGCCCTCCACGGGGCAGGGTCCGATCTCCTCGTCCGGAACGACCACCACGTCTTCGAGAATCGTGTGCTCGTGGTTGAAGGGCGGCGGCAGGACCAACGACGCCTGCTCGGCGTAGGGCTGCAAGCGTACGGAGTGCTGCTCGATGGTCACCGGCACCTTGGGCAGCGGCGCGCGAAGGGTGATGTACTGGATCTCGGTCGGGGAGCAGGTCTGGATGCCGACCACGTTGTACTCGTGGCCGTCCACATAGAAGCGCTTGAGGTGCCACGGCGCCCCGGGCGAGAGGTTTGCTGTGTTGGGCGTGGACTCCATCGAGGCGCAGGGCGCGCCGAGCGCGCGACCGACGATGACCGTGGCGGTGTTGTCGCCCGGATCCGTCGCGTCGAGGTATACGAACCACGGGCCGCGCGGCATGCTGCCCAGGTTGTTGCCCCCCGGGCCGATGCGGTCCTGCACGGGGATCGGGCCTACATCGCCGGCCAGCGCGGCGGAGCCCTCGCCCAGCGCGAGCGTCGCGACGAGGCGCGGCTGGAGGTCACCGTTGTACCAGACCTCGAGCGTGGCCGAGTTGTCGCTCGCCGCACGCAAGCGCACGAAGTGGTCGAGGAACTGCAGCATGCCGTCGCGACCGATCGTCGTGGCGTCGGTGTGCATCACGACCATCGCGTCACAGGAGAGCGGGCCGGCCGGGTCCAGGTCATCGATGATGCTGTCGCCGTCGAAGTCGATCGTCAGCCCGAGCGTGTCGGCCAGCTCCCGCTCGCTGGTGACGTTGACCATGTCGATCGCGCCGTCGAAGTCCACATCGAGGCTGGTAAGGCCCTGACCCTCGGCGGGACCGAGCGGGTCCGTTGCGGGCGCGAAGGTGCCGACCGGGAAGATCCAGCGGGTCGCGCCCGCCTCACCACATGCAGGGCGCGGCGCCTGGTCGTCCACCTCGTCCCCTTCGGGGTCGGGCAGCGGCAGCTCGTTCTCGGTGAGGATGTACGTGAGCTCCGTCATGATCGCCGGATACCACTCGTCGCGGTTCGTCGGACGCGGGTTGACCGGCGCATCGGGCACGCCGTCGCCGTTGGCGTCGGTCAGGCAGTCATCGGCGTTGAGGTCCTTGTCCAGGTGGGTCGGCTCGTACCAATGACGCAGCCAAACTTTCTCCGCTGCGTTCACACCGCCTGCCCGGATGTTACTCGCCGCGCTCACCTCGTCGAGTCCGTTCGCACAGGCCCAGTCGTCCTGTACGCCGTTCTCGCCGAGGCGCTCGCTGATCCATGCCGGGTCCCAGGTCACGAAGTCGAAGTCCGGCGCCTCCGCGGAGCGCGGGCTGAAGGGGCCGCGCGGGTCCGTGTAGGGCGGATCCTCGGGCACGCGGCCCGTGTTCGGATCCGTCACGGTGTCGGAGCCCGCCGTCGCCGGTCGGTTCGCCTGACCCTCGATGCAGCTGTCGCACACCACCGTGTCGCCGTAGAGGCGCAGCGTGGTCAGCTCCGGCAAGCCTGCCTGTTGGGCGGGCGCCAGTGCGGGCGACATGTTGGGCGAAGCGGCGGGCGCGCCGGCCGGCGCCGTTGCCGGCGCATGCGCCGGGGCGGCGGAGGCCTGCCCAACCCACAGCCCGGCCAGACCGCAGGCCGCGAGCGTGATCGCCGTCACGAACGTCGGAGAGCCCAGGGCGCGGCGTGCGCGCCTAAGGGCGTGGAAGCACCGATCCAAGGGACGGTTGCGATTCATGCTCGACTCCTCGACCGCGACTGGCGGTCCGATCCCGCGAGACGCGCCGTAGTTACGGCGGCCCCAAAGTGCGGGCGACAATCCAAACCGGCCATACAGGGCGATCACCCAAGCATCAGGTGACGGCGTCGAATGGCTGGACAGCGGCTGTGTGGGGGTTGTCGTGGGCGAGGAGGAGATGAGCATGGGCCGCTCATCCGCTGCCAAGCATACCAGCTAACAGAGCGGGACTCCAGCGCCCGCGCGATATTCCCCCGGTCATGCAACAGCGAATGACGCGCGGCGTTCTCAGCAGATACTTAAGGTTGCCGTCGGCGGCGGTGCGGCGAGCCGTCGGAATCTTCGGAATCGAATTCCTGGCGCGTCCGCGTTGCAAGCTCAACCCAGGCGACGCCCCTCCGTTTTCCCGAGAAAAACGGGGGGCGCCGTGGCGCCCCCCGTCCGATGTCTCGCGTCGCGCAAGCCTCGGCTGCGCGCCCGTGCGCGCGCCGCGGCGAGACTCCTAGCCCTCGCCGTAGGCGGCGTAGGGCAGGTAGATACGCTCGTCGAGCCGGCCAATGTCTAGTTCCGGATACAGCATGGTGCCTTCGATGCGCACCCCGATCGCCCGTCCGGTCTTGTCGACCAGATCAGCCTTGTCGAGGCTCCATGCCCCGTCCAAATCGCCCGAACGCGGCTCGAAGGTGGCCGTCAACAACACGATCTCCCCTTCCAGCGGTGCGGCCGGCGACAATCGGGAAACCACGAAGCGAATGGCGCCCGCCGCAGGGTCGACCTGGTTGCGCGCGAAGAAGGCGTTGCCGCCGAGCATCCACGCGTCACCGGGCTTGATCTGCACACCCGGCGTGTCCAACGCATCCACGACCGCTACGCGCTCGGGATCGTAGGACAACCGGATGTCGGTGCCGTACAGACCGCGCACACTGTTGACGATGACGTCCACCGCCACGGTGTCCTGATCCAGCGTGCGTGTGCGCAGCACCAACGGCGGACCGTCCGCATCGATGGCGTGCGATCGCGCGGCGGCCGGCATCGGCCAGTCGTTGGCGTCCGCGGCCCGCAGCGCGGTGTCTACGGCACTCAACGTGCCCGTGCTCACACCCGGCAGGCCAAGACCCAAGGTCTCATCAATTCGGCGCGTGCCCTCGTTGCCCGTGTTGCCGAAGGGAACCGGACCGGCCTTGCCGTAGTTGGAGCCCACCAGCACCAGGTCAAAGAGGTTGACCTCTCCGTCGGCCGTACAATCGGCCAGCGGATCGGCGGGCGGCATCGTGCGGTAGCTTGCGCCGACCCGCACCAGATCGAATAGATCGACCACGCCGTCGTTGTTCGTGTCACCGCCGGGTAGCGATGTAAAGGGCAACGCGATCTGGTCGCCGGCTCCCGCCGTCGACGTTGAACGTGCGTCGAAGTAGCAACCGTTGCTGGCCTCGATCACGTGATCGCCCGCCTTGACGCCGCAGAACTCGTAGCCGCCCTGTGCGTCGGTGACCGCCACCGGCACACCGTCGAGCTTCACGAGCACGCCGCCGTGCGTCGAGCGACCCTGCAGCTCGATCGTACCGCTGTAGCAGGCCGTGCCGCCCGTCGCCGGGCCGGTGCTGCAGGTCGTGGATTGCGAATACGGCGAGGATTCGCCGGTGCTCGGGTTGTGCGCCTGCACCCGGAACGTGTAGGAGGTATCGAAGGCCAAGCCGGTGACGAGCGTGCTGTAGGTATCGCCCGTCTCGGCCGGTGTCGTGCTCGGTACGCGCGCGATCTCCGAGAAGACCCCGCCGCCCACCGAAACCTCGACGATGAACTCGGTCTCGTACTTGGACTGATCCGTCCAACCGACCGTGATCTCGTTGCCGTCGATGTTCGTGCAGCTCACCTGCTCCGGCGCGCCGCCGGACTTCTGCCCGCGTGTCACGATGCGGGCGTCGTCGGCGTCGTTGGCCGGGTTGACGTCGGATGTCTCGGCGTCGACCTCGGCGTTGTTGACCAGGACCGTGCCCTCGGACAACCCCGCCTCAACCCGCGCGTCGATGCGAATCGTGCGCGTGCCGCCGGCCAGGATGTCGGCCACGGCGCAGCGGAAGGCGCCGGTGGCACCGTCCTGCGCGCATGCCACGCTGCTGTCTTCAAAGGTCAGACCGTCGGGCAGCATGTCGGTGATCACGACGCCCGCGGCATCGGCCGGACCGTTGTTCTTCACCTCGATGTTGAAGGAGACCACGTCGCCCGCGAAGGGGTTGGGCACCTTGGCGCTCTTGGTGAGCGCAAGGTCGGCCGAGCTGGCAGGCATGACCTGCAGCAGCACCGTGCTCTCGTTGTTCTCCGTGTTGGGGTCGGTAGCCGCGCCGTTGACGGTGGCGGTGTTGGCCACCGTACCCGCCGCGCCCGGGTTGACGTCCGCCGTGATCTGGATCGTCCCGAAGCCGTTGGCCGCCACGTTGCTCAAGGTACAAGCGATCGTGGGCAGGTCGCTGGTGTTGCAGCCGGCGCTGTCGGCGACGTAGGTCACGTCGGCCGGCAGTTCGTCCACCACGGTCACCGTACCGGAGGCCGAT
>JAJCYU010000297.1 GCA_029262755.1 Anaerolineae bacterium
ATGTCGATGGCCGCCAGCGTGGCGCGGTAGTCGCCGCTCAGCGGGAGACGGCTCTGCACGATCTGGTTGAAGGTCACGAGGCCGACATGCACCCTGGGCGACGCGGCCAGCGAAAGCAGCGAGCGCGCCGCGACCTCGACATCGGTCAGCTTCTGCGCATCCATCGAACCGGACTCGTCGAGCGCGAGGATCACGTCCGAGTCGCGCAGCAGATCGGGGCAGGACGCGGTCAGTTCTAGCTCGAGATCCGCTTGCTCGCCGCGCAGGATGCTCGGCTGCCAGACGGCCTTCGAGGGCTCGGGTTCGCAAGGCCCGGTATCGGGGCTGAAGCGCGGACCATCGACGCCGAGCAGGGCGCGTGGCAGCCGCAGCGGCTGCGAGTGGCGCGCGGATTCGCCGACGCCGTAGCGCAGGTGCGCTTGACCGTCGCCGCTGAAGCGCGGACCGCCCGTGCTCGGGGCCTGCAGACCGTATGTGAGCTCTGTGATGCCACCGGGTTGTAGCGGTACGTCGTCCCAGCGAAGGACGCCGGTCGTCGGGTCGTGGTTGGCGACGCCGGCGCCGCGCGCGCTGCCCGGTACAAAGGGCGCGCCTTCGGGTAGGCGCTCGGTCACCGAAACCGCCGTCAGATCGAGCGGTGTGCCGCGATGGCCGTCCATTAGGCCGGCGCGCATGCGGAAGAAGAGTGCTTTGAGATCCGCTGCCTCGTGGCGCCAGTTGAGCGCCGGATCGCAGCCGCCGCCCACGCAGATCGGCACGATCTCGACGCCGCGCGTCGCCGCTTCCGCCAAGAGTTCCGTGACAAGCGCGGCGTTGGCGATGGGCGCATCCGCGCGGCTCAGGTAGTAGAGGACGCCGTGATGCAGCGGCGGAACGGCCAACGCGTCCAGCCCGCGGCGCAGCGCCAGCCGCGCATCGCCGCCGCCCCGAGGGTCCACCGTCATATCGCGCAAGAGGGGCAGGACGTCGCCCTCCCACGTCGCGGGTCGGGCGAGGGGCGGTCCGACGCCCACGCGGTTGACCAAGGCGCCCAGCTCGCCCGTAGCCGGGGTGAGCGCCCGGAACATCTGCTGCACGACCGTGACGGTACGGGTCACGTCTTCTGCGCGCTGCGGCGGTTGCAGCACGACCATGCCGTAGAGCCTTGGGGTGGCGCTGCGGCAGTCTCTTGCGGTCAGGCGGAGCGTCACGGTGACGGGCGCGCCGTGGGCCACAGGCTCCGGTTCAAAACGGCGCTCGGCGTCGAGGCGGCAGCCCGTGTCCGCCCGCGTCACGCGGACCGGCAGCGACATCTGGCGCGTCACCGGCAGCGCGGTGGCGCGTCCGGCGCGGATCGACTCCGCCGTGATGGGCCACTCGAGGCGCAGCTCGTCGTCGCCATCGAGCGGCAGCCCGCTCGGACGCACCCGAACCTGGTAGTCCAGCGCGGTATCGACGATGCCGGCGTCGTCGCCTGTTTGCAGCATCGGCAGGCGCCATGCGGGTTGCCCGTCGCGCAATTCGGTAGGCGCGAGGCCGGCGGATACAAACTCAAGACCGGGGGGTAGCAGATCGCGCACGAGCACGGCTTCGGGCAAGGGCTGCAGGGTCTGGCAGTCCACCGTGACATCGATCAA
This sequence comes from Anaerolineae bacterium, assembly GCA_029262755.1. Taxonomy (GTDB): domain Bacteria; phylum Chloroflexota; class Anaerolineae; order Epilineales; family Epilineaceae; genus JAJCYU01. Next base: position 1,617 of record JAJCYU010000297.1, read on the forward strand.
TACGGTGAGCTCGTCGTCCCAGCGGGCGAAGCGCCGAACGCCGGGATAGGACCGGCCGACCCGTACGATGCAGGCGTCGTCCGCCTGGGCCTGGACTTGGAGCGGCGCCGAACCACCATCCGCCCGCATGCCGAGCACCGTGAGCACGGCCAGGGCGAAGAGGGTGAAGGGCGAAACTCGAATCCTGCGGCGAAGCACGTTCACGTGATCATGATAGGTCGTAGGAGCCTGACGTGGGGGGTGGCCGCTGCGCTCGGGACGGCAACGGTTCTCGGAATGCCGGCGCAGCGCGTAGAATCGCCGCCGATGCTGTCTCCCTTCTTAACGCGCGTGGCCGTCATTCGTGTCCGGTGCATTTCTCGCTGACCTGCTCGGGACGTGAAGTATCAACAAGAAGTCCAACCAGCTTGGAGATGCGGCGGCTCCCGAACCCGTCGATTCAGGCTGGTTGGATTTTTAGACGCTCGATCAACGGCGAAAGGCTTGCCATCTGTGTCCCCATCACCCAGCGCCACTCCCGCGACTGCCCGTCCCGCCTCTTCCTTTCGCCGCAGCAGCACCGCGGATCTGGTGGCCTCAAGGCCGAGCGCCGAGCGCAGGGATGCCTCACGGCTGCCCGTGATCGTCGTGCTCGACAACGTGCGCTCGGCCGACAACGTCGGCCTGATCTTCCGTTTGTGCGATTGCGTGAACATCACGGAGCTCGTGCTGGTCGGGATCACCGCCTTTCCCGGCGTGAGTCGTAAAGCGGACAACCGGCTGCAGAAGACGGGTGTGGGGGGCAGCCTGGAGGTCGTGCCGTGGCGCTACGTTGAGAGCGCCGCCGATGCGCTTGCGCCCCTACGCGCGGCCGGCTGGCGCGTGGCGATCGTCGAGCAGGGCGATGGCAGCGTGCCCATGCACGCCGCAGACCTGTCCACGCCGCTCGTCCTGGTCTTCGGCCACGAGCGCGAAGGGGTGAGCGACGGCGCGCTGGCGCTGGCCGACATCGTGATCGAGCTGCCGGTGCGCGGCATCACGAACAGCCTGAACGTGGCCATGTGCGCCAGCGCGGTCCTCTACGAGGTGCTGGGTCGGGAACTCGGCGCAATGGGTTCGCGCGACTCCTAGAGATCGTCACCCCGGAAGAGCACTTACATGCTGCGCCGGTACTGCCCGCCTACCTCGTACAACGCGGTGCTGATCTGGCCGAGCGAGAGCGTCTCTACGGCGCGCATAAGCGCGGCGAACACGTTCTCGTCCGCTAGCGCGGCCGCCTTCAGGTGCTCGACGGCGGCGTCGCGATCGTCGGCGTGGCGGGCCTGGAAGTCGCGCAGCCGATCGAGCTGGTCCTGCTTCTCTTCGTCGGTGGAGCGGATGAGCTCGATCGTGGTCTCCGCGTCTTGGCCGGCGTCGTCCTCGTCGGCCTCGGGAAGGAAGGTGTTGACGCCGACGATGGGCAGGGAGCCGTCGTGCTTCTTGTGCTCGTAGTACAGGCTCTCTTCCTGGATGCGGCTGCGCTGATACATGCGCTCCATGGCGCCCAGCACGCCGCCGCGCTCGCTGATGCGCTCGAACTCCGCCAGGACCGCTTCCTCGACCAGTTCCGTGAGCTCGTCGAAGAGGAAACCGCCTTGGTTCGGGTTCTCGTTGGTGGCGACGCCGAACTCGCGGTTGATGATCAGCTGGATGGCCAACGCGCGCCGCACGGATTCCTCCGTGGGGGTCGTGATCGCTTCGTCGTAGGCGTTGGTGTGCAGGCTGTTGCAGTTGTCATAAATCGCGAGCAGGGCCTGCAGCGTCGTGCGGATATCGTTGAAGTCGATCTCTTGGGCGTGCAGGCTGCGGCCCGAGGTCTGGATGTGGTACTTGAGCTTCTGGCTGCGTGCGTTGCCGCCGTAGAGGCGATCCATCGCGACCGCCCAGATCCGGCGCGCGACGCGGCCGATGACCGCGTATTCGGGGTCCATGCCGTTGGAGAAGAAGAAGCTGAGGTTGGGTGCGAAATCGTCGATGTCCATGCCGCGGGCCAAGTAGTACTCGACGAAGGTGAAGCCGTTGGAGAGGGTGAAGGCGAGCTGGCTGATTGGGTTCGCGCCCGCTTCGGCGATGTGGTATCCGGAGATCGACACCGAGTAGAAGTTGCGCACGTCGTGGTCGATGAACCACTGCTGCACGTCGCCCATGAGCTTGAGCGAGAACTCCGTGGAGAAGATGCAGGTGTTCTGGCCCTGGTCTTCCTTGAGGATATCCGCCTGCACGGTGCCGCGCAGCCGGTTGACCGTCTCGTCGACGATGCGCGCGTAGGTCTCGTCGTCGACCATCGCCCGCAAGGCGCGGAAGGGATGTCCGCCGCCCATCGGCTGCAGGCAATCGGTATCCGAAATCTCGATATCGCCCCGGTCGCGCAGGAAGCGGCGCAGTTGCTGGCGGACAGCCGCATTGAAGTAGAAGGCCAGGATCGTCGGCGCGGGGCCGTTGATGGTCATGGACACCGAGGTGGCACGATCGGTGAGGTCGAAGCCGGCGTAGAGTGCTTCCATGTCCTCGACCGTGGCGATGGAGACGCCGGAGTTGCCGATCTTGCCCCAGATGTCGGGCCGCGGATCCGGGTCCTCGCCGTAGAGCGTCACGCTGTCGAAGGCAGTGGAGAGACGCTTGGCGTCACTGTGACGCGATAGGTAGTGGAAGCGTTTGTTCGTGCGCCACGGCCCGCCTTCGCCGGCGAACATGCGGGTGGGGTCTTCGCCCACGCGCTTGAAGGGGAACACGCCGGCCGTGAAGGGGAAGGAGCCCGGGAGATTCTCAAGAAGGCGCCAGCGCAGCACGTTGCCCCAATCGGTAAAGCGCGGCAGCGCGACCTTGGGTATGGCTTGATGCGACAAGCTCTGCGTGTAGTTGTCGACCGTGATCTCGCGTCCGCGCACCGTGTAGCGGTTCGTCGCGTCGCGATAGCGGGCGGCCAACGCCGGCCACTCGGCGAGCAGCGACCGTGAACGGGCGTCCAGCCGCTCCATGAGGGCGTTGTAGGCCACCATGAACGGCGCGAGATGCAGGGTCTCGGCATCGGCCCGCGCCGCGTCGATCGCGGCCTGCGTGTAGGCGTCAAGGCCCGGCGATGCCTCGCCGTCCGTGCCCACGAAGTGCTGCACCGCCTTGCGCAGCGCCCACAACTCGGCCGCGATCTCGGCCTGCTCTTCGGCGTGACGCTTGTAGGCGTGCACGGTCTCCGCGATCTCGAGCAGGTAGCCGACGCGCCGCGGCGGGATGATGAAGCTGCGATCCGGCGTGCCCGCCGTCCGGCGATCCGCGAAGCGGCCGGCCCCCCAGTTCGCGCCCTGTTCGGCGAGGCGCTCAACCAGGGCGGCGTAGACGGCGTTGCAGCCGCGGTCGTCGAATTGGCTGCTGATCGTGGCGTAGACGGGCATGGCCTCCGGCGCCTCGGTGAAGCGCTTGTGCGCGCGCTGGTAGGCCTTGCGCACGTCACGCAGCGCGTCCTCGCCGCCGGGCTTGTCGAATTTGTTGACCACCACCATGTCGGCCAGATCGATCATCTCGATCTTCTCCAGCTGCGTCTGGGCGCCGTACTCGGGCGTCATGACGTAGATGGACGGCGATGCCAGATCCACGATGCCGGCGTCGGCCTGCCCGATGCCGCTGGTCTCGGCGATGATCAGGTCGAATCCGGCCGCGCGGCAAAGCGCAATGGCCTCGTCGAGCGCCTCGCTGATCTCGCGCCCGGATCCGCGCGTGGCCAGCGAGCGCATGAAGACCCGGCCGCCGGCCAGGCTGTTCATCCGGATGCGGTCGCCGAGCAGCGCTCCGCCCGTCTTGCGCTTGGTGGGGTCTACGGACAGCACCGCGAGGTGCCGGTCCGGGTAGTCCTCCACGAAGCGGCGCACGAGCTCATCGGTGAAGCTGCTCTTGCCGGCCCCGCCGGTGCCCGTGATGCCCACGACCGGCGACGGCGTGGCGGCCGCGCGTGCCTCGATCTCCGGTTGGAGCGCCGCCCATTGCGTCGCCGCACTCGCATCGCCCGCCGCGGCGTGCTCCGCCACGGTAATCAGACGCGCGATGGCCGGGTGGTCCTGCGGCCCGATCGCCGCGATGTCCGACGGCACGCCCTCGTGCAAGACGTCCCGGTCGCAGCGGCGCAGAATGTCGTTGATCATGCCTTGCAGGCCGAGGTTGCGGCCGTCTTCGGGATGGTAGATGCGCGCGATGCCGTAGTCCTCGAGCTCGCGCTTCTCTTCCGGGATGATCGTGCCGCCGCCGCCGCCGAAGATCTGGATGTGGCCGCAGCCGCGCTCCTCCAGCATGTCGTGGGCGTACTTGAAGTACTCCATGTGGCCGCCCTGGTAGCTGCTGATGCACAGCCCCTGCGCGTCCTCCTGGATTGCCGCGTCCACGATCTCCTGCACGGAGCGGTTGTGGCCGAGGTGGATGACCTCCGCCCCCGACGCCTGCAGGATGCGGCGCATGATGTTGATCGCGGCGTCGTGCCCGTCGAAGAGGGACGCGGCCGTCACGATGCGCACGGCGTGCGTCGGCCGGTACACGCCGTCGTCGAGGTCGTCACCCTGGGCGGGCGCATCGACAGGCGGGGACGCCGGCGCGGCGCCGTTCACGCTCGTCGCACCGCTCTTGGTCTGGGACGACCCGTTTGCCGCAGCGACGCCTTCGCGCGTGTCGGCAGGGTCCACGATATGCTCGCTCATGGTGGCCTCCGGATGCGGGGACGGGCCGGAACGCGCCATGCTCCCGTGCCGCTCGTCACCGAAGGGGAATCATATCATCCGAGCCGGTGGCGGCGACAGTGGTGCGCATGCGACCATGAACGGGGCGCAAGCCTGGTCTGGACGCGACCGTCTTTTTGACCAGTCGGCGCCGACGCCCCATTTCGATCGCGCGAGACACGGGCATCCAGGTCGACGTGGATCGCGCGAGTCGCGGGCAGCTGCGTTCGCGGTGCTAGCGGTACAGACGCGGTAGCCAGATCGGACGCGGTCCGCCCGGCAGGACGCCCAACCAGACGTCGCCCGCGCCCGGTGGATTGTCGGGGAACACGGCCATCACGCCGAGTCCGGTCGCGCCGCCCGGCGCCGCGTCGGGGCGAAGCCGAAGGCGCACGTCCTCGCCGCCGCCCAGCTGCATGCGGACACGCTCCGTGGCGATGCGGCCGCCTTCCGGCGTGCCGTCGTAGCGGATCCAGCCGCGATTGTCGGGCGCCTGGTCGAAGAGAGGGTCGAAGAAGAGGTCGCCGTCGACCACGTCTTGTTCCTGCACGCGGAAGGCGAAGGTCAACGAGCTGGGAGTCAGGCCCATGTCCTCTGCGAACACCGGCAGGATGGACGTGCGCGCATGCAGGTCGACGTCCGCGTAGAAGCGCTGCCGGGCGCCGAGACCGCCGCCTGCGGTGTCTTCGAGGATCACCCGCACCTTGCCGTTGCGCAGCACCCCGATGCGGAAGATGTCCTCGTCCTCGGTGGAGATCCGCCAATCCGGGACGCCGTCCTCGTCGAGGTCGATCTCGACGAGGCTGCGTGTCTCCAGCGGGTGCGCCTTCGCGCCGCGCGTGTGGATCGCGAACGACAGGACCGTGTTGCCGCTGCCCAGTGGATCCGCCTCGGAGCGCACCCCGACCGCGCGGACGTCTGTACGGGCGGGTAATCCCGGATCGATGCCGTCGCTTGCCATGTACGTGAACAACTCGGCCCAGCCACCGTAGGGCGAGCTATTGCGCAGCTGCACGTGGGTCGGTAGCGCCGCGTCCGCTCTTTGGGCGGTGACGGCTCTCGGAGCGGAGAGCAGCGTGGGGAAGGTCGTGCCCGTCGCCCCGCTCGCGCGGTCGCGGTCGCGGTCGCCAGCGCCGTAGCTGTCGCGATCGCCTCCGCCATCGCCGTCGCCGTCGCCCTCCCGCCACCAGCGTGCACCGAACGCGGACGCACGACGCGGCAGCACGAGGAAGGGCAGGCGGGCCGCGATCGTGCGGGACGTGGGGTCCGTGACGTCGAGCACTTCGAGCCAGCCGTCGATCTCCGCAAGCGCGGTCTCGGTTCCGTCGCTGACCGCGTCGCCGCCGCGCATCCGCCACGCAGGCATGCGCGCCGGGTCCAAGCGTAGCGCGAGCTCGATCGTGCGCGTTTCGCCGGCGGCCAGCTCCAGCTGGGCCGCGCCGAGTGTGAGGCCGCGCAGCGCGTCCGCCGGGTCGCGGTAGCGAGCGCGTAGCTCGACCGTGCGCGGCGTATCTCCGCGCTGCGTGATGGTCACGGGCATGGAGGTCGTGAGCGTGGTCGTGAGCGCGTGGAAGCCGAGGTCGACGCCGGCCAGCGGGCCGGCCCGCGCCACCAGATCGGCGCGCGCCGCCGCGTAGGCGTCCAGCGCTCCGGCCCCGGAGCGCGCGATGGGCGGCGTGTCGCGATCGACGCTCGACCGGTGAAGGGCATCGATGTCGGCCGTGCTGGATAGCAGCGCCGCGACATCGCGCGCGCTGGGCGATCGGCCCGCCGCACGGTGGGCGGCCAGCGTCAGGGCGGCCGCGCCGGCGGCGTGCGGCGCCGCCATCGAGGTGCCGGAGAAGGTCGCACCGCCGCGCCCCGCGCCGACCAGCGCGGCGTGAATACCCGAGCCGGGCGCGGATACGTCGGGCTTGAGACCGCCCGTGCGCGCCGGGCCGCGGCTGGAGAACTCGCTCACCGTGTTCGCAAGCAACGGTAGCGGCTCGATCGTGAGCGTAAGGCTCATCGCCTGGCCCGCCTCCTGTCGCATGCGGATGTCCTCCGCGCGATCGTCGGCGACGATCCAGGTGGGCAGCGCGCCGCCGGGCGTGTCTTCCCACGACGTGGCCTGATCGAGGCCGACGTCCGGCGCCAGGAGCGCTCCGACCGCGCCCTCGGCCAACAGCCGGTCGGTCTGCCCGCGGGACGTGCAGCCGGGAATGGAGCTCCAGTCCAGGGTGAACACGGCGATCGCGCCGCGCGGATCGGCTTCGTATTCGTCGCCAGGGACGCCCTCCGCGCCAGGGCAGCCGCGACCCACGTGTACGACCGGCGCATGGAGGTTGGCCCGCGGCGAGCGGCTCCACGAGGCGTGGCGCACGGCGTCGTCGGGCCACGCGATCGCGCCCTCGTCCTCCGGAGCGAGGCTGCCGGACCAACGGTGTTGGCCCGGAGGCCGGTGGCTGGCCACCGCGAGCGCCTCGGGCGCGATGGCCGGCGCGCCGACGATGTACGGCAACGCGCCCGCGTTGCCCGCGGCGGCGACCACGACCACACCCGCATCGACCAGCGCCGCGATCGCGCCTTCGTCCTCCAAGATCGACACGCCGAAATCCACGCCGAGGCTGAGGTTCAGCACATCGACCACCGGTGCTTCGCCGGCCATTTCCGCGGCGAGGTTGGCTTCGAGCACCCATTCCAGCGCGTCGGTCAGCAGGTCGGTGTAGCCGTCCGCGCCGAAGATCTTGAGCGCGATGAGCGCGGCGCCCGGCGCGACGCCGGCCGCGACGAGACCCGTGTCCTGGCCGACCGCGATGCTCGACACGTGGGTTCCGTGTCCCAATAGGTCCAGCGGATCGGGATCCGGCTGCGGCGAGCGGCTGCAACGTCCGAGTCGCTCGCCGGTCGCCGTGCAGCCCGGGGAATAGAGCTCGCCGGCCAGGTCCGTGCCGCTCACTCGCATCGTCGGGAAGAGCGGCCGCCCATCCCAGTCGTCGTCGGCGCGCGTCGGAGCGCTCACGGCTGCGGCGTAGGCCTCCGTGATGCCGGGTCCGCCGAAGGCCGCGTGGGTGTAGTCCACGCCCGTGTCCGCGACCGCGATGCGCACGCCGGCGCCGTCCACGCCCAGCTCCGCCAACACGCGCCGCGCGCCGACCGACGGCGCGCTGTCGGCCAGGGCGGGACGCGTGCGGGGCGGGCGCACAAAGGCGCGCACGCCGGGCAGGCGCAACACCGCTGCGTCCGCGCTGGGCGGTGCAAGGACGAGCGCGCCGGCGAGCACGGTGTCGTAGCGCGACAGCACGCGTCCGCCATGGGTGCGCAACAGGGCGTCGAGCGCCGCGTGGTGTGCGGCGATCGTGTCCGCGGCCGCGCGCACGGCAGGGTGGGCCGGGGAAGTGGGTGGGGGGGCGACAGCGTTCTGCGCGGAGAGGCTAGAAAGCCATGCGAGCGAGGGCGCCATGGCGAGGGACCGGGGCGTGGTGAAGAAGCGGGGCGTGGTGAGGGACTGGTGAATACTGAGAGAGCGGAGTCTCTTGAGGGAGCGCGGAAGTCCAGCGTCCAGTAGACCCGCGTCGGCCGCTGGGCGCGAGGTCCCGGCGACCCGCGACGGTGGTAGACCGATCGTCGACCCTTGCGCAATCGGCGACTTCTGCACGGTCGGCGACTTCTGCACGGTCGGCGACCTCTGCACGGTCGGCGACTCCTGTACGGTGGTCGACCCCTGTAAGGCCGTCGACCCCTGTCCGGCCGTCGACTCCAGCCCGTCCTTCGCCCCCTGTACGGCCGTCGACCCACGCCCGGCCGTCGACCCACGCCCGGCCGTCGACCCACGCCCGGCCGTCGACCCATGCACGGTCGTCGACCCATGCACGGTCGTCGACCCATGCACGGTCGTCTCGTGTACGGTCCGCCACGCCGACCAGCGCGTAGGAGCGTCGAACAGCACGAGGCGTGCACGTAGCGTATCGCTTGCGACAGGATTCGCCATGTAAGGCCCTGGATCCTCGCTTTGAGCCCGCACATCGAGTGGCTGCTCGGAGCCGGTGAGGATGACGGCAAGCGCCAGTGCGGGCCCCGCGATCGACGTCAAGCGGAGACGAACGGGTGCGGCCAGGGCGTGTCTGCAAAACCCGTTGCGAGCGAAAGCGCGCTGCTGTGCGGGCTGGCACGTCGGCCGTGTTCGATCGCGCGGAAGCGACGCAGCGCCCCGCTGAGCACGAAGGGGCGCGCCCAGCGCCGCCGGCACGGGCTGCGGCCACCTGCGGCCGGAACGGGGTTTGGAGGCACGCCCTATGTTGCGCAGGTTGAACGACGGCATGGCGAGCTCCGATTCTTGGGACGTTGCGCCGCGCGGCGTGGTGCGTGGCTACGAGATGCTGCGGCGTCCGCGGCGTGTGCGGCGTTTGCGGCGGACCGAGGAGTATAACGTCTGGACGGGCGACGAGAGGACGTCGATGCGGACGTTACGGTATACTCGCGGGTCCGTCGCGTGACCGACACGATCGGTCGTCCCCGTTGCGCGGCCCGCGGCGAACCGGTGCTGGTGAGGCCCGTTGCTTCGCCGAGCTACGACGTCGCCCGATCTCGGCCACCACGGGCGGATACCGCCGCGCTGCCGAATACCACAATCGGAGTCCTCCATGGATGCTCAACTCGACCCGCCGCCATCCATGGAGGATGGAACCGCGCGACCGTCGCTACGGGCGTTGATTGGACAGATCCTGCGCCGGCCCAGCGCCGCGATGAAGGCGCTGGCCGCGGAGCCGGGGCGCCGCTGGGTATGGCCGCTCCTCGCGCTGACCCTGCTCTCCGTCGTGCTGATGTTGATCATCACACCGCGCCAATTTGCGGCGGCGATGGCCGGCGTCGATTTCTCCGGTCTTGAGGGCGCGGACGGGCCGGCCACGGACGTGGCAGGATTTGGGCAACGGGTGGCCGTCCTCTTCAGCGCCGTGGGCGCCGGGATGGGCGTGATTATCGGCACGGCGGCGGCGGCAGCCGTGTTGCACTTTGCAAGCACGATCATGGGCGGGCAGCAGGGATTCATGACCGTGTTCACGACCACGGCCTGGGCGAAGGTGCCCTTGATACTTCGTGCGATCGTCCAGATTCTGTGGTTCGGCACGCATCCGTCGGACTATGATGCACAGCTGTCGGGGCTGGCGGGATTGACGGTCTCGTCGCCGGGGGACCCGGACCCAAGCTGGTGGCAGCCGTTGTTGGCCCAGATCGAGATCTGGAATCTGTGGTATCTCGTGTTGCTGTGGCTGGGCGTGCGGGCGTTCGCGCGCGTCTCCGGGCGCAAGGCTACGATGGTCGTCGGGGCGTTGGTCCTGGTACGGATCGTCGTGGGCTTGGTCGGCGTCGGCGTTGCTGGTGCCGTCGCCGGATTCACAGGCTGAGGCTGGAACTCGACGTGATCGCCCCGGACGGTACGAACGGCAGCGCGCCGCTGATCGCCACGCGCCGGCTCTCCAAGCATTTTCGCCTCGGCGAGCAGGTCGTGCGTGCGCTGCGGGATGTTGACGTCGAGGTGCGGCGCGGCGAGTTTCTGCTGATCATGGGCCCCTCCGGCTCGGGCAAGAGCACGTTGCTTAACCTCATCGGCGGACTGGACCGGCCCTCCGAGGGCTCGATCGAGCTCGAGGGCGATGACATTGCGGTGCTGGACGAGATCGCGTTGGCGGCCTACCGGCGCACGCGCATCGGCTTTGTGTTCCAATCCTTCAACCTCATCCCAACCATGACCGCCAAGCAGAACGTGGAGTTCCCCATGCTCTTTGCGGGCCGACCCGTCGCGGACCGGCATGCGAGAGCGGAGCTGCTGCTGCGGCGCGTGGGGCTTGCCGATCGGGTCAGCCATCGTCCGCTCGAGCTCTCTGGCGGCGAGCAGCAGCGCGTGGCCATCGCCCGGGCCATGGCCAACGAGCCCACGATCGTGCTGGGCGACGAGCCGACCGGCAACCTGGATACAACAACCGGCGAAGAGATCCTGGCCTTGCTCACCCAACTCAACGAAGAGGGCACGACGTTGTTGGTCGTGACCCACGACCCTCGCCTCGTGGGCTACGCGCATCGCGTGATCCACATGCAGGACGGCCGTGTCCTGCGCATCGAGCGTGGCGGCCGAGCGCCGGCCGACGCCGAGGACGCCCCGTCGGAGCCTCCGGCAGCCGTCCCGACTGAATCGGAGACTTCCGCGTGAACATTCATGGTCGTTCCATCCTACCCGCAGCCGATCGGAGTGCGCCGCAACATCGCGATGTGTCGCCCGCTCGGTCTCGCGTGGTGCCGCACGATCGATCTCTCTTCCAACTTGATCGCCTGCGAGAGCGCAAGATGGAACGCTCGCCCAGGGACGCCGGCGCCATGAGGGCTCTGTGCATGCCCTTCGCGATCGCCGCCGCAGCATTCGTCGCGTTGTCCGTACCGGTTGCCGCGCGCGACCATGCGCCAGGCGCCTCGCAATCCCCCGCGATCGCGGTGATCGTGGATCACTCGAGCGCTCATGGCACGCGCAGCGGCGATCCTGCCGCCGCCCCCGCGCGGGCCGTGTTGGCGCCACCCATGCAACCGGTCCCGCCCACCGCGACGACCGCGTCGAGCCCGACGCCGACGCTCGCACCGACCGAGACCCCTCGGCCCACCGCAACCCCGCCGCCATCGCCGACGGCCGTGCCGGCCACGGCGATTCCAACGACGGCCGTCCCGCCGACCGCAGCGCCTCCGACGCCGACCGCGCCGCC
>JAJCYU010000298.1 GCA_029262755.1 Anaerolineae bacterium
AAAAAAGCGCCGCGGCTCTCGCCGCGACGGAAACACGCACCGGTCTTCGATCCACTTCGAATCGCCTCGGGTTACGCGCTCCCCTTTCTCGGTTGTCCTGCGGGCCGTGCCCTCACCGGGACACGAGCGAGGCGTAGTCTACCAAGCTTCCACGTCTCTGTCAAGGGTTTCTTTAGAATCTATTCATCTCCGGCCAGTCGCTCCCTCAAAACCCCGGAGATGAGCCCAATCACGGGGGCCAGGAAGAATACAGCAAGGCCTACGAATCCCACCCATGCGGCCGGGCTGGCTGCCGCCGCCGGTCGGATGGCAGCGATGTACGTCTCGCCCCGAACTCCGCCGTCCAGCAACCCGACGCGGAGCGCACCGGAAGCCAAAGCGCCGCCGGCCGCAACGACCAACCCCACGAGCGCTAGCCCGAGAATGCGTCTCGAGGTCGCCCGGACCCATCCTCCGTCCGAGCCGTCTTCATCACTCCAGCCTGGCTCGGGCCGCGCCCGCTGCACGTACTGGCCGATGAACCAACGCAGCACCACCGTGATCGCGACCGGGGCTAGCAGCCCCCCCGTGATGAGTGCCGCGGTCGGGACACCCGGCAATACGGGCGCGCCCATCAGGTGCTGCGCGCCGAGGGCCAAGGCCGCGAACGATGCCAGGTACAGCAATCCAAAGATGGCCACCACCACAGCGCCGGCCAGCGTCGAGAGCGCCCAGAATCGCGCCGATCCGACCATGTGGCGCAACGACCAACGCCGGTACCCAAGATCCACCATCGAGTAGAGAGCGACACCACGGGCGTAGCTTTCCGGCGGCCCAAGGCGGTCAAGGGTGTCGAGCAAGGCCCCGACCTCTGCCTCCCCGCGCGCCGACATGGCGTCTTCGATATGCGCTTCAATCTCCCACACGACCTCGTCCGTGACATCGTTCGTGACGCCGCGCAGAGCAAAGCGAAGCCGGGCTAGATAGTCGTCGCGTATGCGCTGCAACTCGCTGCTCATCGGTCACCAACCAGGATTCGTTCCACGTCATCGGCGAAGCCCTGCCACTGCCGCCTCATCGTGATCAGTCGTCGCTCGCCCTCATCCGTAAGCCGGTAGTATTTTCGCTTCGGTCCCTGCGGAGATGGCTGCCACTCGGCATCGACGAGCCCCTCATTGCGGAGTCGGTTGAGCAATGGGTAGATCGTGCCTTCCTTGATGACGAGCCCCTCGGCGCCGGAGAGGGCCTGTACGATGTCGTACCCATAGCGCGTGCCTCGAGAGAGGATCGCCAAGATGCACAGCTCGAGCGAGCCGCGTCGCATCTGTGCCATCCACTTCCCGTCGCCCGCCATGCCCACTCCCGGGTGCGATCTCCAACAACGAGCCGTCGCCCGCCGCGCTAGGTGCCGGAGAACGGTGCCTTCTCTCCTCCGGCCGGCGGAGCAAGTACCCCGCTGTCGCCGATTATAGTCGGCTGATCTTGGATGACGGCTTGCCTGCGGTCCCGATCCAGTGGTTCCGGTGGACCGAGGCAGGGTTGCGCGGCATGGTCCGGCACCGGACCCTAGCCAATTTCCATACGCGCAGGAGTGCTCCCATGTCCCTCGCCCCCGTCGATGCACCCGATCTGCACGGGCAGCGGTTTCCGTCCCGCCGTAGCGCTGTCCTCGGCACGCGAGGCATGGTCGCTACGAGCCAGCCCCTTGCCGCGCAGGCAGGTCTGGCCGCCCTCCATGCCGGCGGCAACGCCGTCGACGCTGCGGTGACCGCCGCCGCCGCGCTCTCCGTCGTGGAACCGACGGGCTGCGGCCTCGGCGGCGATTGTTTTGCACTTATCTATCACGCGACCACCGGTGGTGTCAGTGCTTTCGACGGCAGCGGGGCCTCGCCGCGGGCGTTGACCCGCGAAGAATGGCTGGCGGCCGGCGATGGCGCGGTCCCTCGTCGCGGGGCCCCGAGCGTTACCGTCCCCGGCGCGGTGGAGGCGTGGCATCGGCTGCTGAGCGCGTTCGGCTCACGTTCGCTGTCCGATGCGCTAGAGCCTGCCGTCCGCCTAGCCGAGGACGGCTATCCCGTCAGCGAGCTCGTTGCCTCTGCGTGGCAGCGTAGCGAAGGATTGTTGTCCGGCCACGACGGCGCACGGCGTCATTGGTTGTTGGAGGGCCGCGCCCCACGTGCGGGCGAGCGTTTCCGGGCGCCGGCCCTCGCCGAAACGATGCGGACGATCGCAGAGGATGGGGCACGCGCTCTCTACGAAGGTCCGATAGCCGAAGACATTGTTGCCACGTGCCGGAAGGCCGGGGGAGCGCTCTCAGCGGAGGACCTTGCGACCCACCGCGGTCGTTGGGTAGCGCCGATTTTCGTGGACTTCGGCGCGCTCCGCGTGTGGCAATGTCCACCACCGGGCCAAGGCCTCGCGACGCTCCTCGCGCTCGGCATCATCGACGCCATGCCGCGCCAGGAAGCCGCGTCGTTCGGCACGACCGGCCACCTTCATACGGTTGTCGAAGCACTTCGGCTCGCCTTTGCCGACGCGGAGGCCCACGTCGCGGATCCGGATCACGCGCCTGCGCCACTCGATCAGCTGCTCGACCGCGCGTACCTCGCAGAGCGCGCCGGCATGATTCGCGGCGACCGCGCGCTCGCCGTGCCTACGACCGGAATTCCGGGCCCCGGCGGAACCGTATACGTCGCGTCCGTCGATGAAGACGGCAACGGATGCTCGTTGATCTTCTCCAACTATATGGGCTTTGGCAGCGGTATCGTGGCGGAGCGGAGTGCGGTGCCGCTCCAAAATCGCGGCGCCGGCTTTCACGCCAGCGCATCCCATCCGAATGCCTACGCTCCGGGCAAGCGCCCCTTTCATACGATCATTCCCGGCCTATCCACGCGCCGCGATGGCGGCGATTTGCACGCTGTGTTCGGTGTCATGGGTGGTCATATGCAGCCGCAGGGTCAGCTGCAGTTGATGATGAACCTGGATCACTTCGGGATGGATCCCCAACGCGCCTTGGATGCGCCGAGAATACAGATCACGCCCCAAGGTAGCCTCGCGTTGGAACCGGCATTGGGGCAACGGGCAATTGAGGAGTTGCGCGCCTTGGGTCATGACGTTGTTTCGGCGACTATGGTGCCGAAAGCAGGTAGTTTCGGAGGCGGACAGTTAATCGCCGTCGACGCTCATGGCGTGCGCATAGGTGGCAGCGACCCGCGCAAGGATGGTCTTATCGCCGCGCAATGAAGGGTGCGCATCGCGAACGCGGTCTTGTAACAAAACGTGTGGGCGCGCTCTATATGTACACCTTGCATTTACCTTGCACCGATTGCATCGTTGCATTCAACGATATATCCTCTGCATCGTTGTTCGCGACCCTGCACAAGCGCGAATCGGTCGTGCATACCGCTCGATATTTCAATCATTGAAGCGTTCAACATTGGTTCCCATACGAAATCCGGATTCCGAAGCACGGATCGCGGGTTTCGCACGCGTTGCACGAAAGAAGGAGTTGTACGATGGCGATTCAGAAGATGACCAAAGCAGAGTTGGGCCGGTACCGATCCACCGGGGGCTATTCGCCTTACGTGTCCGTCCTACGCGACCTCAAGGTCGGCGAAGGCGGTCGCGCAACGATCGCGCAAGAGAAATGCACGAAGCAAACGATCAAGAACCGTCTGAACAAGAGTGCCGAGTCGCTGGGTCTGAAGATTAAGTACCGCCGCTCGACGGCGGAAGACGTGGTCTTCGAGATCGTCGGCCGCTAGGCGCTGGTTTGCCGGTGGTCTTCCGGGGACGTTGGAGGCCATTCCGGGGAAGCGAAGTCTTGAACGGACTTCGACACTGTCAACAACCGCTCGAGCGCAATGCTCGGGCGGTTGTTTTTCTTGGCGCAATTCGGCGAGAGGGTAGGCGGCACCTCGCACCGACGAAGCTACTCTGCCCTTCCCACGCTTCGGATGCCATGCCACAATCCGGGCCGGTCGCCCTGGACCGGTCGACACCCAGCGCTTCCATCGTCGTGTTGCCCTCTACCTCCCTCACCGACCGAGGAGTCGTTCGATGTCGCCAACCGAAGCCGTCCCTCCCCACCGTGATGGTGAGAGCTCGACCGGGAATAATCTCCCCAGTTCGGAAGTCGCGGCATCCGCCGTGCCGGACCACTGTTCCTCAGCAGTCGCGCTGCTATTCCTTCGTCTCGGCGAACCAACACGACGGCGCTGCAACTCCCTTGGTCGGCGACACCATTTCCGGTCGAGCCCTGAGCCCGTGCTACCGTCGGTCCAGCGTTCCGGGGCGCGCCTCGTTGGCGCCCTCGTGCTGGCGGGCCTTGCGAGCATGGCTGTCTTGCCTCACGGCAGCTCGTCGCATGAAGCCGCGGCTGCCGCTCCCGAGCCGGTGAGTGGATGGACTCACGTGCTCGCGCAGACCGCAGCCGTTGGTCCTCAACTCAACGCGAGTTCCGAAGCAATGCCCGGCGCGTCATCCGCCATCGCGGCCTACGAGGCCTGGCGCGCGGAGGAAGCAACTGCGTCACGTCCGACCGGCGTGAAGGATGAGCCGTGGGACACCATCGATGCCTGCGTGCTTGACGAGATGCAGGCCTTGGGAACGACGGGGGCTTCCATTGCCGTGCTACGGCAGGGCGAGCTTGCCTACACAATGGGCTACGGATTGAAGCGCGCAGACGGGGACGAGCCACCGGATGCAGAAACCCTGTTTCGCATCGGCTCCACCACGAAGATGATGACCGCGGCGGCGCTCCTCCAGCAGGTTGAGGCAGGCAAAGTCGACCTCGACGCACCCGTCACCGACCTGCTGCCGAACGTTGCGATTGCCGGCGCATGGGACGAGTCGAACATAGATGCTTCCGACATCACAGGCCGACACCTCTTGACGCATACGGGTGCTTTTCTGGACAACCTGATCGCCGCCGCCACGCTGGAGGCCATGCAGGGCCCAACCGGACCGCTGGCGTTAGCGACGTGGACCGATTCCTTGGCCGATCACACGCTCCACGCGCCTCCAGGCGAATTCTGGAACTACTCGAACCCGAATTTCAGCCTTGCAGGACGCATGGTTGAGGTCGCAACGGGCAGGCTGTTCAGCGACGTAATCGTCGACGACGTATGGCGACCGGCAGGTATGACGCTCAGCACGATGGTGCCGGCAGATGCGATAGCCCACGGCAATTACAGCCACGGTCACGGCATCGTCAGCGCCATGACCGGCGCCGTCGTTCCACCCGTCGCACCGGACGGCTACGAGCACTTGCCGCTAGGACCCGCGGGCATGGCTTTTTCAACGCCTACGGAAATGGTGCGCTGGGCCAAGCTACTCATGAGCGGTGGCGGCGATGTGCTAAGCCGGGAATCCGTGGACGCCATGCAGGGAGAACAGGTCGGCCTTGGAGTCATCCCGGGCCAATGGTACGGCTTCGGCGTGTTCGTCGAGGACGTGCGCGGCATCCGTGTTTACGAACATGGCGGCAACGTTCCCGGCTGGAGCTCCCAACTATATTGGATTCCCGAGCAGGAGTTTGCCGTCAGCATCTTGGCCAACGGCTTCGACTCGCTAAGCCGTTCCGCGGGATGCACGATCGTCAATGTCATCGAGGACCTGGAGCCGCCGACGAACCGCGACTGGAGCACGGCGCCCGCAACGTGGGACCGTTATGCAGGCGACTACAGAGGGCTTGTGCGCAACGGTGTTGAGCTTGCGGCCCGTGTCGACCGAGTCACGGATACGCTGCGTATCGTCCTCATCGACGGCCTCGGTCCGGGCAGGAACTACACGACCACGCTCCAGCAGGCGGCCCTCGACACCTTCCTTATCGACCTAAACAGTGACGGCCAACCGGATACGGATCTGAGCTTCATCGATCATCCGCAGCGCGAAGGCGAGATTCGTTGGCTGCGTAACCGCGCCTTCGTCCTAGCGCGCCGCTCCGCGCCCGCGCCGACACCTTCCGCCACGACGCCGCCACCGGCGCCCACGAGCACGATTGCCGCGCCGGCTGCCAGCGCGACGCCCGCGCTCGTCATCCAACCGGAGGCCTGCCCCCAGGTGGAGGCGCGCGTACCGGCGCCGGCGCTGGCCTCGGCGCTCGCCAACCCGCGCGCCGTGCGCGGCTACGGGGATCGCTGCTTCCCGTCCCAACCCGCCAGCCCATTCAACCCCCTGCGCGACCGCCTCAGCCTGCAGAATCCGAATCGGCCCTACCATCCGATCTACAACGTTCTGATCTTCGCCTGTGGCTGCCGCTAGCGCGCGCGGGTCGGGGTGGGAGCGTACGGTATGCGCGACTTGACGCGGCCCGCCAACGTTCGCTCCGCCTCGAGTGTCGTGGCGCCGCCCGTCGTTCAACCTCTTCCGGGATTGCCCGACGTGCCGGGATTCTCCCACGGCCTTTCGTCGCGCATCGGCGGCGTCAGTGCGCCGCCCTTCGACCAGCTCAACCTGGGCCTGCATGTCGGCGACGACCCGGCGGCGGTAGTCGAGAATCGGCGTCGCCTTGCGTTGGCGCTCGGCATCCGGCTGGACGATGTCGTCGTGGCGGAACAGGTCCACGGCAGCGACGTCGCGCGGGTCGGGCACGCACAGCGCGGTTCTGGCGCGACGGACACCGCGTCGGCCATTCGGGGCGCCGACGCGTTGATCACGGATGCCGCCGACGTAGCTCTATTGGTTCAGGTTGCCGACTGCGCGCCCGTCCTGCTAGTCGATCCGGTGCGGCGCGCCCTCGGCGTGGCGCACGCAGGCTGGCGCGGCGCGTTGGGCGGCGTCGCGGCCAACGCGGCACGCGCCATGATCGACCAGCTCGGCTGCCGGCCGGAGGACATTTGGGTTGGGGTTGGACCGCACATCGGTCTCGACCAGTTTGAGGTCGGCGAAGCGGTGGTCTCCGCGGTCGCGGAGCGGGAGGGAATCGGATCCGAGAGGCGCGATGCGATCCAGCGCTGGCTTCGTCCGAAGGGCGAGCGCTGGCACCTGGACCTCGGTGCGGTGCTACGCGACCAACTGCGGGCCGTCGGCGTCACTGACAGCCGCATCACGATCGACCCACGATCGACCATGGCCGAACCGGAGACCTGGTACTCCTACCGTGCTTCGAGCCGTACCGGCCGCTTCGGCGTGCTCGCCTGCTGGCGCGACGAATCATGACCGCTGATGCGCACGATCGGCCCTATGGCGGTGGACGATGAGCTTGGCCGGTATGCGCGACCCCTACGACCAGGGGTCGTTGCGGCGCTCCGATCTGGACGCCGATCCGTTCGCGCAGTTCGACGCGTGGATGGATGTGCACGTCGGGGCACGCGAGGCATACCCCGGCGAACCCAACGCCATGGCGCTGGCCACGGTGGACCCGGACGGCCGGCCGGCCGCCCGCATGGTCTTGCTGAAAGGCGTAAGCGAGGCCGGCTTCACATGGTTCACGCGATACTCCAGCCGCAAGGGCGTCGCGCTTGCTTCGGACGGCCGCGCCGCGCTCCTGTTCTACTGGCCGGAGGCACAGCGACAGGTACGTGTGGAAGGCGCGGTCGCGATGCTCTCCGAAGCCGAATCGGATGCCTACTTCGCCTCGCGACCCCACGGCAGCCGCTTGGCCGCCGTCGCCTCGCCGCAGAGCACGATCGTGCCCGATCGCGAGGCGCTTGAAGTTCGTGTCGCGCGTCTGTCGTGCGCGCATCCGGATGGCGGACCGATTCCCCGTCCTCCCGATTGGGGCGGATATCGGCTTGCGCCCAACCATTTCGAGTTCTGGCAAGGCCGCCGCAATCGCCTGCACGATCGCTTCCGATACGTGCTCGAGCTCCACGACGGCGACCCGGCGGCGCGGCAATGGACGATCGAGCGACTTGCACCGTAGGCGAGACCGGTGCGCCAAACACGCTGCATCGGCTTCGCGCTCTCGGCGCGCACGCCTAGAATCCGGTCGCTGCTGCCCGAGCCCGCATCGTGAGGAGCACCTCAGCCTATGAACCGCGAATTTGGTCGGCGATCAGCGCGGCTCGCGGCCGTCGGCGCGCTGGTTGCGACCGGTCTCGCCTCGGCCCACACGCAGCGCGAACGCAGTCCCGTTGCCACCGCACAGGTCGGTCGGGAACGGATCGTCTTCATCGCCGGCGCCTTCAACCATGATCTCTACGCGCTTGCCCCCGGCGAGCCGGATACGACGCAGCAGTTGAGCAATACCGCCGGCGTCTCGGAGGCTGACCCGGATTGGGCTCCGGACGGCGAAACCCTGGCCTTTGTCGCCCCCCGCGGCGACGGTCCCGTCGAGGCCCAAGCGGCCGTTTGGCTGCGCGATCCGGAAGGCGCAGCGCGCGCGCTTAGCTTCGGCCCTCTCGACAGCGCGCCCGACTGGCATCCGGACGGCCGGCGCCTGATCTTCGGCAGCGTGCTGGATCCCGGCCTTTCCACCCAGACCTCCGTCCTGCTGGTAGCGGGCCTAGCCGACGGGCTCAACCAACAGCCTTTGCTCGCGCCACTGCAGCGCGCCGCCACGCAATTGAAATCGCCGGCTTGGTCGCCCGACGGCACCCGGGTGGCCTTCGTTGTCGCCACGGATTCGGGGGCGGGCAACGTCAATCGGGGTGGCGAGATCTACATCGCCGGCGAGGATGGTCGTGGCGCCGGCATCCTGTTCGCCCATCCCGGCTGGGACGATATCGAGCCGGCGTGGTCACCGGACGGTCGATTCCTGGCCTTCGCGTCCGGCCATCTCGGCGCCGGCGCCGGCCTGCGCCACGGTTTGTGGCTGCTCGACCTGACCCGCGGCGCCTTCGGTGAGGTGCTGGCCGACGACCGGCTCGATTTGCGGCATCCCACGTGGTCGCCGGACGGTCAGCGGCTCGCCTTTGAGGCGCGCGAGCTCGGCGCCACGATCGGCGCGTTGCACATCACCCCGCTGCGCGATGCGCGTCTGGGCGACGCGCTGGCCGCGGGCGGCGCGCCCGACTGGACGGCCGGCGGCACGAGCCTGCCCACGGCCTCTGCGCCGCCGCCGACACCGACCGACGGCCCGAGCCCCACGCCGAGCGACGGCCCCGCCCCCACGCTGACGCCGCCAGGTGGCGGACCACCGGGCGTGCCGACCGTGCCGCCCCTTGCGCCGTTCCCTACGCTACCGCCCGCGGTGCCGACCTTGGGGCCCGACGCCCCGGCCTTCCCCTTCGCCACCGCGACCCCGACGCCAGGGCCGACGTGGACCCCCACCCCGCGCGTCAGCCCTACGAACAGCCCGACCCTATCCGATAACGCCGTTCTGCTGCCCTATCTGGCGCAAGGCGCTGTGTTACGGCCCGCGCCGACAAGCATCCCGCCGCCCACCGTGGAGGCTACACCTGCGGACGATGCTACGCCGGCGGTGGGAGCCACGCCGACGAACGAGGCGACTCCGACGGATACCATGACACCGGTGGTTCGAGGAATGCCGTCACGGAGCACCGTGCGTTGAACGCGGCCATGCCTCTCGATTCGTCCACGACAGGCGCTTGGATCGATATCACCCGTCCCATCGTCGACGGCATGGCGACGTGGCCGGGCGACCCGCCGGTGCGCATCCGTCGCGCCGCGCGCATCGAGGACGGCGGCGGCTTTCAGGTGAGCACCCTCGCTACGAGCGTGCACCTGGGCACGCATGTCGATGCGCCGGCGCACGTGCTACCCGGCGGCGCGGGTGTCGAGCACCTGTCACTGGATGCCTTGATCGGGCCATCCGTCGTCACGGACGTGTTCGCGGATCCGCACGTGGATGCGCCCGCGTTGCGATCGACGGTCGAATTCGGCGCGCAGCGCGTCCTCCTTCGTACGCGCAACAGCGCGATCCACGCGGGCGAGGAAGCGGCATCCATGGACGCAGATCCGCAACCGTTCCGTACCGATTTCGCCGCGCTTACACCACAAGCAGCCCGCCATCTCGTTGAGCGTGGGGTGCGGCTGGTGGGTATCGATGGCCCCTCCATCGCACCGTGGGACGACCTGGAACCCGTACATCGCATTCTGTTGTCAGCGGGCGTGATCGTGTTGGAAGGCATACTCCTCTCGCACGTATTGGCGGGGCGCTATGATCTCGTCTGCCTGCCCCTACAACTGAACGGGTGCGACGGCGCCCCCGCACGCGCGCTCCTGCGCCCTCGCTAGCCTCCGGTCACGCTGAACCGCGGCGTCACGTTATAGGAAGCGTTGAATGGCGGCCGCCAGCCCTCCTGATTGGCCGCGGCCGCGCGCGATCTCCTCAAGGGCGCATCCGCCGTCCCGCCCCACTTTTGCTCAGCAATAGCGCCGCTTTTTCATCATCCAAGCAAGCCAAGACAACGGCGCTGATTCCCCCGGTTGGCGATCCTGTTCCCAATCGAGCCCTTATCCCACCTTCCGCCTTGTGAGCCCCGCTGATGATCCCTGATCCTCGATTCCCCGAGCGCGCCCCAACACCTGCGCGCCGTTTCTCTTTCCCGGTGCGTCCTCCGCGTCTCGGCCGCGTGCGCATCGCTTCATGGACGGCGCTCGCGTTCCTGGCCGCCTTGGCGTGGCCTGCCGCGCCCGCGCCGGCCGCTCCCGTGCCCGGTTATCGGCTCGCGACGACCTGGCCCGCCGCGGCCCACGGCCTCGGCAACGCGTCCGCGATCGCGTCGGATCCTTCGGGCGGCATCTGGTTGCTCGACGGCCCCGCCGGCGCCGTGGTCGCGATGACGGACGACGGCGCGGTGCGCGAGCAGCGCAGCGTGCCCGACGATGCCTTGGATCTTGCAATCGATGCGGACGGCGATCTGTACTTCGGACGCTACGATCCGCTGCCGCCCCGCGGGCAAGCCGTGTACAACGCGAGCCGCGTTGCGCCCGACGGCAGCATCGTCTGGAACCGGCGCTGTGAGTGCGGCACGGGCAGCGGCGTTGCCTGGACGCCCGGTCGGGTCTGGTTGACCGAAAAAGGCGGCGGGATGACGTGGTTGGGCGACCGGGATGGCCGCGTCACCGGCGACCTGACGGAGAAACGCGCTGCAGAGCGCTTCCCGGCCGATATGGACGCGGGTCCGGACGGCACGCTCTTCGCCACCGATATCGTCGGTGGCCAGGTCTGGTCCTGGCCGCCGCCCTACCTGCCCGGCCGCGCCCAGGCGTGGAGCATGCTCGAGGCGAGCGGCCCGTTCCGCGTGGGCGTAGGCACGCAGGCCGACGGGGAGACCGTGGTAGCCGTGCTCTTCGGCGAGGGCCTCGTGCGGGCGCACCGACCGGACGGTAGCCTTTTGGCGCGCTTCCATGTGCCGGGCGAGCCGGCCGATATCGCGGTCGGCACGGATGCGCGCATTCACGTGCTGGACCGGGCAAGCGGCGATGTTCGCGTCTACGCCGTCGGACCGCCGGCGACCCCGACCCCGCCGCCGCCGGACCCGCCGCGCGTGCGAGGCTCCTGCGAGCTGGTGGGCACCCGCACGGTTGCGGCCGCCAAAGCGGATCGCTGCGGCGAGGCCGTCGTGACGCTGACGCTCTCGGCCTCCTGCCCGCCCGATGCCGTGGTGGGCGCGGAAGTGGCGCTGCTGATCGACCGCTCCCTGTCGATGAGCAAGGGCGATCAAATGGGCGCGGCGCGCGACGCCGCGACGCGCTTCCTCGGGGGCCTCGATATGCGCTTCCATCGCGCTTCGGTCGTGGCCTTCAGCAGCGACGCGGTCCTACTGCATCCGCTGAGCAATGATCCCGCGTCGATCCAAACGACCGTCGACGGCCTCCGCGCATCCGGTAGCGGCACGCACATCGAGGCCGCGATCCTGACCGCGATGGCCCACCTGCGCACCGAAGGGCGGCCCAACGCATTGCCCGTGCTGATCTTGCTCACCGACGGGGATCCGACCGCACCGTCCGCACCCGAACCGGACGTCGCCGCACTCGCCGCGGCGGAGCTGGCCCGCGCGGGACGCGCGTACATCGTCACCATCGGCCTGGGACGCTTCATCGACTCGCGTCTGCTCGAGGCCATGGCCAGCACTCCCCAAGACTTCTACTACTCCCCGAACGCCGTCGACTTGGACCGCATCTACGACACGATCCTGGACGTGGTCCGTTCGATCGGCATCACCGACCTTGTGATTCGCGACCGTCCCGCGGCGCCCGCCTTCCGCCTGGTCCCGGGAAGCTCCGATCCGCCGGCCCTCGTGGTCGACGACGGCTGGCAGTGGACGCGGCCCGTGCTGCCGGTCGACGGTCTGGTGCTCAGCCATACGATCAAGGCGCTCTTGCCCGGAACGCAGGGAATCGGCCCCGCGGAAGTCCGGTACGTGGACGCGGACGGCACGCGCCGCGGCTGGTCCTTCCCCGCACCGTCGCTCGACGTGCAGCTTCCGGCCGCTCCGCCCCCGGGCGACGGAACTCCGTCCGCGCCCGCGACCCCACCGCTGCCACCGCCGCCGCCCCCCGCCGCCTGCCCTCCGGACGCCGATTGGCGCGTGGCGCTCTCGGTCTATCCCGACGTGACGGGCTTCGGCCCCTACGCCTGTCCGGGCTGTAGCGGCGGCTTCCGGGCGGGCGACCATTGGGAACGCCCTTCGTGGCGAAGTCCTGCCACCATCGTGGTGCGCAACAGCGCCGGCAAGGTCCTTTGGCTCGGTCCCGTCGGTGCAACCCCGCGCGGCCCGAGCTACGTGCTTGCGCGACTGTGCGAGCCGCCGCCGTATAGGATCACGATGGAACGGCTGCCGGAAGGGTACGTGAGTTGTCCCAACAGCCCTCCGCTTCGGGAGTTGAACGCAAACGACTTCCAGCGCGGCTACAGCGGCGTTGGCTTCGCGCTTTGGCACGGCTGCGGACGTCCCACACCAACGCCGGTGCCTATGCTTCCGCCATGCCCCTGATTCTCAGATAGCAGTCGAAGCCACCTCGTGTTCCCAACCATGGAAACCGACCGCATATCACCATGCGGTGGCGAGGCGCCCGCCAACCGGCCGGCCCGCGCACCTGCCCCTGGAGGCCGAGCATGACCGCACCCGATTCCGCAGCGTACGTCGATGGGATCTTCCGCTCCCGGCGCCCAGGCCGATCTCGGGTCCCCCTCGCGCTCGCGACCGGCCTCATCACGCTGCTCGTCCTCGCCGGCGGCACACCGGGTGACGCGCGGGCCCAGGAGACGGGACCGCCGCTGACGGAGTCGTGGCGCCTTAGCGC
>JAJCYU010000299.1 GCA_029262755.1 Anaerolineae bacterium
CGGAGCGCTGTCAGGAGGAGAAGGAGGGCGAGCAGCAACGTTCGGGGCGCGGATCCCGGTAACCGCGCTCGGATCTTCGTGCCCATCGAGTCCAGGTTGCGCACGCCAGGGTCCTTGAGATCGTGCACCGACCACGGTCGACGCTTGAAGGAGCCTACTGCCGATACAACACCTACTTCACGCGCTCCGGACTCCGCCCCGCCCAACAGTCATTGGGACACCACGGCTCGCCAGGCACTGGCTATGGAGACGGTGCGGTCTTCATCTCGCCCACTTCAACGCTGACCGTGTTCATCCTCGGGCACACGGAACGGGGCACTGTTACCAGGAATACCGCTCGTTTTGGGGGATTCCCGATCTGAAGGGGCCGGATTCGGCCAACACGCTGTCACCGGTCCAAGCAGTCGACGCGCCCCAACTCGCAACAAAAGGCCGGGTGCTGAACGCCAGGCTCGCCACGACATTCTCTGCCGCCGGCCCGAGCGTGTCTCCGCTCGCCGCAGGCCTCGAGACGTAGCCGCGGGGATCGACAATCGCCAGAATCAGCCGCCATCCACCCTCGGCAGAAACACGTCGGGCGACATCACCGGCGTGGCATCCCTGGTCGCTTGTGGCAGCGGCGTCGCGGTCTTTGTCGGGGTTGGCGAATTGGCCGGCGTCGGGGCGGGGGGCGTCGGGGCCGGGGGCGTGGGTGACGGCCGGGCGCTAACCACATAGCGCTGCAGCGCGCCTTCCACGGTGATCCAGGCGCCCGAGGCGTCCACGGAGAGGTCCGACGGTGGTCCGCCGAGCACGACGTTGTCGACGAAGAGGGCCTCGTCCGATTGCGACAGCTGGAAGAGAGACAGCCCTCCGGACGGGCCCTTGCCGCGGCTCGAGTTTGCTTGGGAGCCATAGGCCACCCACATCCGGTCGTCGGATACCGCCGCTTGGATCACAGTGTCCGGCACCTCGAGCCGTGCGACTTCGACCGGTCGCTCTAGGTCCGCCACGCTCAGCAAGGATACCGTCCGTCCACGGGCGATGAACAGCCGAGGCCCAACGGCGTCGAGCAGCCCGAACGGCGTGCCAGTCAAGCGGACGCCATCGTGCGCCGGCTGGGTGATGCGCCGCCCCTCGCTGTGCCAGGCCCGAAGCATGGACGGTGCACCGGGCGGATTGGACATTACCCAGACGTGCGGCCCGACGATCGCCGCGCCCGCGAAGTTCTGACGGCCGGGCGCAACGTTCATTCGGGGCCGGCTGCTCTCCAGCCCGGGCGTTGGGCCACGCATGACCAATACATGGCCGCCGGGAGACTGCGATTGATTCACGCGGTAGAGTACGCGTTCCTCCGAGGCCGACACCATCGCGGTCCAGTCGTGGGTGAGCGGATGTGCGTCGTGGCGCGCGGTCTCGCTCAGCAGGCCGGCGTCGTCCGAGTTGTAGTCCGTCACGGCCCACTCCCCCGCAACATGTAATCGGTCGCCGGTTGCCCGCAACATATTGGGTGGCCTGCCTTCGAGGCCGGTCACCCCGGTGGGCCGTTGGTGGATGCCCCGACCCGATTCCGCGGGCGTCACGTGCACGATGGACAGGTTGCTGAGATACTGTCCATGGGTAGCCCAAACGCCTTCCGGCGCCGGCTCCACATCCCAGAGTAGGCCGGCACCCACGTCCGGCGCCGGCCCGTCGTATCCCTCAGGGCCAGCCCAGAACAGGTCGGTGCCGCCTGAGAGCAGCCGATCCGCCGAGGCCACTGCTGTCGTTCGGGACATATTGTGCGGCATATTGAATCGTTGCAGTGAATACCATTCGTCCTTGGGGATCATCACCTGCCACGTCGATTCGTCGAGGCTGATCCACAACCGATCGCCGCCGGACACCAGCCGCTGCACCACGCCAGGCACGCCCACCTGTGGGATTGTGAGCCGCCCGACTTTCACCGGGCTAGCCCCGGGTGGCGTATCGTAGAAGTCGAGCCACCTGCGAGACCCTCTGGCCAGCGCCAGGTGATTGCCGACCGCCGCCACCTCCGCCGCACAGCACTCGACTTGCAGCGCGCCTTCAACGATCGGCAGGCCACTGTGGACGGCGCGCGCCACCACCAGCATGGCCATCTGAATGCGGCCACCCGAATCCAACATCCACAACACAAGCGCCGCACGATCGTTCGGCAACTGCACAATGGAATCGACAAAGGTCTCGCTATCGGGAAACTCTGTGAAGATGTCGGGCTTCCAGCGGCCCAACAGTTGGGGTTGGGAGGGATTGTCCACCGACACGCGCAAGATGCCGCCGAGCCGGTGGTCGACCCAGACTTCTTCGCCCACCCAGCGCACGTCGCCGCCGGACGTGGCGCCCATCGAGACGCGCCCCAGCTCACGAATCGCGTCGGGCGTTCGCACATCCAGCACCCGCAAGTCAGCACCCGTGGTGACCGCCAGACCATTCCGCACTGCCAGGCCGTCGATGCGCGCCCCCGATGCCGGGGACGTACCGAGCGGGGCGGAACCTTCGGGAGCGCCGGCCTCCAAGACCACGATGCGAGAGTGGACGGCGAGATAGAAGCGCCCGTCCGACTCGGCTGCGGCCGTGATGGCTCCGCCGGTCTCGCCTGCGAAGTGCAGGGTATCGGAAGGGTCGGCCGCCGCTGCCGCCGCGCGGCCCGCTCCCGAATCGCCAGCGGTGGCAGCGGCGATGATGGCCACCACGAGGAGCAGCACGAAGGCTGACGACATTCCCCTGCTTGCCCACTCAAGGAGTGCGTCGCCGCCTTCGTCTCGTAACATCGATTGCCTCGTCCGGATGGGGTTGCGCAGACAGTGGGGGGCAGTAGTGCTACAGGGTCTACAACTACCAAGCCCGTGTCCGAAGGACATCCGAGGTCCCCGATTCTCGCTCCACGACCGCAAAGGGGCAGGAACTTCGACGTCGGGTCCGGCCCGCCCACATCGGCAGCGGGCATAGGCCGTCGGCCCAAGCGTACGGAACACCCGCTGCGACGCCATTGCTCATTCGATCCGTGACACTCTCGGCCATGCGTCCGCCGACGCGGTCCGGTTGCCCGGCAAAACAGCGCAAGACACCATCCACGCTAGCGGCATCCGTTCCCGACCAGCGCACGGTCTTGCACTACCCACGGCAACGCGAGACGTCGGCCCTCGCGCCAAGCGCGCGGGTACGGCGTCGGGCGCGGACCGGCGGGTGGCGTGACGGGGCCCTGGACGCCGATCTCGGTGCCGATCAGCCGGGAAGTGATGCGGATGTTCTGGACGCCGCGGCGGGGCAGGTCCGTCAACACGCTCAGGTAGAAGTTCGAGCCCTCGCCACCGTCACCGACCCAGTGGCCAAGGCGTGGCGCTTGCCGTCCAGATCGACGGCGAAGACGTTGAAGAAGGCCGTGTTCTGGATCTTTCCCTCGCGCCGGATCTTGAGGTGGTTGCGACGATTGTGGGTAGTTGCTGGCGACGCTTGACTGTGGGGCCAGTCCGGTTGAAGACAAAGCAGTACATCGAGTGGACGGCCATTGCCTGTTCCGGCCCGAAGGCTCGGGCCAAAGCTCGCGGGATCCTCAAGGTCGAGCATCACCCGTGACTACGAGCCCGGGGAATAACAACCTACGCGCGCGATTCCGCTATGGGGAGACCTGGCACACGCTGAGCTACGGAACGCACTCGGAATCGGCGAACGGTTGATAGAACGAATCCTCAACGCCTGCCCATCACTCCAATTCCGAAGCCGCGATGCATTCGAATCTCTCTCGGCGGTCGTCGATGCTGACTCTCGTGGCTCAGAGACTTCGTCGAAACTGCCCTCACGTCCAGTCCGCTGAACAGGTGCCGCTGAGCAGTACCACAAATTGGGAGATGTTGGCCGTACAGGATCATCTCCAAGGATCCCCTCTCTTAGGGCACCAATACTTCCTAGTTGTCACAGAATACCCCCCTCCAACAAACCTCAGCTGCCTGCTTACCACCTTTCCTGATACATCGTAGAAATATGTCGTGCGACTATGCTCATGCCCCGCAGAGTGAATGATTCTCTCTGACAATCGTCCCCATCGATCAATCTCCCACATCTCCCTATCATCCACTGTCCCATCCGCCAACTCGTCGCGAAGTGCTTCAATCAGAAAGCCTCTTTCGTCGTAGTTGTAGAAAAATTGCGCCTTCCTTCCATTGCTTCTGGTCTCATCGATTCGCACAATGCGTCCACCGCCCCACACATACTCCCACACCCTGTCGATCAGCGAATCGCCATCCAAGTCAACTCGCTGTACCTGGATCTCTCTATCTTGGTACTCATACAACGTCTCAACTCCACCGACCTCAATCCCATCGTCTTCAATTCGGTGGGAAGCCGTTCGAACGAGCAATGGTCCCTGATACTGGTGCGTCATCTCCCAGTCCCATACTCCATCTCCATCTATATCCTTCCTGGACAAGACAACCTTGCCCTCTTTGTAGTGATATACATCTCGAAAATCGATCGCACCATCTCCATCACTATCGCCAGACGCTTCTGTCAGGTTACCATCGGCATCATAGTGGAGCTGCCCCGAGTAGTCGATAGTTCCATCTCCATTCGAATCCCCACCCTCCTCCACTTCGTGGGATCTCTCATCGTAGATCGTCCACCCGCTACGATCAATAGTTCCATCGTCACCAGAATCGTAGGCCCATCGCATCAGGCAGTTCGCGAATACATCACCATATGGCGTAGGTCTCGGAACCTCAATGCCTGTTTTGCCTGGTTCCCGTGCAACTGGTGTTGCCGTTCGTGCGCGTTCATAGGGTGGTGCCATCGCTGTGTCTGCGAGCAGCACTCTTGGCTCGGTGTACCCCCCCAGCCGCGTAGGCGCGTAGGTTTGCTGGTCCAATATACGACGCACAGATTGGTCCACAGCCGCCACACTGGTGTGATCACTTGTAGCAAACACGATCAAGGCAGCGAGCATCCAACATACAATAGGTCTCATCCGTTGCATTCCGCTAGCTGGTGGAGCCGGTGGCACACACATACGTTCTTCACCATGCAGGATGTCCTTAGGAGATCCGATCGAAGCGATCATGTCGGTTGACATGACGCCGGACTGATCCGCAACTGTAGCGGAATTGCTATCGAGACCGATTGACAGGGGACTGAAGGCCCTGTGCTCAGTATCGACCTCCGTAGCTCCAGCAGCATGAGCTCCTTGCCTAGCAACCTGATCGAACCAGGTCTCCGATCAACACTTCGCTCGTGGTCCCCTGCGCCATTGCCTCAGCGATGGGCCGCGGACGGCTCGAGTCGCTGATGTCGAACAGGCGGATCCGATTGCCGGGCGACGGCGGCTCCACCCACGAAGGACCGTCCGCTACCAACGCACGATCGCCGTCCACGTGCACGCGCAATGCGTAGCGATGGCCTTTTGTGAACGCACCGATCGGTGGACCGATCGGTGCGGCACGCGAGCTGGCACCGAAGACGAACAAGCTGGCGAAACCCGCGGTGATCAGGAGCCGATCTGCTTCGACCGCCATGTCCGTCACCGCGTCCGCGAGGAGGGGCGAACGGTCCACCCACCGAGGCTCAGCGCCCGGTAGGTCGACCCGCGCGATCCAAGCCGACGTAGAGCTACTCGCCGGATGGATGCATGGCGATCGCGTTGATCCGGGAGCCCCACGTCATTCGGGTAGCTTCGCGGCTAGCGCGTAGGGAAGGTATACGGCTCCTCGCTCCGGCTCCGGGGTCCGTAGTTCCGCCAATGCGGTCGCCGTCGCAGCCCGCGGCGGCACGGTGGGGGTGCCTTGAGCGATGGGCGTCCGAGTGGGCGTACCCGTCGCCGGGGCGGCCGTCGGCACCGTGGGCGATGCCGCCGGGCCGGGTGGAGATGCCAACGCGTAGCGCTGCACGGCCCCGAGCACGTTCACCCACGCGACGCCATCCTGCACCACCAGATCCACCGGCGGGCCGCCCAAGTCGATGTGGGCAAGCTCCCGTGGATCTCCGACACCGCCGATGTCGAGGACCAACAGGCCACCGCCGGCCGATGCACCCGCTGAGGCTGCGGGCAGCGTGCCATACCCAACCCAAACTTGGTCGCCCGAGACGCCGGCCAACCGGGGGATGCCCTGCAGCTCGTATGCGGCCATCTCGACCGGTCGATCCGGGTCCCGCACGTTCCAGTTTCGAACCCAGTTTCCGGAGGCGATCCACAGCGCGTCCTTGGCGCCCGCAAGGAGCGAGGCACCGGTCGGCGCGACCGGATGACGCGCCGACGCGGCCGTTCCACGTTTCGGCCCCTCGATATCCCAGGCCTGGAGAGAGGCCGGAGCGCCGACGGCGGGGTCGTTGAACAATGTCCAAACTCGGGTGCCCAGCACCACCGCACCGCCGAACGTCTCCGTCGATGGCGCCATCTTGATCTTGAGGCGTTCGGCCTCCACGCCCGGTTCGCGGCCGCGAAGGAAGAGGACGTGATGTCCGCTCCGACTCGACTGCTGAACGCGATAGAGCACCGTCTCTGGCAACGCCGCCACCATGTGAATGCCAAGGAAGTTGAATCCATCCGCGGCTTCGTGCCGAGCCGTTTGCGTCAGCCGGCCCGATGCGTCGACGTGGAAGTCCTCGATCTCCCACTCTCCGGCGACGTGGATGCGCGACGCCTCCGCGGCGATCGTATGGGGAGGATTGCCTTTCATATTGCCTACGGCGGTCTTGCGCAATTGCAGCGGCGAGCGCGTCTCTTCCGAATGCAATTCGTAGATTGATCGAAGACCCCTGGTGTGACCTCCGATTGCCCAGACGCCCCGTGGTCCGGGCTCCAGCTCGTACAGGTAGGCGCTCTCCAGCGATGGTCCGGCGGCGGCCGCTCCGTCGGCGCCGAGCCAGCCGCTGACCTCGGCGCCGACGAAGAGGCGCTCCGCGTCGGCGGCCACCACCTGGCGAAGGTCTCGGTACACGGTTTGGTAGGGGCCGCGGACTCGCCACGCCGGTATGTCGGACACCTGGCGCCAATCGGAGCGTCCCTCACCGATCCAAAGGGTCTCCCCGCCGATGACCAGATCGGTGATCGATGACCCCGGGCTTGACCACCGCCGCGCTTGTGGCAGCTGCGCGGCCGTCCCATCGAAGACGAGCACATCGTTGGAGCTATTGCGCCGCGTCACCAACCAGTCCCCGACGGCCACGACTTCGGACTCGCAACACGCCAGTGTGCGCTCGGCGACGATTTCGGGCTCAGCACCTGCCCGAAGCTGCACGACGGTCAATTCGTTCTCACGCGGCGGCGACACTGGATTGCTGGTGCGCTGGAGTAGGGCCACGCGCTCGTCCGCCATCACGGCTGCATCCACCACCACATTGGGCGCCCCGTTGGGCGCGATGGGATGGGGCGACCAATGCCCCAGCTCTCGCGGCGCGGTCGGATCCGCGATATCGATACGAAGCACCCCGTTAATGCCGCGGAGCACCCAAGCCTCGTCGCCTACCAGCAACACCCGGCCGCCATGCAGCGGGCGCAGCGGCAGCCTCCCGAGTACATGGATGTCCGACGGGTCACGCACGTCGATGATCCGCAGGGAGCTACCGGTGGTCACGACCAGACCGTCGCGCGCCGCGAGCCCGTCGATCCGCTCGCCCAGAGGCTCCGACAGGGCCAACAGCTGCCGGTCGGGCGCGGCCTCCGGGTCGATGATCGCGAGGCGCGAGTGCTGGGCGACGTAGAAGCGGCCAGCGTCGGCGGCTACGGCGGAGGGCACGCTGCCGGCCTCGCCGGTGATCTCCAATTCGAGCGGCCACGTCTGTGCCGGGGCGACCGCGGTCGCATGCCGGGGCGTGGGCGTGGAGAGGAGCGCCGCGGTGCAGAGTATCGTGAGGAGCGTGACCGCGCGGGCGGTCGCCGCACGGCGAGGAGCGGTGTGCGGCGTGAGGGCCGGGGGGCGGCGATCGCGGCGAGTTTGCGGTGTGGAGTGTTGTTGCATTGCACGATCTCCCCATGCGTCACGGCAGTTGCAGTCGGGATGCGTACTTTGAGATGCGCATCACGCTGGTTAGTTGGACGTGGCGCGGCTCACGCGAGGGACGGGTTCATCGCTCTCCGGGGTGCCTCCCTCGCGATCCCGCACAGCTGTTTTAACGCGACCTTAGGCCGATCCATCTGGGTCGACCGTGCCGAACATGCGCGCGATGGTCGCGTCAAAGGCGGCGGATTCCTCGATGCTCCACGAGCCGATGAACGCGTCGAGGGCGTGGCCGATTCGTGGACGATCGTTGCCTTCTTGCAATCCGGCGCCGCGGCGCATGAGGCGCAGCGCCGCTCGATTCAAGGAGATGCCTTCGTGCTCTGCGAGGGATCGTAGGGCGCGTTCAAGTTGGGGATCGATTCCCCGTATGGTCAGCGATTTCAAGGCGACACTCCTTGCCACGAGTGGTTCCAGTAACGATAAAGGCCACCGTAACGCGTAGCTGGATGGTTCGCTAGCATCGAATCCCCACCCGAATCCCCATGCGATCCGGTATACTTCGCGCTCCAACGCGGCCCGGCGTACACCGGAGCACCGCAGGAGGACGACCATGCACACGACCCATGCCGGCCGCCCGGCCGATGGCGTCGCCGGCCAACCGGCCCCCGCCACCGCCACCGCCTCGGACCCCGACGCGGTCCACCGCGACGCGGCCCACCCCAACGACGCGGTCATCGCCGCCGATCCGCTCGTCCCGCCTTCCGCCGGCCCCGTGGACCGCGATGCGGTCACGGCGGCGGCCGATGCGCCCGACCATCCGCTGCGGCGTGCGCTGCGCGATCGGATCCTGGTTTTCGACGGCGCGATGGGCACGCTCATCCAGCGCTACGGGCTGAATGAGGCGGACTTCCGCGGCGAAGAGCTGGCCGAGCACGATCAGCCTCTGCAGGGTGATAACGACCTGCTTTCGCTGACCCAGCCCGGCGTGATCCGCGAGATCTATGACGCCTACCTGGACGCGGGCGCAGACCTGCTGACCACCAACACCTTCAACGCCACGTCCGTATCGCAGGCCGACTATGGCACAGGGCACCTGGCCCGCGCGATGAACCGTGCGGCGGCGCGGCTGGCGCGCGAGGCGGTCGATGCCTGCGTGGCGGCGGATCCGTCGCGGCCGCGCTTCGTGATCGGCTCGCTGGGGCCGACCAATCAGACGGCTTCGCTGTCGCCCGATGTCAACGATCCCGGCTATCGGGCGATCACCTTCGATCAGTTGGCCGACAGCTACGCCGAGGCGACGCGCGGGCTGCTGGAGGGCGGATCGGACGTCATCTTGATCGAAACGAGCTTCGACACGCTCAACATGAAGGCCGCCATCTTCGGTGTGCAGGGCGTCTACGAGGAGCTGGGACGGCGCGTGCCGCTCATGCTGTCGGTGACCATCACGGACCGCTCAGGGCGGACGCTTTCGGGGCAGACGATCGAGGCGGCGTGGCACAGCATTCAGCACGCGGAGCCGGTGTGTGTCGGCATCAACTGCGCGCTCGGCGCGGAGGATATGCGGCCCTACGTGGCCAGCCTCGCCAAGATCGCGGACACCTTTACCCATTGCTACCCCAACGCCGGACTGCCCAATGCCTTCGGCGAATACGACGACACGCCGGAGCAGATGGCCGAGGTGCTGGGCGACTTCGCGCGCCAAGGGTGGCTCAACGTGGTCGGCGGCTGCTGCGGCACGGGGCCGGAGCACATCGAGGCGATCCGAGAGGCCGTCGATGGGCTGCCGACGCGCGACGTGCCCGACGTGGAGCCGTCGCTGCGCTTGTCCGGCCTCGAGCCCTACGTGGTCGACGAGGCCAGCGGCTTC
The DNA here is from genome assembly GCA_029262755.1 of Anaerolineae bacterium. Taxonomy (GTDB): domain Bacteria; phylum Chloroflexota; class Anaerolineae; order Epilineales; family Epilineaceae; genus JAJCYU01. The sequence goes on from JAJCYU010000299.1 coordinate 9,796, forward strand.
GCGATCGTCG
>JAJCYU010000300.1 GCA_029262755.1 Anaerolineae bacterium
TCAGGTGCTTGTCGAGGCCTGGAGAATCGAGTACAACACCTACCGACCCCATTCGGCACGAAGCGGTCTTACACCGTCAGAGTTTTACGCCCAGTGGACCACCGACCACCAGCCGGCACTCTCGCAATGAGTGGACCACAATCTGGAATCCCCTCATCGGCTCCGTTGAAATCCTTGCCAGTCGGCGTGACCACTCGGAACGGGGCTCAGGCCCCTAGATCGGCGTAGTCGCCCCTCTTTACGCCTAGCGAACGAGCGAAGGATCCGATTGCTGCTCTCAGCGTCCTTAGTGGATTTCCTGCCGCCAACGCCAAGAGTCGGTAGCCTGAATAGCGCGGAATCGATTTGCCGGCGAGGAGGCGTCCAATCAATCGCCCGGCTAAGGTTCGAATTCGATCAACCTGTAAGGGCTGCATCGCTAAAACGTCGTCTAGGTTGATGTCACTGAGGTGGATCAGCCCATGCTCTGATGCTGAATTGATTAAGTCGAGCCCCCTTCTTGTTCGTGCGATAAGAACCGAGACCCCGTCCGCGTCCGTGAAGCTCGGGTACCCGTCTGCGTCAGCATTCCAAAAGTCCCCGACTGAAAGGTCCCCGTGCCTTCCGACCCCGTCAACGCATAGTTTGCATCTTGTCTGAAGGTGTCGGCCGAGGTGAGAGCCCCAGGAATCTTCGTATGAAACGGAATGTCGAGAGCCGGACCTGGTCTTCAAGGCGAATCTCCCTGGCCAACCGTTCCCCCTATATCGGAGACCCACCACATCTCGAATCTGGATGCCCATCTGTGCGACCAGGCTTTCCGTCGCGTGTTGACTGGGGGTGCCGGCACAAAAAAAAGTCATCAGCAGCGGCCTTGCTTCGTCAGGAAGTTCCCTGGCCTCAAATAGCTGATATGCAGCACTAGCCTCGCAAGGTTTGCCAACTAGCGCATTGGCGGCGGCGTCCAAGCGCAGTTCCGGGAGGTTGCACACCGGTGCGTATCGTGATCCCGCCGCACCGAGTGCTTCGGCCTTCGAAACGATGCGGACTGGCGTGGTCTCCGTTGGTAGCGATTTGTTGCTACTGCTTCCAATGACCGCCCGAGTCTGACCGCTTTCAACTAGCCAAATCGAAAGAGCGGTGAGCACCCCACCGCTACTGCCTGAGTGTCGAACCTCCGGGTCAATCGCCCATGCTGTCCATGCGCCCAGATAGTCTCCGAATATCGGGTGGGCCACTGAGGGGGCGTTGTGCGGAACTCTAAGTTTCCAGCCGGGGCAAGTCTTCTTGAAAAGCCTCGCCTCTGGTCCGTCTGTACCTGCCGTACTCACTGGACCAATACTGGGTCGTAGGAAGCCGTTGCGATCGAACTCCATTCTCACTCGATTCGACACCAATGCGCACCCACCACACCCAGCGCAGTTTCCGTTTCCTACCACATGCTTTATGGCGTTCTCAAGCCGAGTAATTGATCCTCCCCCGATCCAATGACCGCATGATATTGATTGTGGCCACGAAGCGCTTGGAGGTTGTGGCCAAGGTAGCTTCAAGTTCCTCTCGCCCTGAGGAAGTAATGCTGTCTACGAGTTTGAGTGTTTCGGCACACGGGTCCGTTGCGGTATTAAAGTCAAGCCCATAATTCCAACCTAGGTTCTGAATCATCGTGAACTTGCGTGAGTAGGCCCACGAAATCGCCGGGGTGCCGGATGAGAGAGCATTGAGAGACGCGTGCATCCGCGCTGCGATGACCAGCGCACCGGAGCCAAGAATGCCGCGGACTTCATTTAGGCTCTTTGGAAGGAGAATTTCGTGGTCTCCGCCGAGTTGTTCAGCAAATTCGAGAACTGCGCTTGTGTCCTCCCCGATTACGTGGGCTAGAAGGCTTACTGACCGGCCTCGATCCTCGAGAAGATGGACCAGCCGCGCGACCTGGTCACGGTATCTTTGGGAGCACGCTTGGCTGTCGGACGACCAGAGTAGACCCGAAACGTTTAGGATCACGTCGCGGGTCTGGAAGCGAAACTCCCGCTCGAGTAAGAAAACAACATCAGTCGCCAACGAGTCCGCTGATCGACCTAGTCTCTCAGCGCACGCCCCACTCGCGCTGTCGCGAACGTGAACTTGGCTTGCAATATTGAGAACATATGGTGCGACGCGTCTTCCTACACTGGTTCGGAATGGTCCTATTGTCTGCGGTCCCATTACCACTGGGATTCTTAGCTGGGACGCAATTCGGGCGGTATAGGCCATGACTAGGAATCTGGTCAGCCCATAGATGTCCGTAAAGCTGTCTCCGGCACCCGAGTCGAGAACGACGTCATAGGATCGCAGTTTCTCCTTGATGGGTCCATTTCGCCGGCCGACGTCCCTAAGGATTGACCGAATCCAGAAGGAGCGGTCGGAATCACCGGCCGCGAAGTTCTGGAACTCGATCACTGTGTCTCTGCCCCAGGCTTTCCGCGCCAAGGCCGCCATCCCCTCTGCCAACGCTCGGACCCCTAAATTAGCCGAATGGTTATCGGCCCAAAGGATCAGCACGCGCCGTTGAGTACTCCAACTCGCATGCTGCTGCCCCGCTGTTGTTTGGGTGTAAGTTGAACCGGACTGGCCTAGACGCCGCTCCAGCTTTCCGGCGCTTGGCGTTGCGATGGGGACTTGCCTACGAATTGCCAAAGTGTCCAACCATCTCGGGACGATGCCTATCCGTATGGTAGCTTCTGTCTGACCACTAGCCTAAGAGGCGCCGCGTGCCTCCCGGTATTAGCGAAAGGCCAGCGACTCCTATATGGAACTCGATCGGCCAAACGCCGAAAGGAAGTCCGTGATTCGAAGACTAGCCTCAAGCGTTTTCGGGTTCGCTTTTAAGACTTTAGAGCGTCTCGGCCTTCACCTAACTCCAGTGCATTTTTATCAGCCGATTCCCTTAGTTGCGGCGCTTCCCGACTCACTGTGGAATCAGATTAACAACGTTTATGGGGTTGATCTTAGCCTAGAGGATCAGGTACATCTACTAGATAAATTTGACAGGTTCCGCCCTTCATACGAAGGCTTGCCGAGGCAAAGAGTGCCGTGGCGGCAGTTCTATTTAAATAATGGCAAGTTCGAAAGCGTCGACGCTGAGATTCTTGTCTGCATGATCATGTATTTGCGGCCGAAGCGCATTATCGAGGTTGGAGCGGGTTTTTCAACGATCTTAATGGCCGAAACAATAGAATCGTTAGCCCTTGAGGATCCAGAGTATGAGTGCACGCTTATCGCTATCGAGCCGTACCTTAGCGACGAGTTTAGAAGCGCACTTCCAGCCTTCGTTGAGGTGGTCGAGAAGCCCGTCGAAAGCATCCCCCTCGAGATGTTTGCCGGTCTCGACGTAAACGACATTCTGTTTATCGACTCTTCGCATGTGTTGAAGATTGGCGGAGATGTTCAGTACGAGATCTTGCAAGTAGTTCCTAGTATTGCTAAGGGCGTTTTTATTCATTTCCATGACATCTTTATTCCAGAGGAGTATCCAAAACATTGGGTCAAAGACCGACGCCTATTCTTCTCTGAACAGTATCTCTTGCAGGCTTTCCTGGCGTTCAACGATTCGTTTGAGGTCGTGTGGGCCGGTTCAGCAATGCGCCACAAGTTCCCTGAACACTTGACTGCCTCGTTTAAGTCATTTGATAGCGGAGTGAGGCCAGGCAGTTTTTGGATACGCCGAATTAAGTAAATGCGCGTCGGGCGAATTGCGCCGCCAAGGTTTGCCGGAGGCAAGCGATTGTCGAGAATCATCTATGTTGAGCCGCTAGGCTCTGCCGGAGGAATGGGCGGCTACAATCACGCCCTCGTGAGCGCGCTCGTCCCATTGGTTGAATCAATCGAGGTGTATTCGGCAGATACGTCACGGTTGCCTCCGGGCGTCGAATTTCGATTAGCGTTCGTTGCGGCTCTAAACCGCAGTCGACCTCGTTGGACCCGTTTCATCGCCTATTCAATAGCGGCGTTGGGGATAGTTGCCAAAGTACGAAAAGGGGATGTAGTTGTCTGGCATTTTCCCCATGCTCCACTGGTTGATTGGGTCTGTCTAGCACTTCTTCGCGGCATTGGCCGGACCGTAATCATGATCGCCCATGATCCTGCACCGGTCATAAAGGTTCCGATGGCGTGGGCGTACAACCGTGCCTTGGGCGCGTCCACGGCCCTGATAGCACACGGAGAATTCGCCGCATCGACGCTTAAGAATGTGGTCGGAGTGGAGAAAATTCTTCTATCTAGTCATGGTGACTTTGAGCCCCGTTCAGCCATGGCTAGGGTCAGGGCGGAGAAGGTGCTTGGCACCAACTTGGCGCCGCATGACCCGGTGGTTTCAATTATCGGAAACCTTAAGCCAGGCAAGGGCACCGATCGAGTCATCGCGTGCCTTCCCTTACTTCGGGCCGGAGGTATTCAATTGCTCTTGGTCGGAAGTCCAGTCGGCAATGCTGGTTTGGAGCGGCGGCTAGCGCATTTCGGCCAAAGCGCCGGGGTTCATAAGGCGTTCAGGCGCCTGACCATCGACGAGGAGGAAGCGGCATATAGTGCGTCCGACGTCGTGCTAGCTGTTTATGAATCCGGATTCTCGTCGGGTGTCATTGCCACCGCCCATGCGTTCGGTAAGCCGGTAGTCCTGACGGACGTAGGCGACCTGAAGCGCCAAGCTCTGCCAGGTGACTTCGTATTGAGGCCCGAATGGACCAACTCCGAGCTCCTCGGAGCAATTCAGGTAGTACTCTCGAGGCCAAGATGCCCAGATTCCGAACGGCTGGAGAGCGGGGACAAGTGGCTAGCCCCATGGCGCCAGCTCGCGGGACTGATTTCGGACGCGGTGTAGATAAAGTTCGACTATGGAATCTCGAGTGGTCCCCTTCTTTCAAAGTCTCCTTTCACTCCGTCCCACAGGCCTCCGAGAAGAGACGTTGCGAGTTGAACGGTTCCGTGGTCCCAGGTGAGGAAAATCCTCACAAGGTCCCTGGTAGCGAGAGGGATGGTCATAAGCATCGCGGTCATCTTACGAGCGCCCGTTTCGAACCTGCGAATATAGAGCAACCGATTGCGAGCATTGTAGTAATAGTAGGTCCGCGACAGGCCTCCGCCCGAACCGGCGCTCGATGTCCCTTGGGCGTGCAGAAGACGGGCTTCTGGGACAACCTCGGTCGTTCGTCCAGCAGCAAGGAGCCTTTCCGAGAACTCGATGTCCTCCCAATAGAGGAAGAATTGCTCATCTAAGAATCCGACTTCCCTCAGCGTCGCACTGCGAACCAGAAGGCTGCAGCCAGTTGCGAAACGGGTTGTATTGCCGGCTCTTGCAACCTGCCGATGGCGGGTGACGTGGCTCGGTCTGCCGAGCCACGGATTGAAGCTGCCGCCCCCGTAGTAAAGCTCATCCGGCGCTGACGCATTCAGAATAAGGGGCACGAAGGCGCTTGCTGAGGACTTCCGGGCTGCACTGAGGAGGTGATGCAGGCATCCCTCATGAACGAGGCAGTCATTGTTAAGAAACCAGACGAAGTCAACATCATTTACTGCAGTCTTAGCGCCAACGTTAGCACCGGAAGCGAACCCACCGTTTTCCGTCAGTTGAATGAGGTCGAGATCTCGATTTATTAGAGGGGACAGATTCTGGATCGAGGAGTCCTTAGAACCATTGTCGACGATTATTACCCGATCCGGGGACCGATCTCCCGCTCTTAGGGAGGCAACGCAGGCAGTTGTTTCTTCCCAGTTTTGCCAGTTGACGAGGACTACGGCTACCGTCGCCGGCGAAACTCCATCCTTGCGATCAACCGTTGACATTGGGACTCCTCCTGCAAAATAGCCTTAGATTGTTGAGGATCTAGGGCGGTGTGCATCCGTCATTGTGGGGGGGAGTGAATTGACTGATAAGCCCGGGTGTTTGAGGTGCGACGACAGCGCTGCTGGGGAGATTCAGCGGCAACCTATAGTATGCGGCAATTGCCCCTCCTGCTCGCCACCGGGCTGCCAAGAGTTCAGTGCATAGCGCGACCGGGACGAGGAAGGCGCCGACTAGAACGCGAGGTAGATCAGCGAATTTGGGCCGAATTGTGCGCTTAAGTACGCGAAACGGATATCCAGAGGGGAGTCCAAGCCTGGACAGGGCCGCCATCCACATACCGGCTGGACCGTGTTCCCAAGACAAGTAATGTACGCGTTCAACGGTCAGGCTGAGGTCGCGTCCCAAGGTGCGCAAACCTTGCTCACTAAAATGTGTGCGATGGCGCGGAACGTCCCAGTGCCACCAATTCGTGCCAGCAAGGCGCGCTTGCCATGATGTCGCCAGCGGGACAGCAACGAGAATGCCACCCCCTGGTTTCAGCCAACTGGAGATTCTGATTAGTGCCGCGCGCGGGTCCTCAACATGCTCAAGCACATGCCAGAGGACCGCTGCATCTAGGTCGGAGTTCTTGTAGTCCTCAAGACTCACCTGACTTACCGGTAGGCCGCGGGCAATTGCTTGGCTTGAAGAGCGCAACCCGGGTTCGATGCCGAAAGCGTTCCAGCCAGCTGAGCGTAGCGCAATGATTAGCCGACCGCTCCCGGCTCCAACGTCAATAACCCTACCTCCTGCCGGTATGTTGCTCCGGCGCAGCCACCTCACTACCTGATGATCAAGAACGCTAAGGATCCTGCGTAGGAGGCGGCTCCCGATCGGATCCTCTTGGGAATAGAGTCCGGATTCGTAAGCGTGAATTGGCGGAGGGTCTCCAGCCGTAGTTATGCTCCCGCAGTCGGCGCACCGGCCCAGCCGGAACTCCTGGGATGTGGACGACTCCCAATCCGTAATCGAGGCCCACTCCTCCACTTTGGCCCGGCATACCCGGCAGAAATCGATATCTCTAGGGCCTTTCGAAGTTGTCATAGCCCAAATGTACCAATCACAGTTCGGTGGCGGGAACGCTGCCTGCGTTGACGCGGGGCTTCACATTATGGTTCGTCGACCCTGGGTGGCGGGCTAGCCTCCCGGGGATTCTGATGTAAGAATGGTGGCATAAGATGCACAACATTGGGACCACCGGTATCTTTGCTGAACGATCGAGCGAAAGTCGATGGCGCAAGGTCCAATTCTGAATCGTTCGGCAAGCAATTGGGCTAGCCGTTTGGCATCGTGGGGGAAGAGCATTGATTCAAGCTCCAAAACCTCTCGGTTGAACTCTGTGTCAAGTGCCAGTGTTGGCGTTCCGCACCCAAGTGCTTGGAGCAGGGCAGGGTTCGTTCCCCCTACTGAATGACCGTGGACATAAACCTTCGCATGAAACCATAGGTCGTTGAGTAGCTCTTGATCGTCAATATGACCGAGCCACATGAAGTTTGACCGATTGTTGGTGAGATGACGCAAGCGGGAGGTAATCGGGTTGTCAAAGTTGGCGGACCCGACAACGACGAACCGGAGGTCCGGGAGTAACTCAATCGAATCAAGGATAAGGTCGATATTGTTTTCGGGAGCCAGCCGAGCGACAACCAAGCCGTAGGACTCTTGCGTCAGTCCTAGGGATCTTATTCTGTGAAGTGGACGGTTAAACACTAAATCTGCGCCGTAGGGGATGAATGTCCCGTCGCGGCCGAAGCTATCGTTCCATATCCTCCCTACCGCACGCGAATCGACGATTATGTCATTTGCATGCTTCGCCGTGAGCTCTGCGCCCCGGCGGAATGCCTTCTTACCAAAGGCGCTCCATTTGTCGCGTTCCCACTCGATCCCGTCGACGTTGACGACGACTCGTGGGACGTGGTGAGTCAAAAGGGGTAGAAAGTATCCGTTGGCCACATTGAGGACCAAGGCCGCATCAATGTCGCGAAACAATAGATCCAACGTCGCAGTTGCGCCAAATGAGAGGGTAGAAAAGACCTTCTTGTCGAGACCCGGAGTATGTACTTGTCTAACCTGCCCAAGTCGGGATGAGTTCCATTTGAAGGACAAACCCGGATCACGACAATAGATCGTTACTTCATGCCCCTCCCGGGCGAGAAATGGGACCAGTTGGCGGACTAGGGTCTCAAATCCCCCGTAGGTCGAGGGAAAGCCCCTACACCCAAGAATTGCTATGTGCAAGATTCCTCCAACTTTTCGAACGAAACGTGAGCCATTTGATCAACATCGGCCCTCAGGCAGAATGCCGCGGCACTATGTGCCACTCGCCCTCGCGATAGCCGCCCGGAATAGCAACGAGCGCTCGATTGTCCCCGCGACTCCCGCAAACGTTGAGCGCTGAGTTGCCTAGGTACTTGCTTTCGTAACCCAATAAACCGACTTCGCTAAAAAGGAGTTCAACCGCGCTGTTGGCAATGATACCCATCTTGTACGGTACGAAGATCCCTTTCTTGGGCCGACACCGGGGTTGGTCAGGCGCGCCCCAACCATGTCTGGACCTTTTTTGGCAGTTCCTCAGTTACAGGTTCAAGAGTGGCTGGAAGGTTAGCCCAACTTTCGTTTAGGCTCTCGAAAATAAGGATTCCCAGAATATGGTGCTGTGGTGAACTAGCCGAAAGAGGCCAGCCATTGAATTTAGCGCTTCGAGAAAACCTGAACGCCCTAAGTCGCCGCCGCTGGATTGTACTAGGTACATTGTTCGGCTGCGTTCTGGCATCCATGCTCGTTACGCTTCGCATGACCCCGGTATATGAGGGCATTGCCCGGGTGGAGATGCGCCCGGTGGCACCCAGTGGTGAATACGGAGTATTGGAACGCCTGCTCGATCCGGCCTGGGCACGGACCCAGGTGGAGTTGATTGCCAGCGGTGTCGTTCTTGACCGCATCGCCGAGCAACTTGGATTGGTTGATACCGAAGAGCTTGCCGAATCTCTGACTGTCACGATGGTTCCCGACAGCCAAATCGTGGACATTTCGGTGGAACGCCCTTCGCCCGTTCAGGCGGCCGAGTGGGCCAATGCCGTGGCTCAGTCCTTTTTGGAGTACCGCAGGGATCAGGCCATTGAGAACGCCCATGAGGCCAGCCAGCAAGTAGCCCGACGGGTTCAATTGGTGGAGGAAGAACTTGCGACGTTTGGTGCCGGAACGGACGACGCCCCCTCCCGAAGCAGTCTGCAGGCGCAACTGGCTTCCTTACACGCTCAACTAATACAGATACCCGATGTCCAAGCCATCAGCCAAGGCGGTGGCAACGTCATTACTCCAGCAGAAGCGGGGGACGACCCTGTGCGGCCAAACCCGACCACAAACCTATTGGTGGCTGGTCTTTTGGGGGTCATGATGGGGCTGACCGTCGCCTTTGTGAGTGAGCATTTGGACGACAAGCTGAACTCGCCTGATGAGATTGAGACCAAGGTCTCCGCTCCCGCCCTGGGCTACGTTCCATTGATTAAGCATTGGGCGGGAAATGGCCTGCGGGAGTTGGCGGACGACAAGTCGTTGTCGGCCCCGGCAG
>JAJCYU010000301.1 GCA_029262755.1 Anaerolineae bacterium
CGCCGAAGCCCGCCTCGGCCAGCGCGGCCTCGAGGGGCGCGCGGCGGGCGGCATCGTCGGAGACGAGCAGAATGTTCCGTCGGGTGATCATGGCGCCAAGGATAACACGCGCGCGGCGCGCGTCACTCGCGCGTCTGGAATCGGTAGCCTACGCCGCGTTCGGTCTTGACGTAGAACGGGCGTCGCGGGTTCGGCTCGATCTTGCGTCGTAGATGGTGCAAGTGGACCCGCAACGTGGCTTCCGCATCGTTGTACGACTCGCCCCACACCTCGCGCAGCAGCTCGCTGCTTGGCACCGGTTGGTTCGGGTGCTGCACGAGATAGCGCAGCAGGCCGAACTCGATGGGCGTCAACGCCACCTCTTCACCGGCGACGCTCACCTCGCGTGTGGCGAGGTCCACGGTCAGGTGGTCGTCGCTGTAGCGGACGGGGCGTTCCAGGAAAGGGCGCCGATCGGCGCGTTTGAGCACGGCTTGCACCCGTGCTCGCAGCTCGTCGATGTCCCACGGCTTGGCGACGTAGTCGTCGGCGCCGATGCCCAGTCCCTTGACGCGCGCCTCGAGCTGCGCGACGGCCGTGACCATGATGATGGGCGTGTCCCACACCTCGCGGATGCGCTGGCAGGTCAGCCAGCCGTCCATCAGCGGCATCTCAATGTCGAGCACGATCAGGTCGGGGCGCATCTCGTGCGCAATCCGGAGCGCGGCGAGACCGTCGCCGGCCTCGATGATCTCATGCCCATCCGGCGCCAGAGCCATACGCATGAGCGCACGCGCCTCGGGGTCGTCGTCGACGATGAGGATGCGCCGGCGGCCACCGGTCAGCGACTCGATCTGTGGAGTTGTCGTCGTTGTGTCGATCATGGCTGCGGGCGTCCCGTCCGTTGGTTCAATCGCTGCGTGCGGATTCCGTTCGCGCGGTATCGGCCGTCGATTCCGCCACCGCGGCGGGCAGGGTCAAGGCCATGCACGTGCCGGAGCGCGAGGTGCGGGCGATCCAGAGGCGACCGCCGTGAGCGCGCGCGATGTTGCGCGCGAGGTAGAGACCGAGCCCGTAGCCGCTCTTGTCGCCGGCATTGCGCCCGCGACCGAAGGGGGCGAAGACGCGGTCCACGTCTTCGGGCCGGATGCCGAGGCCATCGTCGCATACGTCCAAGCGTACGCCACCGCCACCCTCGACGGGCCCGAGCGTCGCCGTGATCGTGCCGCCGACGGCGTACTTCGCGGCGTTATCGATCAGGTGCTCTACGACGCGCGCGATCTGCGAGGCATCCCCGCGCGCCGGCGTCAAGCCGGGCTGCGCGACGAGCTTGAAGCGCGTGCCGCTCTCTTCCTTCGTGGCGGCCAGCTCGTAGGGCGCGATCGTTTCGCGCAGGAGCGCCACCATATCCAACGACTCCAAGCGGATCAGCCAACCACCACTGGCGGCGACCGCATCCAGGAGCGCTTCCAGCCGGCCGAGCAGCCGGCCGCTCTGGCTTTCGATGATCTTGAGCGCTTGACGCACGCTGTCCAGATCGCCGGCATCCAGATTACGCTGCGCGAGTTGCGCGCCGACGCGTACGTTGGACAGCGGGGACCGGAGGTCGTGGCCGAGCAGCGCGAGGAACTCGTCGCGCGCGGCGGCATCCATGCGGCCGGCGTCGGCGGTGTCGAGGCCGAGACGGGCCACGGCGGCGGCCACTTCCAGCAAGGCGACCTCGTCGGAGCTGAAGGCCCCCTCACGGGTCACCGCAAGTGCGGCACGGGTGCCGGCTTCGTCGGTCACGGGCAGCGGTAGGATCAGCCACCCATCCACGTGCGCTACGTCGCCTTCGCGTTGCACAGCAGCGATAGCCGCGGCGCCCGGCGATGCGACCGCGACGCCGGGTCGGCGATGCACGGCGGCGAGCGCGGGGCCATCGGCATCCACCCATAGCTCGCAGGAGCTCGCGCCGACCAGATCCAGCGTCTCGCGGGCCACGAAGGGCAGAAAGGCGGTGCGATCGGTTGCACCGGCCGCTGCGCGAACCAAGTCGAGCAGTGGCGCCAGGCGGGTTGTCGTCGTCTCTTGCACGTTCACGGGAGTCCCTCTCAGCACGTCCAAAGCGGGCCCGTCGCGGCGGGGGCTACCTGCGGTGCGGGCGTCACACCCCACTTAAGGGCGAGTTAACCTAACAGGATGATAACCGGCTTTAAGGACCCTTGCAAGCTCACCGGACGGCGGCGCACGGGCATGGCCGCGGATTGCCGCGGATCACCGCGGGGCAACGTCCGACCGAGCCGGTGGTATACTCCCGTGCCCATGAGCCAGACCCTGTTTCCCTTCACGGCCATCGTCGGCCAGGACGACCTCAAGCGCGCGTTGATCCTCAACGCCGTGAGGCCGGACATCGGCGGCGTCCTGATCCGCGGTGAGCGCGGCACGGCCAAGAGCACCGCCGTGCGCGGGCTCGCCGTGCTCCTGCCGCAGATCGACGTCGTCCACGGCTGCCGCTTCGCCTGTTCGCCCGATTCGCCGAGCCTATGCTCGGATTGCGAAGATCGGCTGACCGCCGGCGGTCCGCTGCCCTCCGAGCAGCGTTCTACTCCCTTCATCGACCTGCCGGTCAGCGCGACGGAGGACCGGGTCGTCGGTACGCTCGACATCGAGCGCATCCTGCGTTCCGGCGAGCGTCATTTCGAGCCGGGTGTGCTGGCCTCCGCGAACCGCGGGATCCTCTATATCGACGAGGTCAACCTGCTCGACGACCATGTGGTCGACGTGCTGCTTGACGCCGCGGCGATGGGCGTCAACATCGTCGAGCGCGAAGGCGTGTCCTTCTCGCATCCGGCGCGCTTTGTCCTCGTGGGAACCATGAATCCCGAAGAGGGCGAGCTCCGCCCGCAGCTCACGGATCGCTTCGGCCTATCGGTCGAGGTCCGCTCGGTGCCGGAGCTCCATGCGCGCACCGAGATCCTGCGCCGCCGCCTCGCCTTCGACAACGAGCCGCCCGCTTTTACGGAAGAATACGAAGCCGAGGAAGCGGCGCTGCGCGAGCGTATCCGCAACGCGCAAGAGCACCTGCCCCGCGTGCTGATCACGGATCGACACCTGCGCGTCACCGCGGAATTGGTCACCGCCGCGATGGTCGATGGCCATCGCGCGGAGCTTGCAATCCTCAAGACCGCGCAGGCCAACGCCGCCTTCGAAGCGCGCGACGTGGTCACGATCGGCGATCTAGCGCTCGCATCGCGCCTGGCACTGCCGCACCGCCGGCGTCGCGGCCCGCTCGAGGGCAATGCCTCCGACATGACGGCAGTGCAGGACGTGCTCGACCGCGCGTCCGACGAAGAAGCCGAGCTCGCCTCCGATGAAGACGGCGTCGCGGGCGACGAGAAAGGAGGCGAGTCAGCTTCCAGCGCTGACTCGCCCAAAAGAGGACGGTGAGCCCGGCGAAACGGGTGCGGAAGCCGAGCCTTCGGAAGGCGGCGACGCCGCCCCACAAGCCGGCGAGACCCAAGCCGACGGCGGCGAGAGCGGTCGCCCGGTAGCAACACGCGAAGCGGAGCTCACCGAACGCTTCGAGACCAGCCTCGACCGGCTCGCACGCCGCTCCGCAGGCCGGCGCAGCATGTCCAAGACGGATACGCGCCGCGGCCGCTACGTTCGGGCCCGCCCGGCAGAGGGCCGCTACGACGATATCGCCTTCGACGCCACGCTGCGCTCCGCCGCGATTCGTCAGGCGCCTCTGTCCAAGGACGTGCCCTTCGGCATCGAGCTGCGCGACATTCAGCGCAAGGAACGGGAGCGCAAGTCCGGCAACCTGATCTTGTTCATGGTCGATGCGAGTTGGAGCATGGCTACGGCGGAGCGTTTGCAGGCGGCCAAGGGCGCGGTGCTCTCCCTGTTGATCGATGCATACCAGCGACGCGACAAGGTGGGGCTGGCGGTCTTCCGCCGGCGGGGAACCGAGGTCGTGCTGCCCTTCACCAACAGCGTCACGCGCGCCGAGCAGCTCTTGCACGACATCGCCGTGGGCGGCAAGACCCCGCTCTCGGACGCGCTGCATACCGCGGACGTTCTCTTCGAAACCGCGCTACGGCGTGATCCGACCGCCTTGCCCATGCTCGTCCTGCTCACGGACGGCGCGGGCAACATCTCCTTGACGGGCAAGGCCCCCGCCGACGAGATGCGCGAGCTCTCGGCCGGTCTCGTGCGGCGGAAGGTGCGCTCCATCGTCGTGGACATGTACAGCCGCTCCCGTTTCTATCCGACGTCGCCGGCCGCGGAGCTGGCGGAGGCACTCGGGGGCGAGCTATACACGATGGCAGAGCTCAAGGCCGAGGGCGTCGTGGAGCGCGTTCGCGCCGAGCTGGATCGCTAGGCAGCTCCTGCCGATGTGGCCATCTCGCATCGCGACGCGTGAAAGGATTCGCCGCAAGGCGCATCACCCCCCGTGGGAGGAGGGTCGGTGGCTCGGATAGACGCGCAGCAATCACGGGCGCTGTACGAATCCTGCCGCGGTCCTTCGCGGCGCGCGCGCGCCGATGCCTACGCCCAGCTTGGGCGCCTCCTCCACGACATCGCCTGGCGGCGCGTGGCGGGAGATCCGCGTCTGCATCACTTGGCCGAGGAAAGCATGCAGGAAGCGCTGGAGGCGATCTGGCGCGCGTTGGAGGCCGATCGCGGTCCCGACGCGCCCGAACGGTTCGTGGCCTGGTCGGCCATGATCGTCGTCAACAAGCTGCGCGAAGCCATTCGGCGCCTGGAGCCCAAGGGCGCCGCCGGCCGGACGCGGCGCGTGGCACTCAGCCGCCAACGCAGCCTGGAGGCGCCACCGCGCCCGGGCGAGCTGCCGCTTGCCGACCGTCTCCAGGACGCGGAAGGCCGCGACGCGGAGGATGAACTGGAGACGAAGGAAAGCTACGCGCGCATCCGGGACACGATCGGTGACATCGCAGGTCTCGACGCGGTGAGCGAAGCCTCGCGCACCGTGCTGCTGCGCGGCTTCCTAGAGGATTGGGACGACGCCGCCTTGGCCGATCACCTGGGTACGACGCGCGCGAACGTCCACGTGATCCGCTCGCGTGACCTGGCCAAGCTGCGCGCCCATCCGGAGTTCATGACCCGCCTACGCGCCCTGTACGAGGGCGATCGATGAGCCAGTCAGTCGCGAACCCGTCCCCCGCCTGCGACCGCGCCCACGCTGCGTTCGTCGAGGCCGCACTCGAAGGACGTTCGCTAGCCCGCGAAGACAGCGCTCACCTCGCCGCCTGCCCCGTGTGCCGCGACCGCCTCGACCACCTCGCGGTCGCCACGCTCTCCGGCTTCTCCGACGAACTCTCCTGCGCGGAGTGCCGCGCGCAGCTGGCGACCGACGACCGCGGCGCGCCGCCCAACGAGCTCGTCGCGCTACACGTAGCGACATGCCCGGAATGCGACGCGACGGCGCGAACCTTGGCCGATGCGCGGGCCGCCATGGCCGACGGCAGCCTCGAAGCCGCGCCCCACACGCCGAACATCGACCTTTCGTTCCTCGACTCACCTGGTGCGCTGAGTGAGGCCCAAGAAACAGGCCCGACCATGACTGGTGCGCCGTCCCCGCGCCGAGGACGGTCCACGCTGATCGCGGTCCTGCTGCTGCTCGGACTCGTGCTGCTCGCCGTACGCGTGGCCGGCGGCGGCGGCGAGGGCGCAGACGGTACGACCGCCGGTGGCAGGATACGCGGCGCGATCGCGGCCTGGTTCGGCGCCGCGCCGAGCGAGGACGGCGCACCGTTCGACGGCGATCGCGACGGGCGGAGCCGCGGGGACGACGGGGTTGGCGACGATGGCAGCAGCAGAAGCGGCAGCGATGGCGACAGCGACGTGGATCGCGCCGGCGAAGGGACGTCGGTCGATCTCGCGTCCGGCAAACCGTCGCTGGACGATCCTTCGACCGCCACCGCTTTGGCTCTGCGCGACCGCAGCGGCGCAACGGCCGTTGTGCGGCGGACCCCCGTCCGTCCGGCTCTCGCGCCGCCGGCCGTCGCCGCGACGGCCACGGCCGGCAGGCGCGCGTTGGAGCGCCTGATCGCGAGCGCCACCGCGCGATCCGCGACCGCGACCGCCGCGGCGCGGCCCACGCGCGAGCTGCGTGCGACGGCGACTGCAACGGCTACGGCAACACCGACGCCCACGGCCACGCCCACGGCCGCGGACCCGACCGAGACGCGGCCGCCGGACTCCGGGCCGGAGCTGCTGGTGGTTTGCCGCCCGGAGCGAGGCGGTCCGATCGACTTCGTGTTCGCCAACCGTTGTCCGAGCTTCCCGGCCCGATCGCAATACGATCGCTGGCGCATCGACGTGCAGCGCGAGGGCCGGTGGCAGTTCTCTACCTGCGGGCTGACCGACCTGGACACCATCCTCGCGTTGTACCGGGAAGGGGACTTTGACCCGGCCGCACCCTGCGCCCGCATCCTCGCCTACAGCGACGACGGCTGCGGGGGGGAGGGGGTGCAGAGCGTCATCGACACGAGCCTCAAGCCGGGCGTGTACGAGCTAATCGTCGCGGAGAAGACGGGCGACGTGACGGCGCCCTACGCGCTCAGCATCGCCGCTTCCCGCTCGGGCCAACAGTGCCCGACCCGCGTGGAGCCGCCACCGACGGTGGAGGCCGTTCCGAGCGCAACGAACGCGCCGAGCGGGTCCGGCACGCCGACGAGCGTTGGATCGCCGAGCGGAACCGAGACGCCGAGCGCGCCGATCGGATCGGACCTGCCGGGTGCTGCAACTACGCCTGGAACGACGAGTTCGCCAGAGCCTACACGTCCGCCGGTCGGGTAGGTCGCGTCACGAGGCTCGCACGGATCTGGTGGGTCGATCAGCCGGGCCGCACAGTCGAGTTGGGCGCATCACGCCGACTCCTCGCCCCTACTTCCACCACACCTGGATCGCTGCGATCTCGCTGTGGAAATCGTGGCCGGAGGCCTTGATTTCCACGCGCTTCAACGCCACGGCGCGCCGTGGGGTCGGTAGATGGGCGAAGGCCAGCGCGTTGGAGCCCTCAAGGAGGTTGCCGCTGTCGAACTCGGTCCAGACTCCGGTTTCGACATAGCGCGAGCGAACGGGGTCGACGCGCGCGCCGGAAAACTCTTCGGCCTCGGGGTCGGGCGCGAGCGTATAGAAGCCCATCCGCCACGCGAACTCGTCGCCGTCATCGTCCACGGCGACGAGCGTGAGCAAGAGCGGGTACTCTTCCGCGCGGTCGCCGCCACCGGGTAGGGATTGGGCGTTGACACGGAGGGTGGCGGTCAGGGCCAGGTACGTCGCGTCGGCGAGCGATACGTTGCCAAGATCGTGGCGCAGCACGAGGTCGGCAGGGCTCTTGCGCGAATCCTCCCGGCGCAATGACAAAAGCGCGGCGCCGTCTTCGCCGTAGACCCACGCCGATTCGGGCGGGCTCTGGAATGCAACGGGCGCGGGAATATGCTCCCATCCGCGTCGCCCAGCCTCTTCCTGGAAGCCGGCGGCAGCGATCAAGCCCTCTGGATCGGCTTGGGCCGGAGCGGGAATGCCGTCCCGTCCGATGACCGTGCGCTCTCCGACACCCAGCACGATGAAGCGGCCGTCGCGGCCGTCCTCGGAGCCCAGCATGATCCCATTGCCGCGCACGGTCAGCGTGCCCGCACCGGCTTCGTGATAGACGCGGAGCTCGCCGTCGGCCATCTCCAAACGGGCATGCGTATCGGGTGCGACCAGGATGCGGGCGTCCGCCGTCTCGATCCAGAACTCGCGCGGCCCCTGCGAGCCGTCGTCGTAGCGCGTGCCGACGCGCAGCACCGCGAGCGCGTCGGCCGGGGTTCGCTCGTCCCGCTCGAGGACCAACGTGACGACGTTCGGTGACTCACCGATCGGAAAGCGCGGCCGGCGCATCGTATCGAGCCGCAAGCGCCCGTGGCCTTCGAGCGTGACCTGCGAGCCGTCGAAGAAGCGGACCATGGCTTTGGACGCGCCGGCGCCGAGCGGCTGAATCTCCGCCCCTTCTTCGGCCCGAACGGTCTCGCCGGCACCCCTTCGTTGACACGCCGGTGTGCACAGCTCGACATCGCCCTCTGGGACGAAGACGTTGGCCTCCAGCGCGCGTGTCGCATCGCGCACGTAGGCGCGTGCGCCGCGCGGCACGCCGAAAGCCAGGGCGATAAAGACCGCGAAGGCCGCCAACAGGACGCCCCATACCACCCACAGGATGTTGCGCGCGATGGGCGATGTCATCGGTGCTACTAGTCGCGCCGGCCGCTGATGAGGCTCACGTAGTAGAGCAAGGTCAACACAGAACTCGCAGCCGCCGCGACATAGGTTAGCGCCGCTGCGTCAAGGACACTATCGACGCCCTTGTACTCTGCTTCGGTCACGAGGCCGGTGTCGCGCAGGTACTTCTTGGCACGCCGGCTCGCGTCGAACTCAACGGGCAAGGTCACGAGGGTGAAGGCCACCGCGGCGCCGAAGAGCGCGATGCCGACCCAGGCGAGGTAGTCCTGCTGCAGCATGATTCCGCCGAAGACCACCCAGATCCCAAGGTTGGAACCAATGTTTGCGGCGGGCACAAGGGCGGCGCGCGCCTTGAGCATCACGTTGCCGACCTTGTCCTGCTCAGCGTGACCAAGCTCATGCGCGACGATGGCCATGCCGGCTACTGAGGGCTGGCTGACCGTCGAATCGGAGAGGTGGATGGACTTGTCGCGCGGATCGTAGTAGTCGGTCAGCTGGCCGGGGACGCGATCGATCTCGACGTTCTCGAGACCGACGTGGCGCATGATCACCTGCGCCGTCTCGACGCTGTTGAGCCCGCGCCCGTTTGGCACGGCGGCCCACTTGTTGAAGGCCGACTTCACGCGCCATTGCGCGAACATCGTAAGTGCCATCGTGGGCACCAAGACATAGAGGATGTAGCTCATATCAGCGAACACGGTGTATTGCTCCTATACGGGTAGACCGCTTGGCGACCGGCCCGGTGCGTGGGCCTCATTTCGTTCCGTGAGCCCCTTCAATCCGTGTAAATCATAGCAGCGCCGGCGATTGACCTTCGCCCAATTCTGCCAATACGGACGCCAACCTGACGAGTATCCCAGTTTCGGTGATCCCTGTCTCGGCCGAGGCACTTCGGACGTTGTGGTCGTCACACCGTGCGCCGGTGTCGCGCGGCCGGTCTCGAGGCGAAGCCTTGTGGGGACGAGGGGTCATGGGCCTCGAGCCGGCCGCGCTAGGTGTGCGGGCGAATTGTGTTGGGCAACTGTGGCGTGGCAAAGGGCTTGGGCGGATCGACCGGTGTTGGTTGGTCTGGGCGGGGCCGGCGGATGTACCGTGTCCGACTTCATTGTGCGAACAGGGGGAGGATCAGCATGGGGCGGTTGGGTACGTTGCTGCGCACTGTAGGTAGCAGGATTCGTTCGACGATCACGGCCGAGGCGTTGCCGGCCGATTCGCGTGCGGAGCCATCCGCTTTGCGGGGGGCCCTCGCGGTCCGCATGTCGCTCGGCCTGTTGGTCGTCGTCGGCGTGCTCTGGGCAGCCACACGGCCCGACGCTCCGGGCGAGCCTAGCGCGGAGTCCGTAGGCGCGGCGCCATCGGCGCAGGACGAGCTGCCGAAGGCCTGCATGGATCCCAACCCCTACTTCGCCACGGCCTGCTACGTGCGCGGCGAGACCTTCGACCACGAGCCGGCCATCGTTGCGTTCCACGACGACCCCGACGAACGGAACCACTTCCCTTTGGCCACGATCGGCGAGGTGGGCGCGGTGTGGGGCATGGCCTACGACCCCGTGCGCGATGTGCTCTACGCCGCGGCCTTCCACAAGCGCAACAGCAAGTTCGGCCCGCTCGGTCCGGGCGGCATCTATGCCGTAGACGTCAACGGGGGCGGGGTGACCGAGCTGCTCACGGTGCCCAATGCAGGCAACGACCGCCACGACCCCGAGAACGACTACCAGCCGGATGACCGGGGTCGCGGCTACACCACCGAGACCAGTCTGGGGGACATCGACATCACGGAGGACGGCTCGGAACTGTTCGTCGTGAACCTCAACGACAAGCGCGTGTACCGCTTCTCGTTGCCGGACGGCCAGTTGATCGGCAGCTTCGAACACGGCGCGAAGGACAAATTCTGGCAGCGCGACGCCCGCCCATTCGGCCTCATGGTGCGCGACGGCTGGGTGTATCACGGTGTGGTCAACAGTGCGCGCCGCGGGCAGAATCTAACCAACCTGTGGGCCTATGTATACGCCTCCAAGCCGACCGGCAGCGGCATGCGCGAAGTGGCGAGCACCTGGCTCGGCCATCCGCGCCAGGGCAACCATCGCGACTGGCAGCCCTGGCCGGAGGACGACGACCAATGGTGGCGCCAATCGCAGTACCCGCACCCGATCCTGACCGATATCGAGCTCACGGACTCCGGCGACATGATCCTGGGCATCCGCGACCGCTTCATCGACACGGGCCCGTCCTTGAGCGACGTCTTCCGCCGCGCTGCGGGCGATATCATCCTGGCGCGCAAGGTCGGTGAGCGGGAATGGGAAGTCGAGGACCTCGCGACCGAAGAGCACTACGACCAGGACACCACCGTGATCCCGGGCCGCAACAACGACTGGAGCGAGCTAGGGGTCGGCGGCCTGGCCCGCGTGCGCGCGCTTGACGTCGTGGTCAGCAGCGCGGTCAGCCCTTTCCGGGGCTATTCGGACGGCGCCGTGTGGTTCGACAATGCGGATGGCTCGGACGTCGGCCGCGAGGAGCTACTCTACAACCGCCTCCAACACGAGGGCCCGCAGGGCAAGGCCCAGGGCCTCGGCGACGTCGAGCTGATCTGCTACACCCCGCCCGAGCCGTCCCCGACCCCGACCGACCTGCCTACCCCGACGCCGACTGCGACCCCCACGGCCAGCAATACACCGCGCGCGTCGGCGACGCCCTCGGTTACGCCCACGCCGCGCATGTACGAGATCTACCTGCCCTACGGCGAGGACGAGTGCATCCCGGAGAAGCGCTTCGTCGATGTCGTGCTCGTGCTGGACCGCTCCACCTCGATGCTGCGCTCCGTAGAGCCGGGCGGCGTCCAGAAGAACGAGGCCGCCATCGCGGCTGCGCGCACCTTCATCGACACGCTCGCCCTCGAGCCCGATTCGAACGACCCGTACTTACGCCACGACCAGGTCAGCATCGTCGGCTTCAACGACAACGCGTGGATCGAGATCCCGCTCACCAACGACCGCGCCGCGGCCGAGAACGCACTTGAGACGATCCGCACGAAGACCCAAGAGGGTACGCGCCTGGACCTGGCCATCCTCGAAGGCCGCAAGCCGCTCGACGGCCCCGAGCGCGAGCTGGCCAACGACGCCATCGTCGTGCTGCTCACCGACGGCCTGCCCAACCGCGTGCCCTTCGGTGCAGAATCCACGCAGCCCGCGTGCACGAGCCAAGAGTGCACCGTGCAGGCCGCGGCCGATGCCGTGAAGGACAAGGGCACAAACTTGTACGCGATCGCGCTCGGCCGCCCGAACGACATCCATCCGCTGCTGATGCTGCAGGTGGCCTCGCAGCGCCACCAGTACTACTACGCGCCGCGTCCCGAGGACCTGGCCGGCATCTACCAGATCATCCTCGACACCTTCACCTTCTGCGGCCGCAAGAACGTGCCGCCGCCCACGCCATGTGTGCCGCAGTATCAGCACGCGGACCTCATCCTGGTGCTAGACACCTCGACGTCCATGCAGCGCACCACCCGCGCCGGCCGCACCAAGCTCGCCGCCGCGCTGGAGGCCGCGGGCACCTTCGCCGATTCCTTGTCGCTCGAACGCGACGGCTACGGTCGTCAAGACCGTCTGGCCATCGTGGGCTTCAACAACACGGCCTGGACCGAGCTGACGCTCAGCGACGACCGCGCACGCATCGACCAGGCGCTCGCGGCCCTCCCGGCCAAGAGCGCGGAAGGCACGCGCCTGGACCTGGCCTTGCAGCAAGGCATCGCCGCCTGGAACGATTCCTGGCGCTTGCCCGCCAACCGCCCGGTGCTCGTGCTCCTGACCGACGGCCTGCCCAACCGCGTGCCCTTCGGCCCCGGCTCGACGAGCCCCGCCTGCCCGGACCAAGAGTGCACGGTCCTTGCCGCGGCAACCGCGGCCAAACGCGCCGGTGCGCGCGTGTTCACGATCGGCCTAGGCCTGCCCGACGACGTCCTGCGCCGGCTGCTCGAGGAGTCCGCGAGCAGCCCGCGCGACTACGCCTTCGCGCCCGACGCGGAGGACCTCGCGGCGATCTATCGACAGATCGCGGGGCGGGTGCGGGCGTGTCCGTAGGGGCGAGACGCATAGGACGCTACAGGGCCTGGAGCTTCGGCCTTGAGTCGCCAGCCCTATCGTCCCGGCTCGCGGCTTGTTCTAAGTCCATGTAGGACACCGTGCCCGTACTAGCGGGCTCTGGTGGATGCGTTCTTCCGCGTGATCGGGGGAACCTGGCATCCGTCCCGAGGTGTCTGAATTGTGAGCGGGGCCTGCCCGCCCGCGCTTTCGGGGGATGGAGGGGACGTGAACGTCAATCGAATGAGGCCTCGTGCCGTGACCGCGACGCAGCGTGGCTCTAACCACTCCCTGCCACGCGCCCTGTTCTTTATCGGCCTGGCCGTGCTGGCTGCCTATCTAGCGGGCCGCATCGTGACGCCCGCTCCCGTGGCCGGCCAGGCGCCGCCGCGGGAGGTGCTTGCGCAGACCTGCCGCACGGACAATCCCTACTTCGTCTCGCCGTGCTATGCGCGTGGCACGGAATGGGACGAGCCGGCGCTCGTGGCGTATCGCAACACCCCGGACAACACGGACCATCACGTGCTCGCGCGGCATCGCGACATCGGTTCGACCTATGGCGTCGCGGTGGACCCCGACGCGGCCTCGCTCTATGTCGCCGCCTACCACAAGCGCGGAACGCCCTTTGGGCCGATGGGCATCGGCGGCATCTACCGTCTGGACCTCGCCAGCGGCGTCGTCGAGCAATGGCTCACCGTGCCGGACGTAGGCACCGATCGGCATGAGCGCCAGGGCAGCTACTTCCCGGACACCCGGGCA
>JAJCYU010000302.1 GCA_029262755.1 Anaerolineae bacterium
CCACCGTGCCGTCGGGTGCGTCGTCCAGGTCGGCGGGCGCTCCTGCATTGAACTGGGAACGGCCAAACACTCCTGCTTGCGGAGGACCCTGCGTGGTGGAGCGCCTCCCTAAGCGGCCGATCTCTTGGCCCGTGGAGTCTAGGATGACGACTTCATAGCGCGTTCGATCCATGATATAGGTGCGCCTGTTGGAACCGACGGCGACCGCTCCGTACCAGCCTAGGGGCGACATATCCGGCGGGTGGATGAACCAGCGCTCGCCCAAATCAGACCCTGCTTCGAGAACGTACAGACCATCGTCTTCGCTGCCGGATACGCGAATTCGGCCGTCCCGGCCGACCGCAAACTCCCACGAATCGGTCATGACACGGCGCGGAAGAGCCGGTGCACCGATCGCAGCGCGAAACACGCCTTCGGACGTGAATCGCACGACCCGTTGGTTGGCCGGGTCGGTCACGAGCACATCGCCGTCCGGCGCGACGGCCATTCCGAAGCCCGAGTGCTGGTCGAGGACCCGCGACCAGCGCAGCGTGCCCAGCCCTCTTCGCGTTGCCGTCCAAGCCGTGTCCGCGCCGCCCGAGCGGTCGATTCGCGTGATCATGATCTCGAGCCGCGTGGCCCCGAGTCCATAGTCAAAGCGTAGTCTTCGCGCCTCGTATACATCTCCCGCATGGGTAGCGACGATCCCAAGTCCTATGCGGTGCGCGCCCAGAAGGGCCTGCCGCTGGACGGCGCCGTCCGCCGCGACATGCACCAGCTGATCGCCCTCCCCTTCGTACACCACGACGAAGAACCCATCGTCGGGCGCCGCCGTGACGCCGTGTCGCGCGTTGGGTAGTTCGATCGTCTCCCCGCTTGGCAGACCCGTCCCCGTGTCGAGGATCGTCACGTTGCCGTCGGCCAATTGGACGATGAGCCCGGCACCGGACGGCGTGACGTCCAAGCTTCCTGACCCCATCTCGACCAAGTTCCAGACGTCGAGCAGGCGGCCGTCGCCGCTGTACACAACGATCCGCTCCGCCCACTCTTCGGCGACGAAGAGCCGTCCGTCGACCGACGCGGCGACGGCCACGGGTGTATGCAGGCGCGCCTCCGAATCGCCTTCGCCGCCCCACGCGCGCACGAACGTACCCGTCTCGTCTCGCTGCTGGATCCGGTCCGCAGCCGAATCCACGATATAGATCGAGCCCGCGAACGGCGATCCGGCGGGTGCAACCGCCACATCCGTCGGGTAGATGAGCCATGTGGCGTCCGGAGTCTCGTCGACCGCGAACAACGGCACGGGGTCGACGTCACCGGGGCCGGATTGCGCGGACGTTCGAGCGCCGGCCGCTTCGGCTCCGGCGGTGGCCGCGAGAACCATCGCAGGTTGCGTCGTCCGAGTGTCGATCCACGTCGCTGTCGACGACCGCGCGGCTGCGCTCAGGCAGAGGGCCGCGAATACGATGGCGTGAACGGACACAGCGGCGGGCACGGAAGCCGATGCGCGATCGGGAGTCGCGACACGAACGGCGACGCGCCACGGCATAGGATGTCTTGGACTCTCAGGCATCCGGCGGTCCTCCGCCATGGGCAGATGTTGAGCGGGCATGGGGCCGAGTCGCCTCCGTCGTCCGCTTCTTGTTCGAACGCCGGATCGTGATCGCAATGCGGCTCGCGCAGGCGCGCCTTTTGGTCGGCCTTTGTGCTCGTTCCAGCTTAGGTCCGACCTTCAGGGTCTGCAAAGGCCTTCCGCGTGCGCTCGAAAAGCGTGCCCGCCGATCGGCCCATTGTCGCAATTCGTGCGCAACATGGTCGCCGACCGCCTTGCGGTGAATCGCGACAAGACGCGATCCTAAGGACGCAGAGCCCCAAAACGTCCTCTGCGACACGTAGCGCCCACGTGCTTGAATCGCCATGATGTCTACAGTGTCTACGGTGCCTACATTGCCTACGTCGAAAGCGTTGCCTACAATTCGCGAGCCATCGAACCAATGACGAGTCTACGGAGCAAACCATGGCCATCCTGAACATACGAAACCTTCCCGACGAGACCCATGCGCGGCTACGCGTACGAGCGGCCATGGCCGGACGGAGCATGGAGGCCGAGGCACGGGAGATCCTCAACGCTGCCTGCGACGCGCTGCCGTCTGAGCGGCCGGGCTCGACACTCCAAGAGCTCGTGGACGATCTCTATGGGGCGCGGCGCCCCGAAGG
The DNA here is from genome assembly GCA_029262755.1 of Anaerolineae bacterium. Classification (GTDB taxonomy): domain Bacteria; phylum Chloroflexota; class Anaerolineae; order Epilineales; family Epilineaceae; genus JAJCYU01. The sequence continues at coordinate 2,197 of JAJCYU010000302.1, forward strand.
CGTCGTGGACGCGCTGATCGCGGATCGACGACACGAGGCGGCCGGCGAGTGATCGTCTTGGATGCTTCCGCGTTGCTGGCGTTCATGTTCCGCGAGCCTGGGCACGAGCAAGTGGCGGACGTCATCGACGATAGCTGCATCAGCGCCGTCAACCTCTCCGAGGTCATCGGGCGATTCGTGCCCGACGGTCACGATGCGCTGACCGTGTTGCAGCGCATCGCGAGCACGAGCATCGAGGTTGTGCCCTTCACCGCTGCAGACTGCGCGATCGCCGCGGCCCTCGTCCCAAAGACGAAGCCGCATGGCTTCTCCCTCGCCGATCGCGCCTGCCTGGCCCTCGCGCTGTCTCGCGGGCTGCCGGCGATGTCGGCCGATCGCGCCTGGGGCGACGTGGAGCTGGGCGTGCAGGTGCGTCTGATTCGGTAGTTGATCGCGCATTCGGTCGCAGAGCAATCCGAGCTCGGCGAACTAGACCCGCTGCGCCTAACGCGCCGCCCAGGGCAGGACGATGCGGCTCGCGACGGCCGCACCGGGCGTCGGACTCGGCTGGCCGGTAGCCGGCGGGATGGCCGTCCCCGTCGCCACGCCGGTTGGCTGCGGGGTCCCCGTCGCCGCGCTCGTCGCAATCGGGCGCACCGTCGCTGTCCCCGTCGCCGTCGCGCGCGGCGCCACCGTCGGCGCGCCTTCGGGGCGCCATTCGTCCGCGCCGACGTCGGCGGTCTCGCCCCACGGTCGGGGCTCGCCGTCCACGTCGTCCGCGACGGCGGCGATGTCGCCCGGCGCCACGGCGCC
>JAJCYU010000303.1 GCA_029262755.1 Anaerolineae bacterium
CGTCGTGCTCGACGAGAGTGTGACGACGAATAGGATCGCCATCAACGGGGCAAACAAGTGGCGCAGTCGCATGGCGCGTCTCCTCGGGGCAGGGGCCGCGGCCATGGTAAGCCCGGCGCGAATCCCGCGCAATGCGACGAATCTCGAGGCGATCACACGCGGGTTGGTGCGAGTGGGCGAATGGGTGCGGATCGGTAGTGCGGCGAAAGCGCTAGCGCATCCGCCAGAGGCTGTCGACGCGGGGGAGGTTGATGCGCAGCGGGATCACCCCCGGCCAAACGAAGGTCGCGCCTTCGGCGCGCACCGTCAACGTGAAGGGATCGCCCGGCGCCACGTCGGCCGCGGCGCGCAGCAGCAGAGGATGCATGCCGCTGCCCGCGCGCGTGATCTCGCTACTGCTGGCCTGGGAGCCGTCCGCGAAGAGCGCCGCACCCTGCAACGTGGCCGATACGACCGTGCCCGCCGTCATATTGCCGTAGCGCAGCTCGATCACCGTGGTGCCCAGCTGCTTGAGCATGAGGGTCGGCCAAGGGGGCTCACCGGGCGCGAGCCATGGGCCGCTCGGTGTGGGCGTCGCGGTCGGCGTCGGGGTGGAGGTCGGCGTGGGCGACGGCGTAATCGTGGGCGATGGCGTGTTTGTGGGCGTCGGCGTGGCGGTCGGGAGCGCATCGGGGTCGTGGCGGTAGAGGACGTAGCCGTCGTTGCCGACGGTCCAAACGTGCATCGGACCGGAGACGGCGATGTCGTGCAGCTCGATGCGCGTCAGCTCCTCGGCCTCGCGCACCCAGGTACGTCCGCCGTCCTTCGTGTGCAGCCGCGTGCCCTCGTCGCCGATGCCGAAACCGGTGAGCAAGTCGGTGAAGAACAAGCGCTCCGTGGTCTTGCCGGCGCGAAACTGCTCCGTCCACGTGTCGCCGCCGTCGGTCGTGTTGCGAATGTCGGCTCCGCTGATCCAGCCGTGCAGTGGATCGACGAAGAACAACCCGTAAAAGCGGCGGTTGGAGCCCGAGACGAGCTCGTCCCAGGTCTCGCCGCCGTCGGTCGTACGGAGCAGCACTTCGTCGCCGCCATGGCCCCAGCCTTGGAGCTCGTCGAGGAAGAACACGACCGAGAGGCCGTCGTTCTCGGGAACCGCGAGGCGCCGCCAGGTGGCGCCGCCGTCGTCGGTGCGCAGGATGTAGGGTTCGCGCGCCACGGTGACGAACCCGGTGCGGATGTTGAGGAACTGCACGCGGCGCATCTTGTTGCTCTCGCCGGTCGGTTGCTGTCGCCAGCTGTTGCCGCCGTCATCGGTGCGCAGGACGAGGCCCTTCTGCCCAACAGCCCAACCCGTGTCGCGGCTGATGAAATCCACATCCTCTAGTCGTCGATCGCGTTCCAAGGCCAGGGGAAAGGGCAGCAGCTGCCAGCTCCGGCCACCGTCACGGGTGCGGATCATGACCTCTTTCTCGTCAAACTCACCCTCACCACCTACCGCCCACCCGTGGGAAGGATCGACGAAGTCCACGCCGCGCAAGGTGCGTTCGGTCGGCGTCTCCTGGATCACCCACGTGCCCGCCTGCGTGCCGTCGATGTGCGCACGCTGCGCGGAGAGCGCAACGGAAGGCGCGCCCCGTGCTCGCTCGCCGGAGGATGGGGTGATCACGGTCAACGCGAGCCCCATCGCTACCAGGGACAGGACGAGGGCAATATGGCGAGGACGCAGGCTATACATCGGGCAGGCTCCTGGCGGCCGGCGGTTCGCTGCCCGTGCGCCGGGCGGTCGGAATCGACCACGGAGCACGGGCCGCATGCTGCGCGGCACGGATGGTTCGGCATCGTCGGCGAGGCGGGGCGGGCGCGGCAGGCTAGCACGCGGCGCGATCGACGGTCAAAGGATCGCACGAGCTACCTGTACCTTCGACCAGGTTTCCTCGGCCCAAAAGGAGGGGCGCGAGCGGAACCCAGGGGCGAGGCGCGCAGGGCTTGGTTCCCGTAGCCTGGACGTGGGTCGACGCTTCCCGCGGCCCACCCGAAAGGAACCAAAGCCATGAAGCACATGCGATCCCACACCACGACCGCGCCCACCGCGTTGATCACCGGCGCCTCCCACGGCTTGGGCCGCGTCCTGGCCATCGCCCTTGCCGATCAAGGCTGGCGGTTGCTCATCGACGCGCGCGGCGAATCCGAGCTCGCCGCTGTCGCGGAGGAACTCTCGTCACGCACCACCGTGCACGCCGTAGCCGGCGACGTGAACGATCCGGAGCACCGCGCCGAGCTCGCCGCCGCAGCCGAGGCACTCGGCGGCCTCGATGCGGTGGTCAACAACGCCGGCGCGCTCGGTCCATCGCCCTTGCCCGCAATGCTCGACCTCGCGCCGCAGGACTTCACGCACCTTCTCAACACGAACGTTGTCGCACCGCTCGCCGTGCTGCAGGCGTTGGCGCCGCATATGCACGACGGAGCCCGCGTACTCAACCTGATCAGCGACGCGGCGTCCCCGGTGTGGCCGGGCTGGGAAGGCTGGGGCGGCTACGGTGCGAGCAAGGCCGCGCTCGAGCGCTGGACCGCCGTACTGGCAGCGGAACGACCCGATTGGCGTGTCTACGCGGTCGATCCGGGCGATATGCGCACGCCTATGCACCAGGCCGCCTTCCCCGGAGAGGACATCTCCGATCGCCCGATGCCCGAGGCCAGCCTGCCCGGCCTGCTGCGTCTGCTGGCCGGCATGCTGCCGAGCGGCCGCTACGAAGCACGTGTGCTCGCGGCGTGGCCGGAGGCCGAGCGCTCCTCGGTCGGCTATGCCGACGGGAGTGATCCTTCGGACGCAGATGATCGTACGGACGGGAACGACCCCGTAGCCGAGCCGGCCGACGAGGCCGCGATGGCGGTGCACGCATGATGGCCCCGACCACGGTCCGCCCGGCCCGCGTGACCACGCCCGCCCGTCCCGACGTTCGGACCGGCCGGCGGACGCGACCGCGGACGCGACCGGGTGCGTCGCCGACCGAGGCCCCGTACCCGTACCCGCAGCTGCTGCCGACCTCGAAACCGTCCCCGACGCCAGGTTCCGATCCCGACCATGTTCACCAACCGACTCCCGACCCGAGCCTAGATCCAACACCGAACTCCGCACCCGCCGTCAACCCCAACCCCAACCCCAACCCCGATTCCAACCCGAACCCCAAGCCGATTCCCATCCCGATCCCGCCGCCGCCCGTCCTCGCCTCCGCTCTCGCGTTCGAGCTTCCGGACGAGCTCGAGGCCAAAGAGCCACCCGAAGTGCGCGGATCCGGGCGTGACGACGTGCGGTTGTTGGTCAGCGAGGCGGCGGCCGGCACGCATCGTCACGTCGCGTTTCGCGACCTGCCCTCCGTGCTCCGCGCCGGGGATCTCGTGGTCGTCAACGCGAGCGCGACGCTGCCCGCCGCGCTGGACGCCCAATTCGAAGGTCGAGCGCCATCGTCAGCGGCCGGCGCGCGCGACGGAGCCGGCGTGCGCGTTCACCTCTCCACCCGCCTCGCGCCGGGGACGTGGATCGTCGAGCTGCGCAAGCGCGCGGACGGCGGTGGCGGGCCGGTGCTCGATGCGAAACCCGGTGATCGGCTGCACCTGCGCGGCGGCGGTCGGCTCCGCCTTCAGCGTGCGTGGGACGGACGACCGCCGGGTCCATGCCGCCGTGCATACGCGCGGGGCGAAACCGGCTCGAGGTCACGGCCGCCGTCGATCCGTACGCGGAACGACGACGCGCACGCCGCCGCGATCGCGGGCGAGACTGCGTCCGCCGGCGTCCGCCTCTGGCGCGCCCGCGTGGAGCTGCCGCTACCATTCGCAACCTACCTGGCGCGGCATGGTGCCGCGATCCGCTACGACTATGTCACCCGTCCGTGGCCGCTGGCCGCCTACCAGACCGTGTTCGCCGCGGAACCGGGCAGCGCAGAGATGCCCTCGGCGGGCCGGCCCTTCACGCAGCGGATCGTCGAGGAGCTCGAAGCCAAGGGGGTGAGCGTTGCGACCATCGTGCTCCACACCGGCGTTGCGAGCCTCGAGGCCGGCGAAGCACCCTACGCGGAACGCTTCACCGTCTCAGCGGAGACGGCCCGCGCCGTCAACGCGACGCGCGCGGCGGGCGGGCGCGTGATCGCGGTCGGCACGACGGTCGTGCGCGCGCTGGAGAGCGCGGCATCGAGCGAGCAAGGCGAGCGCGAACGCTCGGGCTCAGCTACGGCGGCTATATCGGCTTCCGCGTCGACATTGGGCGCGACATTGGGCGCGGCGCTGGATTCGCTACCGGTTTCGCTGCCGGATTCGCCGGCTGCGACAGGACCCGCACCGACGACCGCAGCGCCGACCGCACCGCCGACCGCACCGCCGACCGCGCCCGAACGAGCGGTCGCTGCCTCCGGCTGGACGGAGCGCCTCGTTCACCCGGACGCGAAGCCGCGTCTGGTCGACGGTCTGCTTACCGGACTCCACGAGCCACGGGCCACCCACCTGGCGATGCTCGAGGCCTTCGCCGGCCGTGACCGTCTCGTCGAGGCCTATCGCGCGGCGCTGGCCGAACGCTATCTCTGGCACGAGTTCGGCGACCTGCACCTGGTGCTGCCGTGAGCGCCGCTACCCCGGCGCAGGTCGTGATCGCGACGACCAAGGGCGTCGTGGTCGCGGCTGTGGAGGCCGTGGTGGCCGACAGAGGTACGGGTGACAGAGGTGCGACTGACAGAGGAAAGCCGGACAGTGGTACTCCGGACAGTGATGCTCTCGACAGCGGCAAGCCACTCAGCAGTACGCTTGAGGGCGACAGCGGCCCGGCCCACGCCACCGCCCTTCGCGTCACGGCGCACGGCCTGCGCGAACGCCGCGTGACCGCCGTGATCGCGCGCGAGGGCGTGATCCTGGCCGGCACGACGGAGGGTGTCTATCGCTCGGATGATGCGGGCGCGACATGGCGGCCGTCCTCTACCGGGATCGAGCCCGGTCTACGGCACATACGCGCCTTGGCCTTTCACCCGGAGGTCTCTGATCTGGAGATGGCCGGCAGCGAACCCGCGGCCATCCTGCGCTCGCAGGACGGGGCCGCGACCTGGTCCGCACGCCCGGAGGTCGCGCAGCTGCGCGCCGACCACGGCTGGTGGCTGCCCTACTCGCCGCGCGACGGCTGCGTGCGCGCCTTCGCAGCCCGCGGCACATCGATGTGGGCGGCGGTCGAGGTCGGCGGGCTGCTCCGCTCGTTGGATCACGGGCAGTCGTGGCGGCTGATCGCCGGCGGCGACGGCGCTCCGGCGACGGCCGAAGGACGGTCGCTGCACGCCGACGTGCACGCGGTCTTCGCCCCGTCGGATCGACCCGGCCTGCTGTGGGCGCCGACCGGAGGTGGGCTCCATCGCTCCGAGGACGACGGCGAAACCTGGCGGCGCGTCCACCCGCGCTACACTCGAGCAGCGTGGGTGGATCCCGCGAATCCGGAGCACCTGCTCCTCTCGCACGCCGCTGGATCGAACGGCCGCGACGGCGCGCTCGAGGAGACCTTCGACGGGGGCGCAACGTGGAAGGCGTCGAGCGGAAGCCGCGAGACGACCTGGGGCGCACGGCTGGCGGAACGCTTCGCGCTGCTGCCCACGGCCGAGAGCGGGAGCCTCTCCTTGCTCGCCGTGCGATCCGACGGAGCGTTGATGGCCGGGCGCCGCGGACCGGAAGGCGACTGGAGCTGGGCGCGCGTGCTGCGCGAAGCCGGCTACGTGACGGACGTCTTTCGGGCGGAATGAGCGCAGGTCGGGTGCGCGGAGCATTGTAACCCGCGCGCGCTGCATGCTCGAGAAGCACCGATCAATCGCCCGGACGGGCGCGCAAACAAAGACGGCGAGCGGCGAACGAAGATAATCTTCGCCGGTCGCCGGTCGCCGGTCGCCGGTCGCCGGTCGCCGGTCGCCGGTCGCCGGTCGCCGGTCGCCGGTCGCCGGTCGCCGGTCGCCGGTCGGTCCACGGTACTCGCGGATGTTGCGCGATCGGGCGATGCGCGCATGGCATGCGTGACGACGACCCAAGGACCGTCCGATGTCGGTGCGCCGGTCGCCCACCCTTCGCGGTCGGAGGTCACGGAACCCGGTGCTCGCTCGTCGGTGTCCATACAGACGCGTCGGCGCGCCGGCCGGCGTGGAGGAGGAAATCCGTGCGCCAGTCTACCAGGAACGAGGGCGGGTCCACCCGCGCCTCGTCGAACGACCGACGTTCCTACGCGCGGGGCACAGGCTCGCCCGTCGCGCGCCGAGATGGCCACGCACTTCGAGAGCGGATGCGCGGCGCGGTAGGCGTCGTGGTCCTCGCGATGGCCGTCGTTGCCGTGCTCGGCTTCGCGCCCATGTTCTCGCTACCGGTTCAGCGGCCGGCCGCGGCCGCGCCGGCCGATGCGCGGCCCGGACCGATTCCGGACGATTGCCTGGGCGCCAACCCCTGGTTGGCCACCACCTGCTTCGTGCGCGGGAACACGTGGGAGCGGGAGCCGGCGATCATAGCGTTCCGCGACACGGCCAAGGATCCGCCCAACTCCGCGGACGTCGTCGAGCTGGCCACGATACGTGAGGTCGGAAACACCTACGGGCTGGCCTACGATCACGTCCGGCGGGTGCTCTACGCGGGCGCCTTCCACAAGCGCAACACCAAGCACGGCCCGCTCGGTCCGGGTGGCGTTTACACGGTGCCCGTCGACGGCAGCGGCGGCGAGCGCTTCTTCAAGGTACCGGGCGCCGGACGCGACCAGCACGATCGTGACAACAACTACCAGCCCGATGAAAAGGGCCGCGGCTGGGCGGGCAAGACGAGCCTCGGGGATCTCGATCTCGACACGGCCGCCGAGACGCTCTTCGTGATGAACCTCGAAGATCGCCGCATCCATCCCTACGCGCTACCCGCCGGCACGCCGCTCGGCCCCTTCGATCATGGCGCCGCGGGAGAGTCCTGGGCGGAAGACGCGCGTCCCTTCGGCTTGAAGTTCCACGAGGGCTGGCTGTACCACGGCGTTGTGCATTCCGCGTTCAAGACCCGGTCTCCGAAGGACCTCGCCGCCTACGTCTATGCCTCCAAGGCGGACGGCAGCGCGATGCAACGCGTGGCCGAGGTCGCGTTGGGCTACGACCGCGGCAAGCATCCGAGCTGGAATCCGTGGCCGCGCAACGACGACAAGGGCCGCGAAACCAAGGAGCACCCGCAGCCGCTGCTGACCGATATCGAGTTCGATCATCAGGGCAACATGATCCTAGGGCTGCGCGACCGGTGGATCGACACGGGTCCTTCGCTGACCGAGTTCTACCGCGTCGCGTCCGGCGACGTCCTGCGCCTCACGCCCGTGGGCGCGCGTGGCTGGTCGCGCGCCGTCGATGCGCCGGAGCATTACGCGTTGGACAATCTTTCGCCTACCCACGATGAGATCGCCTTGGGCGGGCTGGCGCAGCTGTTCGACGTCGATACGGTCGTCACGACCGTGATCGACCCCTTCCGCGCCCATCCGGGCGGCTCGAACATCGGCGCCGTCTCCTCCGGCGCGGCGTGGTACGACAACCCGAGCGGCGACGACTTGGGCCGCGAGGAGCTGGTCTACAACGCGCGCAATCACAACGGCCCGCAGGGCAAGGCCATGGGCTTGGGCGATATCGAGCAGGCCTGCTTCCTGCCGGTCACCCCCACCCCGACCGGCACCGCGACCGCCGGCCCGACGCCCACCCCGTCGGCCACGGCGCCGGCCACGCACACGCCGAGCGCCACGCCGACCGAGAGGCCCACGCCGACGCCCAGCGTGACGCCCACGCCGCGCAGCTTCCGGATCTGGCTGCCGTATGGTGAGAACGAGTGCGTGCCCGAAAAGCGCTTCGTCGACGTCGTGTTGGTCCTGGATCGCTCCACCTCGATGCTCCGGCCTGTCGAGGAAGGCGGCGTGCCGAAGAACGAAGCGGCCATTGCCGCGGCGGCGCGCTTCGTCGACCTTCTTGCGTTGGAGCCGGACCCCAACGATTCGCTCGGCCGGCACGATCAGGTTGCCATCGTCGGCTTCAACGACTCGGCCTGGACCGAGCAAGAGCTCAGCGGCGACCGGCAAAGCGTGCACGCTGCGCTCAGCCGCATCGCCGGCAAGACGCAAGAGGGAACGCGGCTCGATCTGGCCATGGCCCAAGGACGCAAACCGCTGGACGGCGCCGGGCGGCGCAACGGCAACCAGGCCGTCGTCATCGTGCTGACGGACGGTCTGCCCAACCGCGTGCCCTTCGACCCGGCCACCGGTGGAAGCCAAGAACGCACCGTGCTCGACGCCGCGGAAGACCTGAAGGCTTCCGGCGCCGATCTGTACACGATCGGGTTAGGCAAGCCGACGGACATCCATCCCTTGTTGCTGATCCAAGCGGCGAGCTCCTTCGCGCATTATTCCTATGCGCCGCGCCCCGAGTCTCTGGCGTCCATCTACCGTGTCATTGCCGATAGTTTCACGTTCTGCGGTCGCGAAAACAAGCCTCCGTCCACCCCATGCGTGCCGCAATCACGCCACGCGGACGTCGTGCTCGTGCTGGATACGTCAACGTCCATGCTGCGCACGACCCGCACAGGTCGCACGAAGCTGGAGGCAGCGATCGACGCGGCGCGCGAGTTGGTCGGCGCGCTCGACCTCGAACGCGACGGGTGGGGCAGACAGGACCAGCTCGGCATCGCGGGCTTCAACGACACGGCGTGGACGCAGATCGGCTTGAGCGATGATCGTGCGGCCATCGAAGCGGCGCTCGATGCCCTCGTCGATCGGGTCGCGGAGGGCACACGGCTGGATCTAGGCTTCGACCAGGGTCGGATCGTGCAGCAAACCGGACCGCGGCTGCCCGCCAACGCACCCGTGGTCGTGCTGCTTACGGACGGCCTGCCCAACCGGGTGCCCTTCCCCGCGGGTGGTAGCCAGGAAGAGACGGTGCTCGAGGCGGCGAGCCGACTCAAAGCGGCAGGCGGGCGGGTCTTTACAATTGGCCTCGGTCTGCAAGACGAGGTCTTCGACCGCTTGTTGCGCGATGCCGCGAGCGATCCGCGTGACTACTTCTTCGCGCCGGACGGCGAGGATTTGGCGGACATCTATCGCGAGATCGCCGGGAGGGTGCGCGTCTGTCCGTAGCCTGCGTCGATTCGCTATCATCGGGCCCATGAACGAACAGAGCGAAGACGCGCAAATCCCGTCCCTGACCAACAAGGATGTCGCCGACGTGCTCCGGCGCATAGGCGACCTGCTGCAGATCAAGGGCGAGGTCATCTACAAGATCCTGGCCTATCGCAAGGCCGCGGACGGGCTGATGGCCCTGGCCCGCGACGTGAACGCGATCCACTCCGAGGGCGGCCTGGAGAGTATCCCGGGCGTCGGCAAGGCGATCGCGGCCAAGATCGACGAGCTGCTCACCCGCGGCGAGATGGACTTCTACACGAAGCTCGTCGCGGAGGTGCCCGAGACCTTGGCCGAGCTGATGGCGGTGCCGGACCTTGGGCCGAAGAAGATCAAGCTCTTCTGGCAGGAGGCCGGCGTCACGACCTTGGCTGGACTCGAGGCCGCCGTGACGGAAGGCAAGCTGCGCGAGTTGCCCGGGATGGGCCCCAAGTCCGAGGCGAAGTTGCTCGACGGGCTGGCATCGCTCGCGCGGCGCAGCGGCCGGATGCGTCTGGGCGATGCGACGCCGCTTGCGCGCGAGCTGCTCGAGACCCTGGGCGCGGTCGAGGGTGTGGAGCGCATCGAGGTCGCCGGCAGCTTGCGCCGGATGGCCGAGACCGTGGGCGATCTCGACCTGCTCGCCGCGGCCGAGGATTCAGCCGCCGCGCTCGCGGCCTTCGTCGCGCTGCCGCGCGTGGCCCGCGTGCTTGGGCACGGGGACACGAAGGCTTCGGTCGAGTTCGTCGACGGCACGCGTGCACAGCTATGGGTGCACCCGCCGGCACGTTTCGGCACGGCGCTCCAATACGCCACCGGCTCGAAGGACCACAACGTCCGCTTGCGCGAGATCGCCCTCGCGAAGGGGCTCTCGCTGTCGGAGCACGCGCTGACGCCGGTCGGTCACGACAAGGGTGATGGCACGGACGGCGGTGCGGAGATCCTATGCGCGTCCGAGGACGAGGTATACGCCGCCCTCGGGTTGCCCTTCGTGCCGCCGGAGTTACGCGAGGATCGCGGCGAGGTGGCGGCGGCCAAGGCGGACGCGCTTCCGAAGCGGCTCGAGGTCGCGCACATCCGGGCGCAGCTGCACAACCACTCGACCTGGAGCGACGGCAGGTCCACGATCCTCGAGATGGCCGAGGCGGCCATCGAGCGCGGCTTCGCGATCCTGGCTATCACCGATCACAGTGGCGGGCTGGGCATCGTGCAGGGCCTCGACGCGGAGGGCGTCATCGCCCAACGCGTGGAGATCGCCGCGGCACGCGAGGCGGTCGGCAATCGAATCGTCCTGCTGCACGGCATCGAGGTCGACATTCTCGCCGATGGCAGCCTCGACATGCCCGACGAGATTCTGGCCGAGCTGGACGTGGTCGTCGCATCGCCCCACGTCGCGCTGCGCCAGCCGCGCGCGCAGATCACCGAACGGCTGCTGCGCGCGATCCGGCATCCGCACGTCGATATCATCGGCCACCCGACGGGCCGTCTGTTGGGCAAGCGCGAACCGGCCGATCTGGACATGGACGCGGTCCTGGCCGCGGCGGCCGAAACCGGTACGGCGCTCGAGATCAACGCCAACCCGCACCGCCTCGATCTGGCCGATGTCTACGCGCGCCGGGCCATCGAGATGGGCATCGCGATCTCGATCAACACCGACGCCCACGCGCCCGAGCACTTCGACTTTCTCGAATACGGTGTGGCCACGGCGCGCCGCGGCTGGGTGGAGCCGGAAAGCGTGATCAACACGTGGGCGTCGGAGCGCCTGCTCGCGTGGTTGGGGCGCGAGAAGAGCTAGAGGATATTCAGTAGCGCTGCGAACGAGCGCACCGGTTCTCCCGAACCGGGTAGCGAGAACCGGGTAGCGAGTATCGAATATCGGCGGCCCACAGCCCACCGCCCACCGCCGACTGCCGTCGGCCGACCGTCGCGACTCGCCCCCGGGGACGCACCGCGACCCCGCGCAACAAGCCTGTTAATGGACTCGCCGCGACCCCGTCGAAACTCGCGGGGCCGTCGTGCTGTATCACATTCGAAGGCCGCGCGGCGGTTTTCAGCCGATCGACACTGCTTCCAGCCGATCGACACTGCGCAACCCGTTTCGCACCGGAGCGTAGGGCGGCCCTGGAACGTCGGCTACGCGCGTCGGTCAGGAACTTCGGACGCGATCGCCGGTCATCAACGCGAATCCTGCCATCGTGATCACACGATGACCCTGCGGACCATGTCCATCGAATCGCCGCGCATCGCGAGGCCCGCGGTGCACCGGCTCGCCCCGCCCGTCCCCGCGGGCGCTCTCCCCACCGGTCGGCGCAAGGCCCTGCGTCGACCCTGCCCCAGAGGTAGGTGCCCCATGCGACGTGCTGCCCCACGACTCTTGCTGCCGCTACTACTGCTCGCCGTACCGCTGCTTGCCGGCTCGCTTCGCTCGGCCGGCCGCTCCGTGCTCTCCGCGACGGATTTCGATGCTCGCGCTGTACAAGGTCCGCTCGCAGCTGAGCGCGTCCACGCCCAGGGCGGGGATCCCGCGCAGCAGGAACCGATTCTCTACGCCAATCTATTCAGTCCGGGATTTCTCTATCGGACCGTCTCCTATGCGCCGGTGACCGTCGAGATGACCGACGACGCCGGTTACCGGGCCGAGGGCGGCGGGTTCGCGGGCGAGGATGGCTGGGCTGAGGTCGGCTTCATTGAACCCGATGCGCTCCTCTTGCCCGGCCGCACCCTGACCCTGACGCGCCCGGGCGCCGAGCCCCTCGTGGTACGGCTACCCGATCTAGCGGCGGCGGTCGACGTGGACGCAGACCGCGTCTTCGGACGCGCGCCCGCCGACGAGACCGTCCAGCTGGAGATCGATTCCGGCGAGGGCGGCGCGGCCATCGAGCGCATGGCTACGGCCGATGCGAGCGGCGATTGGTCCCTCGACCTGGCCGGTGACACCGACCTGGTTGCCGGCGCCGCCCGAGGATCCGTGAGCTTGGCGGCCGGCCAGGGCGTCTTCGTGCAGGTGGCCTTCCATGACCTCGTCGGTGACGTGACGCTCGGCGGTGACGCCGTACGCGGGCGAGCCACGCAGGGTGGCATGGTGGAGGCCACGATCACCCGGATGGCGGGCGGCGAGCAGACGCTCGGCCCCGCGCCGGTTGTCGGCGGCGGATCCTTCGTGCTGGCCGGCGCGCAGGCGCCGCTTGCGGCCGGCGATCGCGTCCGGCTGCGGTTGCTCGCGCAGCCCGTTGCGGCCGCCTCGGAGCGCGTCGTCGAAGGCACGCTCGCACCGCTGACGATCCTGCTCGATCCGTCGGCCGATCAGCTCGGCGGATCGGCACCCGTGAGCACTACGGTTTCGGTCATGGCGGATTCTTTAGCCGGCGACGCTGCCTCCTTCCAAGCCCAGTCCGATGACACGGGTGCCTGGTTGGTCGATGCAGGTGCGGTGGACCTCGGCCCGGGTTGGCGAGCACGTGCGAGCGTCGCGGTAGCGCCCGGCCTCCGTGTCGGGACGCTCGCGGTGGTCGAGCAGCTGCGTCTCGGCGTCGGTATTCCGCTCGCGGTTGGGCGGGCGATGCCCGGTCAGCCGGTCACGGTCACGCTCCGTGCGGCCGACGGTACGCCGAAGCGCGTGGCCGAGGCCGTGGCGGATGACGAGGGTAGCTATCAGATCGGCTTCGACAATCCCTTCTCTCCCTCACCCGTTGCGCCGCAGCCCGGCGAGCGGGTCGAGATCGCGTTCGTGGCCGGCGATCCCGTCGTCCTGAACGTCCCGGCGCTGACCGCAATCGCGGACGAGGCGGCCGATGCCGTCGGCGGTCAGAGCGATCCGGGCGCCGACATCCGCGTCCGCGTCGACGGGGCGCCGGCTTCGTCCGCGGGTGAAGTAACCGCCGGACCGGACGGCCGGTACAGCGCCGCCCTCACCGACTTCGATCTCGAAGCGCCCGCGACGGGCGTGGTCGAGATCGATCACCCCAGCGGCAACGTCTTCTTCACGACCTGGGCCGCCGTCCGGCTGACCTCTTCGATCGGCAACACCTTCCAATCCCCCTTCGTCACCGGCACCGGCGCGCCCATGCGGCGCGTGCATGTCGCGCTCCTCGATCCGGACGGCAGCGTGGTCGCCGAAGCGGAGGGGCCGGTCTTCGGGGGGCAGATCGTCTTCCCCGGATTCAGCGGTTCGGGCTCGTTGTTCTTCCTCCAGCCGCAGGACATCACCGGCGCCAACGTCAACATGCAGACGGGGGACATGCTCCGTGTCACCGTCGGCGATGCGGTGATCGAACGTACGGTTCCGCCTCTCGACGCGGTGGTGCTCGTGCAGCGCGACACGATCGCGGGCCAGACGGCGCCCGACGCGACGGTGACCATCCTCGTGTCCCAGACGCCACCGAGCGTCGACGCCCAGGTGGAGGTCACGGCGGATGCCTCCGGCAACTGGACCCATACCTTCGGCGATGAGCTCGACCTGCTCTTCGGCGACCTCATCCAGCTCTCGGCCGACACGGAAGGCCATGACTGGCTGCAGTTCATGATCGCACCCGGCTTGTTGGTCGACATCGACCAGTCGGTGATGCTCGGCTCGCTGTCCCCCAATGTCAGCGCCCAGGTGGCGGTGGCTCGGGACGGCAGCACCCTCTTCCAGCAGCTGACCGAGTCGGACGCGGACGGCGCGCTCTTCGTGGGCTTCTTCGATGACGACGGCGACCGGATCCAGCTGCGCGAAGGCGACTCGATCACGGTCCTGCCCCTTTCAGGCAGCGCATCCAGCCCCTTGCGGCTGACGATTCCGAAGCTCGACCTGACGTGGGACCTCGACTCGGACGTGGTCGGTGGTTCCGCCTCGGCCGGCGGCTCATTGATCCTGCTTGCGACCAACGCCTATGCCCGCGCCGGGACGCTCGGCATCAGCCAGGCCTGGCCGCCTATCGGAGCGGACGATGCATTCCGCGCCGACTTCGTGCCGGCGCCCGACGTGCGACCGGGAACGCGGCTCATTGCCGTCTACCGGCCCGAGTCGGGCAACTACGTCGTGCATCAACGCACGGTGCCGATTCTCAACGCCGAGATCGCCGGCCCCAACGTCTGCGGCTTCGGCGCGCCGAATGAGGCCGTCACGGGCCTGCTCGCCAACGATGACGAGGACCGCGCTACCTTCGCGGACGTGGCGCGCTTCGACGGCTACCTCGACGCTTCGTGGGCCGATGGGGATCAGGCGCCCCTCGCATCGCGCATAGCCGATCGCGCGACCGTGCGCCTCGTGCCGGAAGAGGATCCCGTGCGCATGAGCCTGCCGCCCGTGACGCTCGCCGTCGATTGGCAGAACGGCCAGGTCAGCGGCACGGGCCCGCCGAACACCGACCTATACCTTGGGGCGGCACAGCCCTGCGCCCAGCAGCAGACGCCGGGCATCCTTCAGATCAACGTCTCCTTCCCCTTCACGACGCGCACGGACGACGACGGCAACTTCCAAAGCGGTCTGCCCGGCGCCGCCTTCGGCTCCGGCCTGGAGGTCGCGGTGTTCGACGAGGCCGATCACCGAGCCTTCCGACAGGTGATTCAGCCGCGTGTGGGGATCTTCCTCGGTGAGAACCGTGTCGACGGTCGCGCAGGTCCCTTGGTCGATGTCACCCTCACCTTGTTGGGTGAGAGCTCTCAGGAACGCGGTCGCACGGCCGTCGTCGCCGATGTCAACGGCGCTTTCCAGGGGCGTCTGGTCGATGGAGCGAGCGAGCCGGTGCTCATCGCGCCCGGGGAGACGATCCGACTTGAGGTCAACGGCGATTCCGAGGACATCCCCCTCGAGAACGTCGACTTCGACTGGTCGCCGGGCGCTGCGGTGATCGACGGCACGGCGCCGGCTGGACGGTCCTTCGTGCTGGCTCTGCGAATGGACACGGGCGCGATGATCACCATCAACCGCCAGGCCGATCAAACCGGCCGCTTCTCCTTCGGCGAGAACGACGTGCCGCCGCGCGCACCATGGTCGATGGACGATGTCGTGGGCGTGCGCATGATTCTGCCCGTCGAGGGCGGCCATCAAATCAACCGCCAAACCGCCAACTTCAACGGCGGCGCGCCGGTGCGCGATAGCCGCACGGTGTTCCTGCCGTGGGCGAACAACTCGGCCGGCTCGGCCGCCCAGACGGCGGACCGGTCGCCGGCGCCGGGGTGGGCGTCCGTCACGGAAGCCCGTGCGCTGAACGCGGACGATGCATTTGGGATCGGAGGACACTCGGCCCGACCCGAAGTGCTTCGCTGGGCGGACGTCTTGGGTCCGCTACGGAGCGCAGATGGCGCGGGCGTGCCTGTCGATCCGTCGACGGAGAACGTGCTCGGCGCTCGATCCAATCCGTTGTTCGTCGCACCGCGCCACGCCATCACTCCGACCGTCCTCGAGCCGGAGACGGACAACGCGACACCGTGGTGGTTCGCGCCGATCGTGCGCTGACGCGCGCGCGTCACGCGCTGAACGAGCGATCCGCACCGATGTGAGGAAGGCCCGGCCGAGCGGCCGGGCCTTCACGCGTCCTGTGATAGACTTCGCCGCCCGCGCGCAAGGACATCCGTTGCCGCGCGAGGCGCAGGCCGGCGCCGGCCGCCAGGACGATAAACCCCGGCATCCCCACATCCCGGAGAGGGTCGACGAATGTATAGCTTCCTGATCAGCGCCGGTCTCGGCGGCGCGACCTTCGCCGTGGTTTGGCGTGCGTTGGGCTACCACTGGGGCATTGCCCTTGGCTTGGGGCTCGTCGTAGCGATGGCGGTGTGGCTGGCGATGACCTGGTGGGCCAACAAGCAGTTGGAGAAGCGACTGCCCGCGATCGAGGCGGCGCTGACCGACCAGAGCGCGGAGCTCGCCGTCGAGCTGCTTGAGGATGCGCGCGGGCTCCAGAAATGGTCCTATCCCGTCGGTCTGGCCATCGACGGCCAGCTCGGCGTCATCCATTTCGCCCACAAACAAGACCTCGAAGCCGCCCAACCCTTGCTGGAAAAGGCCTTCGTCAAGAACTGGCAAGCCAAGGCCATGCTCGCGGCGCTGCACTACAAGCGCAAGCAGTACGACGAGATGGAGAAGGTCTTCGAAGAGGCGATCAAAGCCAACAAGCAAGTGCCGATGCTCTATGCCGCCTTCGCGTGGGTGGAGGCGCGACGCCGCCGTCGCGACGAAGCCGTCGCGATTCTCGAACGCGGTCGCAAGGAAATGCCCGACGACGAGGACCTCAAGCGCGCCATGGGCGAATTGCAGTCGGGCAAGCGCATCAAGATGACCGCTTGGGAGCCCGAGTGGTGGGCGCTCCACTTGCAGCGTCCGCCCGCGCAGATGGTCGGGGGCGGCCGCAAGGTGCAAGGCCGCTACATCCGCCGGCAATGAGCTGATGCCCCCCGAAACCGAGAGCGCCGCGTTCGGCCGAGCTTTGCTCTTCTCGCCGTTCACGTTGCGCGGTCGCACCTTCGCCAACCGTGTGGTCATGGCGCCCATGACCCGGCGCAAGGCGGCCGATGACGGCGTGCCCACGCCGGCGATGGCCCGCTACTACGCGCGCCGCGCAGCGGGTGGCGTCGGCCTGATCGTCAGCGAAGGCGTGGCCATCGACGAGACGCATGCCTTCGACACCCCGACGGTGCCACGGATCGTCACGCCCGAGCAGATCGCGGGCTGGCGGCGGATCGTCGAGGCCGTGCACGAGGCCGGCGGCGCATTCGCCCCGCAGCTGTGGCATACCGGTCGCCTGGCGGCGGACCCGATCGGCCCCGCCGACGAGCCGCCGCGCGAGCACAGGGGCCGGCAGCGCCCGGCTGTGCGCGCAATGACCGAGGCTGACTTCGCCGACGTGCTCGACGCCTACGTCCACGCGGCCACGGCGAGCGCCGCGATCGGCTGCGACGCCGTCGAGATCCACGGTGCCCATGGCTATCTGCTCGACAGCTTCCTCGACCCACGCTTCAACACCCGCGACGACGCGTGGGGCGGCGATGCCATCCGGCGCATGGCCTTCCCGCTGGCCGTGACCCGCGCCGTGCGCGCAGCCGTCGGGCCGGACCGGCCGTTGATCTATCGTTTCAGCCAATGGCAGGTCGAGGACTACACGGCGCTCAAGTGGCGCTCGCCCGAGGACCTCGCCCCGTTCGTGGAGGGCCTCCGCGCCGCGGGCGCGGACCTGCTACATGTGAGCACCCGCGACGCGACGGCGCCCGCTTTCCCGGATCACGGGCCGACCACCCTGGCAGGATGGACGCGCCGCCTCTGCGACCTACCCACGATCGCGGTCGGTGGCATCGGCCTGCGCCGCGACGGCGACGCCGCGGACGCGCCGATCATCGTCGCCGATCCCGGCCCGGCGCTGGCGCTTCTCGCGAACGAAGAGGCCGACATGCTCGCCGTCGGCCGCATGCTGATCGCCGAGCCGGACTGGGCGCGCCTCGTACGCGACGGCGCCTGGGACACAGCGCGGGCGTATGACCCGGAGCAGCTCGCGACGCTGGAGTGAGGCCGCCTCCGGTTCCAACCGGAACGTGCTGGGATGAGGCTGCGCCCTTCGCGCTCGCCCTGCCGGCGTCGGCTCGCTCGCAGCCGCATCATCGTCGAGTCTGCGGACAATAGAGCTCGCGGACCGTAGCGCTTGGGTTATGCAGTACACTGGTTGGGCCGTCCCCTTGTGCTTGGACGCGACGTCCAACCCGGAGCGGCCCCCGCCCGCGCGGCCTTGCGACGCCGATCGCCGCGATGGCAGAAATCACGAATGGGCCCCAACACGCGGAGGTGTATGCCATGCGGACCATCCTTAGGACGTGGACGCCTAGGGCTGTGCTTGCCGCGGTTGCTGCGGTGCTTGTTCTCGTGCTGGTTGGACACGTGCGTTCGGACCGCGCGTCCGCACAGCCGCGCGGAGAGGTCCTGCCGTGGACGGGCGCGTGGTGTGGGATGACCCAAGACGGGGGGCGGATCCTATTTTCCGTCACGGACGAAGCCTCGCTGGTGCGTGAACTGCGCATCTTCACCCGCAAGGGCGATCTCGCGGCCGCCGAGGACGAGCCACGGCCGTCGGCACGGATCGAAGACGATTCCTTCATCTACCGCCGCGACCGCGAAGAGCAGCGATGTCGCACGGTCGGCAGCGGGCCCGGACCCATCCGAGGTCCGATCTGCAGGCAGGCACCCTGCGATCCGCCGCGCCGTCCGCCCGAGCCCTGCCGCAGCGCGCCCTGCGCCCGGCCCACGCCCGAGCCTCCGCCGCGCCAGATCTGCGACACGGTGGTGCTGAACGAGATTCTGATCCGCGGCTCGGTCACGGCGGCGGATTCGGTGGTGGGCAACTACAGCTTCCTGGCCGGTCGCGCGCCGGGCCGCAAGGTAGTCGGGTCCTACGTCGCCTGGCCCGTGGCGCTGGCCCCCTGCCCAGCGCCGCGCTGAGCGCGACGCGTCGAGGGGCGTGTCGAGGGACGTGGGTTGTCGGATACGGTTGGGGCTACCGATCGACGCTCGAAGCATCGGCATGAAAGGGTGAGCGTTCGAAGGAGTCGGGTAGGCGATCCCCATCCCGATCACGGGTTGCCTCTCGCCCGGGCGGTGGCATCGCATCGCGTGAACGCGGCTTGGACTACAAGAGGCTAGGTTAGGACTACGAGCTAGGGGTCGCAGCCGACGGTACGGATGGCGAGAGCCGATCTGCTCGGAGCCCGCCCACCCCAAAGCTACGGCGCTGCCGGCTTCTCCAGCCAGGGCAGCACGATGCGGCTCGTCCAAGGATGCGTCGCGCCCGGCGTGCTTGTCGCAGTGCCCGCGGTTCCGGGGCTGCCGGTCGGTCCGGCCGTAGCGCCGACCGTCGGCGTCGCGCCCGAGCCTTCCGTCGCCGTCGCCGTCGCCGACGCCGTCGCCGATGCGGATGCGAACGGGGTCGCGGACGCCGTCGGGAAGGCCGTCGCTGTCGGTGTGCGCGCGATGCGCGCTTCGAATTCGCCGCAGTCTTCGGCGCGACGGCCGGTGCGATGGATGCACACTTCCGGGTTGTCCGCCGACAATGTGGTGAGCCGGAGCTCGCCCTGATAGAGGTAGACGTCGGGCAGCGGCGCGGGCGAGAACGTGAGGATGCGGCCGCCCGTACCGGCCGCGTCCGTCAGCACGCGAGCCGCAAAGGTCAGCGACAGATCGTCCATGGGCCTCGTCACATCCTGCTCGAGCACGACCTCGTTCGGGAAGCGAGGCGGTAACACGTGTGCGCTCGGCTGCGGCGAGCCGGGGACCACAGTGAAGGTTTCGCGTTGGAGGGCGTCACGGTAGGTCCACCACGTGAGTCGCGCGCCGCCCCGGCTGGTGAGGACCCGCGCGACGACCAGAGCGATGTCCAGCTCCGGACCGGTCAAGATGCGGCAGCTCCCTCCGACAATGCCGATGGCGCACAGCAAGGGCATCGCGGTGGGCGACGAGGGCGCGAGGACAACCGTTACGTCGGCCGCGCCGCGCAAGGAGGCCATCGTGGACGGGATGGTCGGGAGTCCGGAAGGCGCGCCTGTGGGGATGCCGCCGCCGTCGAAGATCAACACGACCGGACGCAAGGTGGGGGAAGCGTCGATGATTGCGGTGTAGCTCTGCGCCAGGCTGCGGCGCCACGCGGGATCGTCCGCAGCGCTGCCTTCCGGTAGGTCGCGCGCAAAGCGGGCCAGCGCGTCGCGCCCTTCCTCGCCGTCGCGCCAGGGCGAGATCGACTCGTCTTCGGCCAAGACGTCCACGGTCGCCACGGTGGTGCCGTTCTCGAAGGGGAGGGCGCGGGCCAGGTCGGATAGGGCGAAGCGTAGGGCCTGTGCGGTGCGGTCCGGTCGTCCGCCCGCCACGATCAGCAGCGCAAAGGCGGGCGCCTCGGAGCGGCAGTCGTAGCGTAAGCGAACCGTAACGCTCAGCAACGCGCCGGGCCCGACGATGCGCGGCTCGACGTGGCGGCTCAGCGCGGCGCCGCAGGGCTCCGCAATAACGCCTTGGCGCACGAAGGCGGCTTCGCCCGGGCGTGACGGGAGCGCTGCCAACGAGCCAACGACACAGACGACAAGGAGCGCGAAGATCGCGACGATCGAGGTGGTCGTGCGGATGCTTCGAACAGGACCTGAAGGCGTGTCCCCACTTCGTTGCTTCATGGCTCCGATCCCCCGGCCGCGCGGTTTCAAACGCCGCGTCGAATCCGGGCGTTTGTCAATGCGGACCGAACGCCCGCACGCGTGCTTCGGGAACCAAGTCGCGATCGGGGTCGCGTGGGGGACGCGCCCTACGCCGGCTGCTCCGTGGGACGCGGGATGCGGCGCTGGATATCGAGCAGGTCGAGCAACCATGCGCGCGGGTCGTCCGGCGTCGGCAGCGGGCGCTGGAAGATCGGGGTGAGGAACTCGGTGGCGAGGGCGCCTTCGCTCAGGATCCGGTTGAAGGTCTCCACGGTGCCGTTCCACTGCAGCACGACGGCGTCGAGGTAGGCGTCCTCACCGGTGACACGCCACATCTCGGCGGCAGAGAGGATCGATTCCATCCAGTGGATCAGGTCGCCGACCTTGTACTTGTACTCGGCTTCCTTGCGCCAGCCCTTGACCTGCAGCTCTTCGAGCAGCGCCCTGGCTCGTTCCACCATCTCGGCCGCGGGCAACGAGATCGGGAGATCGAGCTGGTCGAGATACTCTGCCCAGTCGAAGAAGGGCGGCCGGCGCAGGGCGCGCATGTCCGCGTGAATCTCGTTGCGGACCCGCTCGACGAAGGCATCGCGATGCAGCGTGTCGAGACGGCCTTCCATGTCACCGGGTGTATCGGCCTCGAGATAGCGCTGCGCGTGCTTGTCGGTCATCAAGGTGTTGATCGTGTAGTGGCCGTCGAAGACGGGCAGCACGAAGGAGTCGATGGCATTGCGGCCGATGACCGACTCGGCCAAGAAGCCCTTCGAGCCTGCGACGAGCAGGTTGTGGCCGAGCAGTTCGTTGACGCGCAGCAACAGCCAGCTCTTCAGCTGCGTCCCGTAGAACTGCAGGAAGGGGCTCTCGGCGCCGAGCGCGACGTTGCGGTACAGCTGCCACTCGTAGAACGCGGCGCGAATGACGATCTGATAGACCTGGCGGTGCACGTTGCTGAACTCGATCGGGTGCTGACCGAAGATCTGCTTGCTGGACAGATGCTCGATCGCGGCGGGGATGGATTCGCGCATCATGGCGACACCGGTATAGGTGCATTGCGGGCGGCTGATGTTGGCCATGCGCTGGATGATCTGCAGACCTTGGCCCGGCCGGCCGACCAGCTGACCCGGCCCGTCGATGTCGAAGGTGGTCAGCACCATCCGGTCGAGCACGTGGGTCTCGAGCCGCTGCCAGTTGCTCGTGCTGCTACGCGGCACGAGGAACAGCGACAGCGAGCGCGGTCCGCTTGTGGTTGGGTCGATCTTCGCCACGACCACATGCATATCGGCGTGGAAGGAGTTGTTGATCAGCCACTTTTTGCCCTGGACCTGATACATCCGATCGTCGGGATCGCCGATGGGCGTTGCCTGCGTATAGGCGCTGAGCAGATCTGAGCCGAGATGCTCTTCCGTCCAGCCGAGGGTAAAGAGCTTGTCCTTGTGCTCCTCGGCCAACGCATGCTCTTCCGCGGCGACGAGCAAGGAGTACGCGAGCGTCGATGCGCCGAGGGCGATCGACTCGCTGTTGACGTCGCCGCTCAAGCGCGAAAGTGAATGAACCACCCCAAGCAGGCTGAACTCGGGGTGGATGTGGTCGTAGATCTCTCGTATCTCGCCGCGCATGCGATCGAAATCGACGATCTGACCGAATTGCGGATCCTGGATGTATTTATGGCCCACGTTGGCTCCCTCGTTGGAGGCGGAAGGATACCACGCGCCGCAAGAGGACCCATGCCGATCGCCTACCGGCCTGCGTCGCGTGTTGCTATCGACGGCAGACCCCGTGAAATCAGCTTTCGCGGCGGACGATTGGTAGGTAGATCATCGGCGCCGAGGGAATGGCCGTTGGTTCCACGCCGGCCGTAGGCGTTGATGCGGCCGTCGCCGTAGCCGGCGGCGGTGCGGTCGCGGTGGGCGGGACGGGCGTCGGCTCGCGCGTTGCGGTGGCGGTGGGCGTCGCCGTGGGCGGGGGCGCGAAGGGTGGTCCGATCTTGAGCGCGAAGCCGTCCAAGAGGCCGGCACGCTCCGGCTGCGCGGCGGACACGGAGGGAAAGTCGCTCGAGTCCGTGCGGCCGGTCAGGTAAATGGAACCCTCTCCGTCGATCGCGACGCCGCGTGGCACGTCGAGGGCACGGGCGGAGACGAGGGTGCTGAAGAGCAGATCGTCCAACGTCGGATTGAAGACCGCCACGAAGCCGTCCACCGCACCGCCGCGCCGCAGCGGCAGCGCGTCGACCATCGGCAGGTTCGCGGAGGCCGTACAGCCGGCCACGACCACCCGGCCCTGCGGATCGACGGCAAGCTGGGTGACGAGATGCTCCTGCAGCACATCCAGACGTTGGATCGGCGACGTGACTACGGGCAGACAGTCGTCTTCGGCGCCGGTACCGCCGAAGTAGGTTGCGGCCTCCAGCGCCGAACCGTCCGCGCTGATCCGGACCACGAAGACGTCCGAGTCGCCGCGGCGAGAAGGTTGGAAGGGGTTGATGCGCGGGAAGTTCGGTGAGTCCGTCCGGCCGGCAACATAGGTCACGCCGTCCGCGCCCAGCGCCACCCCCGTTGCGGCATCAAAGGTGCGTCCGCCCAGATAGCTCGCGTACTCGAAGGACTGCCCGTCGGGTGCGATGCGCGCCACGAAGCCGTCCGCGTCGCCGCCGAAGGTGCGCTGGAAGGGATCGGCGATGCGCAGATTGCGCGAGGACGTGGCCCCGACGATCGTCGCCGCTCCGCGCGCGTCCACCGCGATCGCACGGCCCTCGTCGCGGTCGCTGCCGCCCAGGTGCGTGCTCCACGCGATGGCCGAACCATCCGGCGTGATCTTGGTGATGAAGGCATCGCGAATGCCTCGGTTGAGCGGGTAGATGGCCTTCTCGGCCGGAAAGTGGGAGCCGGTCCAGCCCGTGAGATACGTCGCGCCCTCCGCGTCCACGGCGATGTCCGTGGGCCGGTCGCGGCCCGTGCCGCCCAGGAAGGTGCTCCACAGGAGCGAGCCGCCATCCGGTGCGAAGCGGCTGATGAACAGATCGCCCGACCAGACGGAGTCGGCGAGGTTCAGCTTCGGCTGGAGCGCGTCGACCGTGGGAAAGTTTTCGGAGTTCGTGATGCCTGCCACGGTGACGGAACCGCCGGGACCCAGCGCGATGGCAAGGCCCTCGTCCTCGCGTACGCCGCCGAGGTACGTGGCCCAGATCAAGCTCGCGCCGTTGGGTGCAATCTTGGCGACGTAGGCATCGCTGAGCAGCCCAGAGTTTCCTAGCTCCATCTGCAATGCACCTGCGGTCGCGCGATCCGGAGAACTCGTGGAGCCCACCACGTAGGCGTAGCCCTCCGCGTCGACCGCGATGTCCCACAGTTGATCGTCGCGCATGCCGCCCGAAAACGTGCTGTATGCCATGCTCGCAGCGGGCGCCTGCGGTGGCATGGCGGTGGCCTGCGCCGGTGCGAGCGCCGCGGATGTTCGGGTCAACGCGCGGTGCGATGCGGGCTGCACGATCGGCGCGGCGGCGGCCGCGGGTACAACCAGTGCCAAGAGCCCGAGGAAGGCGAGCAGGAGGAGAATTTTTCGCCGTGTAGACAAGGGTCGACAGAGGGTCATGCGTGCTCCAACGTTTCAAGGCCGGGCGCCGGACACGCGAAATGACGGTCCGAGACTTCCGGCGGCAAGCTGACGGTAGCAGCGTGCACGATCCGCGCCGGTGACAACGGGGTTGATTCGCATGCGCTACGGCGCGCTAGGAAGCACCGCACCCACGTCGTCGCCAACAACAGGAGCGGCGCGCGCAACGTTCGTGCCGTCGCTGCAACCATAGGACGGTGTTGGGTGGCCGAATCTTCGGTCCCGCAGCTGTCGCGGCGCGCGTCAGGAGCACCGGCCCCTGACGTGCTACCGGTTCTGCTCCCTGCGCACGAAGAGCGCCGTGCCCACCACCATGAACAGCACGAAGAGCACGGCGATCACCGCAAGATCCATGGTGGCCGAGGAGGCGAGGGCCTCCGCCCGTTCCGATTCGGGACGCCCCGCGTACACCGCGTGGCGCATCAGGTCGACGGGATAGCGCATGGGCGACATGAGCGACATGACGCGCAGGAAGGAACTCAGATCCTGGATCTGGTTGAACACGCCGGCCAGGAAAAACTGCGGCAGGATCAGGAACGGAAAGACCTGTTGCGCGGTGCGTTGGTTGCGGATGTTGGCCATCACGATCAGACCGAATGCGCCGCCGAAAAGACAGGCGATGATGGCGGCCGGCACCGCGAGCGCGATCTGCGTGCCCGTCAGGCGCAAACCGAGCAGCAGCCCGATGAGGACGATCGCCGCTCCCTGGGCCAGCGCGACGAGGGATTCGCCGAGGATCTTTCCGAACACGATCGCGTAGCGGGAAATCGGCGCCACGAAGATCGCCTGGCTAAAGTCGTTCTCGCGGTCCTCGATCAACGACACGAGGCCCATCGCGCTCGACTGCCACATTGTCTGCGCTAGGACACCGACGAGGACGAAGGTGCGGAAGTCGAAGGCATCGCCGATCATCGGCGCGAAGGCGCCGCCGAGGATCACGATGAACACGAGCGGGAACACGAGCGTCGAAGCGATGCGCAGCGGATCGCGCAGGAACTTGAGCAGGTCGCGGGCCGCGATCGCGGCGATGGCATGGAGCTGCCTCACGCGTCTTCCTCCATCGTGTGCTCGACGATCTGAAGATAAGCGTCCTCGAGGGTCGGCGTGTGGGTCTGGACGACGGTCAGCGGGGTATCGATGGCCTTGAGCAGCGCATGGATCTCTCGCCGAGCCACATCCACGCGGAAGCGCGCAGCATCCTCTCCGTCGCGCTCGTCTTGGCTGCGCTCGCGCCAGACCACGTCGCGTGATGCGAGTTCGGCGCGAAGCGCGTCGCGGTGCTCCGGTGCGCAGTCGAGCAATAGGTAGCGCTCGACGAGATCGCTCTTCACGTCGTCAGGACCACCGATCGAAACGACCCGGCCATTGCTGAGGATGCAGATCGTATCGGCACGCTCGGCTTCCTCAAGATAATGCGTGGTGAGGAAGAGCGTGGTGCCGGCCTCTTTGCGCACCTGCCGCAGGTAGGCCCAAAGGCTGCGCCTGCTCTGCGGGTCGAGCCCGGTCGTCGGCTCGTCGAGAAAGAGCACGCGGGGTTTGTGGATCAGGCTGCGGATGATCTCCAGCTTGCGCTTCATCCCCCCGGAAAAGGTGCGGACCGGCTTGAAGAGATCGTCCTCGATCCCCAGGATGTCGGCCAGCTCGCCGACCTGTGTCCGATAGGCGGCAGGCATGAGGCGATAGCCCGGCCGGAAGCCGTACAGGCCGTAGAGCACGGCGTGAAGCCGGATGTTTTCTTCGGCAGTGAGGTTCAGGTCGAGGCTCGGCTGTTGAAAGATGATGCCCGCCTCAGCGCGCACCCGGTCCGCCGCGTCCGCGACATCGTGGCCGCCGATCTCGACACGTCCCGAGGTCGGCCTGAGCGTCGTGGTCAGGATCGAGATCGTCGTCGTCTTGCCGGCGCCGTTGGGGCCGAGCAGCGCAAACAGCTCGCCCGGTTGGACGGCGAACGAAACGCCGTCCACCGCGTTGACGGACGCACCGTCGTAGCGCTTGACGAGGTTATCGACCATGACGACGGGCGGATGGACTCCGTCGCGGTCGCTGTCGAGGGCAGCGGTCGAGCCCATAGGAGGGTGCACGTCCCCGCGATCCACGTTGTTGCCATCGACTACGTTCATCGCCGGCCTCTCCTAGAACAGGGCATCGTAGCCCACCGCGAAAATGGCAGCGTCCACAAGCGCGTGTCCGAGCCATGGTCCCCAGAGCGAGCCGCTACGACGGTACTGCGTCGCCCAAATGACGCCGCCAAGCGCAACGGCCGCCGAGAACAGCCACGTCCACGGCGAAGCTACGCCGAAGAACACGGCCAGCACCACGACATGGTGCGCGGCGAATGCCAACGACGCCACGATAACCGCGAGCGTCGTAGAGGTCAGCCGGCGGGCCAACTGCGCGAACACAAACCCGCGCCAATAGGCTTCCTCCAGGAAGGCATGGATCAGGCTGTAGAACACGCCGAGGCCTACGAAGGCGGCGGGCGTTCCCACGCCGAAGCTCCGCGCCCTCTCGGCGCCGGCCGCCATGGCCGGCTCCAAGATTCCTGAGGGGATCAGCCAGCCGTACACGGCGGCGAGGCCGATTGCGGCGACGAGGCCGCCGACGAGCGCGCCCGCCACGATGTCGCGTAAACGCGGCCATCGACGGCGGGGCAGATTCCCGACAACCAACACGAACCACAAAAGCGGCAGCCCGAACTGCACGATCTTGCCCGTGCTATACACGGCCTGCTGGCCCGTGCTCGCTGCGTCGGCCAAGGCGACGAAGTAGAGCCAGGTGAGCAGCGTCGGGAACGCGATTGTGATCGCCAACAGCCACAGCGGCGCGCGCGGAGCGGCATCGGACGATTCGCTCACCACGCGCGTTCGACCGTCTCGGGACGGTAGGTGCGAGGTAGGCGCGGGAGCAGGACAGAAGGAGTGGAGTCCATGGGAGACGGTGTCATGGGCACCCGTGTTTGTGCGAAAGGGCTCGGAGAAGGTTCGGCGGCCAACGATACCCGCCCGCTACAACGAACCCAACGGTCTGGTTGCGAACGCCTTCGCCAGAACACCGCCGCACCAATTCATGACCGCACGAATTCGCGACCGCAAGAGCTGCGCGAATGCAGCCGCTCACGGCCTCGTGAGTACACGACCGCGCTACGAGCGAGAGCGCACGAAGCCCGTCTCGCGCACCCGATGCCCGGGGAACACGTCGGCGATGCGTGGATTGTTCAGGCGCCGCGTAACGAGCTCCGCAAGCACGTCGCGGTAGTCGGTGGTGACCGCGAGGTCGCCCGGCCCGACCAGCGCGTCGTCGTGCAAACCCGGCCATCGGCCGTGTACGCGGCCGCCGGCAATCCCACCGCCCATGAGCAGCAGCGCCCCGGCGTGTCCGTGGTCGGTCCCCAAGCTGGCGTTCTCGCGCACGCGACGGCCGAACTCGCTCATGACCACAATGGTCAGTCGGTCCATGTGGTTGTGCAGATCCGCGTACAACGCAGCGAGCCCGCGGCCGAGATCC
>JAJCYU010000304.1 GCA_029262755.1 Anaerolineae bacterium
CGACCGCGGCCTGGACGGCAACCTGGTCGACCGGCTCGAGATCGTCGACAGCGCCTTCGTGGACGCCAACACCGGTATTCTGATCGATGGCGGCACGGACCTTACGGTCCGCGACAACACCCTCGCCGACGGCAGCACCGCCCTCGATTTGCGCGGCGTCTTCCCTGGTACGCTGGCCTTCCCCGGCGGCGTCATGATCGACGGCAACGACTACAGCAACGCCAGCAGCAACGGCATCGAGCTGCGCACCATGAGCGATCTCGTCATCAGCGAGGGCGCGGCGCTCGGCACGAACGTCAACGTGCTCGACATGAACGGCATGCGCACGCTGACCTCCGTGTCGGGCAACGCTCTCTACCTGCGCGACGTCACGGACACGGGCGTGTTCACGACGGATCTCGGCTGGGATGGGCCCTTCCCGAATCGCGACGGCCGCGGCGTCTTTGGTGACCTGAGCTACAACGAGCGGGTGACGTTGGACGGCATTACCGCCACACGGCGCGTCGAGGCGATTTGGATCGACCAAGGTCGCGACATCACCGTCACGAACAGTGCGTTGCAGGACAACGGTACGTCGATCCGAATGAGCAGCGTGATCTCCTCCGGCGCAAGCTGCGCCTTGCCCGGCTGCGTGAACATCTCCAAGGTCGACTACAGCGACAGCGACACGGGCCTCTACCTGCTCACGATGGCGGACCTCGTCATCAGCCCGGGCACCGAGGCCGGCACGAATATCGACGTGCGCAACGTGGACGGTACGGAGACGCTGACGCTTACGAAGGAATATGCGATCCGATTGAACAACGTGGACGACTCGCTGGTGACGGACGTCGATCTCAGCTGGCGCGGCGTCAGCTTCGATCGCCGCAGCGGCAGCGGACTCTACGTGCAGAGCGGCAGCGACCGGCTGGATGTCGAGGACGTCGTGATCCAAGAGCGAGAGCGCGGCATCTACATAAATAGCGGCACCGACCTCGAGATCCACGGTGCAGACCTGTTTGGCAGCGGCGATCAGACCAACAGCGGCTGGAACGCGGAGTCGGCGCTGCACCTCGAGAGCATCGACCCCGGCACCGACGCGCTGCCCGGCGGCGTGGACATCGATGGGCTGCTCTTTGGTGACGCGGAGGCCGGCATCTCCATGCGCTTCATGAACGCGCTGACCGTCACCGACGGCAGCGAGCCGACGACAAACCTCGAGGTGCTGGACGGCAGCGGGATGGAATCGGTTGTCTACCCGATCTTCATTCGTGAGGTGGACGACTCGCTCTTCGCGGATCTGGACCTCGACTGGACCGCCAGTGGCGTCCGTACCGGTCGCGGCTTCGGCATCGGCCACAGCGCGGATCGTGTCATCTTCCGCGACGGGACCATCACCAACCGCACCATTGGAATCTATGACAACGGCAACAACAACCAGGACTTCACGGCCACGGACAACGACCTCTCCAACAACGATACGGCGCTGCAGATCCACGGCCTCCAGCCCGGCTCCGGCGGCCTGACCGGCGGCCTGCTCGTGGAGGGCAACGACTACTCCAACTCCGACACCGCCATCTACATGCTCAACGTCACCGGCCCGGTCACGATGTCGACCGGCGCCGTGGCCGGCACGAACTTCACGGTGACCAACGGCGGCGGTATGGAGACCACGACCTCGGCCCGCGTCTACGCCGTGCGCTGGAACAACGTCGACGACGGTCACATCGAGGGCCTCAACCTCGACTGGGAGGGCAGCAGCACCAGCAGCGCCGACAAGAGCGGTGATGGTTTCCGCTGCGACACTGGCTGCGACAACCTGAGCACGAAGGACCTCTCAGCGCGCAACCGGAGCATCGGTGTGTACGTGAGCAGCTCCTCCAACGTCGAGCACGACGGGCTGGACCTGCGCCACAGCGGCCAGTCGTCGAATGGTGCGCTGTACTGGAATAGCAATTCCGGAACCCGACTGATCACCGACGTGCACTTCGCCGACTGTCCCTACGGCGCGTGGTTCGAGAACATGACCGGGATCATCGCCTCGGACGGCTCCTATACCGGCACGAACGTCTTCATTGCCGACGACAGCGGGCTGTCGAGCATCACGAACATACCCATCCGCCTGCGCAACGTCGACGACTCGGTCTTCGTCGACCTCACGCTGAGCTACACGGGCACGAGCCCTTCCGGCGGCGGCATCCGCCACGACAGCAACACGTCGACCAACCTGATCATTCGCGACAACGAGATCCACAACCGCAACACACCTCTGTACTTGAGCAGCGTGCCGGGGGTGCAGGTGCTCAACAACAGCCTGCGCGACGCCAGCGGCGTGCAGATCGAGATCCGCACTTCCGACGACGCGGTGGTTAGCGGCAACGATCACACGGGCAGCACGGGCAACGGCATGGGCTTCTACGACCTGGACCGGCTCATGCTCGACGGCGCCACCGGCCTCGACCGGATCACGGGCGACGTGCTCTACCTCGACGACGTGCAGGACACGACCATCGACGGGCTGGACGCGCGCTACAGCGGCGCGGGGCGCACGGGGCGCGGCGTGTACTTCGAGGGCGGCAGCTTCCGCAACCGCAACATCACGATCACGAACTCGATCTTCATCAAGCGCAACCAGGGCATCTTCTGGCGGCGCGGCTACCGTAGCAGCGACGGCCCCGCCAACCTGACGATCAGCTGCAACCGGGTGCACGACAACAACGTCGGCATCGACATCGGCCTCGCCGGGCAGACGGACACCTCCTACAACCCCTCCGGCGTCGTCGTCTTCGACAACGTGATCGGGCGTGACATCAGCGGTACGGTGGCCTTCCAGGCCAACAACACATGGGGCATTCGCCGCAACACCGCTAACGTGAACGTGCCTCCGGTCACCACGTTCCCTGGCGAGCTGGTCTTGGCCGAGAACAACTACTGGGGCGAGCCGGACGGGCCCTCCAACCTGGGTGGCAGCGGCGACGACTACGATGGCAACGTGGACGCCGACCCCTTCCTGACGATCCGCCCAGCCTGCGTCAACGAGGGGCCCGTGGCGCGCGACAACGCCTACAGCGCGCGTAGCTCGCGCAGCGACCTGCAGGGCCAGCTCATCACCGAGAACACGGGCCAGGGTGTCGACAGCGACCGCGACGCCGAGGACCTCGTCATCACCGAAGTCAACGGCTCGCCGGCCAACGTCGGCACGCCATTCTCGCTCGGTTCCGGCGCGACCTTGGACGTGGCGTCGAACGGCGTGTTCACCTACAACGCCACCACCTCACCCTCTCTACTGGCGCTGCCCAGCAACGCCTACTTCACAGAGACGATCACCTACACCCTGGTCGACCCGAACCTCTTCAGCAGCACGGCGGTGGTCACCTACAGCATCCAGGGCTCGGAGAAGGATTACGGCGACCTGCCCGACAGCCCCTATCCGACCCTCAGCACGACGATGGGCGCCGTCCACTTGTTGGATGAGGCGACCTTCCTCGGTCTTTCGGCCGACGACGACCTGGACGGCCAGCCGGACGACAACGCGGGCCTCAACCCGAACGCGGCCGGCGGCGACGACCAGGACGGCAACGACGACGAGGACGGCATCGCGATGCTGTCCACCATCCAGGCCGGCAACACGGTCACGGTGGAGGTGACCACCTCGGTGACCGGCTACTTGAGCGCCTGGTTCGACTACGATGCGGACGGCTCGCTGGAACCCGCGGAGCGCTCGATCAGCGACACCATGCTCGTCAGCGGCACGAACACGGTGAACTTCACGGCGCCGGGCAGCGTGGCGCCGGAGCTCTTCGCCCGCTTCCGTTACGCTCGCAACAGCGGCGTGATCACCCAGCCCACGGGCCTGGTGATCGGCGGCGAGGTCGAGGACTACGTGCTGCAATCGGTCGGCAACCTCGTCTACCGAGACAACGGCGACGGCGGCGGGATCGCCACGAACGGCACACGCGAAGGCGCCGAGCCCGGCGTGCCTGGCGCTACCGTGGCGCTCTACGCCGGCGGCGACACGCCAGAGGTCGACACGCCGATCGCCACGACGACCACTGACGCTACCGGCGCCTATACCTTCACCGGCGTCTACAGCGGCAGCTACGTGGTCCAACTGGCCGCGGCGAACTTCGGCAGCGGCGGCGCGTTGGAGGGCCTCGGCTCCTCCACCGGCGCCGGCGATCCAAACGCCGACCTGGACGAGGACGACGACGAGAACGGCCTCGACGTGGGCAGCCCGATCTCCGACGGCATTCGCTCGGGCATCGTCAACGTGGTGCCGGGCAACCTCCCCACGAGCGAGGACGGAAACGACAACACGAACCTGACGGTGGACTTCGGCCTCGTCGAGTTTGACTTCGGCGACCTGCCCAGCCCGCTCTACGCGACGCTGGCGAGCGAGAACGGCGCGCGCCACGTGCTGGACGGTGTGACCTTCCTCGGCGCCGCGGTCGACCGCGACTCCGACGGCCAGCCCTCGGCCGGTGCCGACGGCGACGATACGGACGCGGGCGGTGACGACGAGGACGGCGTGACCTTCCTGGAGCCGATGCTGCCCGGCAGCTCGGCGGATATCGACGTGGAGGCCTCGGTCGGCGGCTTCTTGACCGCCTGGGCCGACTGGAACGGCGACGGCTCCTTCGCGGGCACGGGCGAGCAGATTTTCAACGACGAATCCCTGTCGGCCGGCAGCAACAGCCTGAGCATCGCGGTGCCGGTGGGCTCCATCAGCAGCACGCTCTTCATGCGCTTCCGCTACGTGGCTTCCAGCGGCGTCGTCACCGCGCCCTTCGGCGTGGTCAGCGGCGGCGAGGTGGAGGACTACGCCCTCGGCGCCATCGGCGACCGCGTCTGGATCGACGACGGCACGGGCGGCGGCACGGCCGGCGACGGCATGTTGAACGGCGGCGAGAGCGGCGTCTTCGGCCTGGCGGTGGAACTCTACGATGCGGCGGACACGCCCGAGGTGGACGCGCCGCTGATCTCCACGAGCACGGACCTGGCCGGCAACTACCGCTTCAGCGGCCTCCCCAATGGCACCTACGTGGTTCACGTGCCCGCCAGCGAGTTCGGCTCCGGCGCGTTGTTGGAGGCCTACGCCAGCTCGGTCGGCTGGGGCGACCCCAACCTCGATATTGACGAGGACATGGACGAGAACGGCGTGGACATCGGTGATCCGATCACGGATGGCGTCAGCTCGGACATCATCGGCCTGGTCCTTGGCGCGATGCCGACCAGCGAGGACGGCGACCCGAATTCCAACCTGACCGTGGACTTCGCCTTCGTGCCGCAGGTCGATATGCGCTTGACCATCGACTGCGAGGGCGAAGACGGCAACCCGGACCAGGTGCGCGCCGGCGACCGTTGGTTGTGCGAGGTCACGGCGGAGAATCTGACGATCCATCCGGCGCCCAGCCCCGTGCTGACGCTGACGATCGGCACCGGCATCCTCTACCTCTCCGACACGGACACCTGTGTCTTCTCGGCCGGCACCGGGCCGGGCGGCAAGGATCAGCTCATCTGCGATCCCTTCGCCAGCCCGCCGCTCGCGACGGCGCTTGCGGGCATGGATCCGGAGATCGCGACGCTCATCGCGCGGCGGGCCGGCCTGGACGAAGCGATGTCCGCGGCTGGCCTGGACGATGTCGACGAACTGCAACAGGTTGTGAGCAACTTCTTTATCGCATTCGCGATCCCCTTCGAGTTCGACGGCGACTTCGCGACGCTGGAGGGTCTGCTCACGAGTCTGGGCCTGGAAATCTTCCCGGCCAGCAACTCCGCGCAGGACGTCGACGTGGTCCTGCCGCCGGATCCAACGGCGGTCATCGTCAGTCGCTTCGACGTGGCCGTCGATGGTCAGGACGTGCGCCTGGCATGGGAGACGGCCAGCGAAGCCAACGTGGCCGGCTTCCAGCTCTACCGCACGGCGGCCTCCGGCGACGATTGGGTATCCGTGGGCGAGGTCGTTGCGGCAGAGGGTGGCGCATCGGACGGCTCGAGCTACGTGATCAAGGACCATCCGGGCGAGGGTGCGTGGCGCTACCGGCTGGAGGTTGTGCTGCTCGACGGAGGGACGCGGGACGGGGGCATCACCAGCATCAGCGTGGAGGCCGAGCCCGAGCCGGCATTGCCGTGGCGGGCGTGGCTGCCGAGCCTGATGCGCTAACGTCCGGCGTGAAATCGATCGAAGAATACGGGGCCTGTCGTAGTGTGTCATCCACGGTGGGCCCCGGTCACACCTTCTCCACATCGTCACCGGGTCGTATCCTTGTCCATACCGTGGCGTTGCCACCGTGAGTAGAATCTAAGAATGATGACCGTGTGGGCCGGGGACGGCGGATGAGCCGTGTCCCGGCAATTATGTTTCGCACGGCACAGGGGGAAGATGATGAAAGTCACGCGACCGGGCGTCGCGCGGTGGCGATTGGCCACTCGCGCCGGCGGCATTGCGGTGGGAATATTTACGCTCGTGCTCTTCAGCCTGAGCCTTGGACTGGAGCGCGAGGTCAGGGCGCAGCCCTCCGCGCTGCTCAACGGCAGCAAGACCTTCGCCGGCGGCGCATCCGAGCTGTTGGTGGAGAGCGGCCTCGAATTCGAGTACGCCATCAACTTCCGCTGCGCCAGCGTCATCAACAATTGTCTCGACGCCGAGATGAGCGACGTCCTGGACGGCAACCTCGAGTTCGTCTCGGCCTCGGCGCCGCCGGACCTGGTCGACAGCCTGACCCACAATCCGGGCACGAACGAGGTGCTGGTCGACTTCATCGAGCCGCTTCCCGCCGGATCGACGGGCCAGATCCGTATCACCGTGCGCTTCCCACCGGGTACCACGCCCGGCATCACGGCCACCAACCGCGTCACCTCGACCACGATGGGGAACCCGCCCGAGGTCACGGATCCCGTCACGGCGACGGTGGACGGCACCTTCGAGATGTTCGCGAACAAGGCCTTCACCGGCGACGTCGACGACTTCGTGATCGATGAAAACGGCGACGGCTTCGTCACCACCTATCAGCTGCAGATCTGCAGCCCCGACTCGATCGGCGGCGTGGAGCTGGACAATCCGCGCATCACGGACACGTTGCCTGCGGAAGCCACCTTCGTGTCCGCATCGGACGGTGGCGTCTACAACCCGACGTTGCACGAGGTCTCGTGGACGCATGTGAGCGACGGCGGCGGTCTGCCCGACTCGATTCCCGTCGGCGGCTGCTTCGAGGTCACGCTCAACGTCGCCTTCGACCCGAACGGGCCCGACGGGATCCCGAGCACCGCGGACGATGCCGACCCGGGCGATGTGGTGACCAACTCCTTCGACGTCACCGGGGACCCGGCCGACGGCTCGCCGCCGGTCCTCCTCACGGACCCGTTGACGCAGATCCTGGCGCCTCCCTCCGGCGCGGCCTCGCCGCAGAAGAGCTCCACGAGTCCCTCCACCTATGCGCCGACGGGACTCACCGAGGAGCTTCCGGGCGGCCCCATCACCTACACCCTGGAGTACGCCAACGTAGGGACGCTCATCATCACAGACGTCACCGTGGTGGACCTCATCCCTGCCGGCATCCTCCTGCAAGAGATCCTGATCGGCCCCGCAAGCGACGGCGTGGTCGACGGCTTCTACATGACCAACCTCACCACCACCTGGCAGGCCCTGCCGGGGAATTCCTATGCGGCGCTGACCACCGTGCCCACCTCCAGCCTCGGCCTTGCGCCCACCGAGACGGTGACCGCCATCCGCTATGACCTGGGGGACTTTCCCCTCGGCAGCGCGTGGAGCGACGGCGGCTTCACCTCCATCGTCTCGCCCAGCATCACGCCGGAGCTGCTGATCGAGAATTGCGTCACCGTCACCGGCACCATCCAGGGCGACACGATGCTGGAGGATCTGGTCGAGTCGGACTGCGAGACGATCAACGTCATCGACGCGCGCTCGATCCCGGAGATCAGCAAGAGCGCGATCGATGAGAGCGGGGCCAACATCAGCTCGCTCGAGCCGCTTGACGTCTTCACCTACGTGCTGGACATCGGCAACGACGGCGTGGCGCAGCAGGCCCTCTTCGCGCCCATCACCCTGACCGACCTGGTGCCGTCCGATCTCATCGTCGTGGTCCCCGGACCGGGCGCCGGCGACGGCACGGGCTGGCAGACGGCCGCGCCGACGGACACGTGGTTCGCCTATTCCGCCAACGACGGCGCGCCGATCCCCACCTCCACGCTAATCAGCAGTTTCAGCGGCACGCAGACCCTCGCCGAGTTCGCGTGGCCAGGGGCCGACCTGGCGCCCGGCGCGCAGCGCGTCATCAGCTTTGCGGTCAAGGTCCGCGTGGGCACGCCGCCTTCTGTGATCAGCAACCAGGGCACCTTCGCCTGGGATCCCGCCACCCTCAACCCGTTGCAGTTTGATTGCGAGGGGGCGGCCGCCAATGCCTGTGCGGACTCGGTGGACACCCCGGTCGTGATCGCGCCTTCCGCCCGCTCGGAGAAGTTCGTGCGTGGCGAGACCTCGCTCGACCTCGTGACGACGGACTTCAAGAAATTCGACGAGACGATCGAAGGCGGAGACGTCGATTGGAAGATCGTCATCACCAACACGAGCAACATCACGGCGAGCGAGTTGATCGTCTACGACATCTTCCCCTATGTGTCGGACACGGGCGTGATCGACCCGTCGGCGCGGGGAAGTGAGTGGAAGCCGATCCTGCATACACCGATCTCGGCGCCGACGGGCATTCCGTTGATCGTCGAGTACAGCCTGAGCACCAATCCCTGTCGTCCCGAAGTAGTGCCCAGCGGCCCGCCCGGCTGCGTGGACGACTGGACGACGACGTTCCCGTCGACGACCGTGGCGGAAATCAGCGCGGTGCGTCTCCTCTTCTGCAACGACGAGGCCAAGACGGATTGCCTGGAGCTTGGTCCGGACAGCGAGACCGTGCCGGGCGGCGTCGTGGAATTCGGATGGCATATGGTCGCGCCCAACAGCCTGGTCTCGGGCACGATCGCGTGGAATAGCTTCGGCTTCGCGATGAATGTGGGCGGCGAACCACTGCTGCCGTCCGAGCCGATTCGCGTTGGGATCCGCGGCGTTTCGCCCGATCTGCGAACAGGCGCCACGGTCGGCAACTTCGTGTTTTTCGATGTGCAGGGCCAGCAGGACGACGGCATCCAACAGCCCGTAGAACCCGGCGTCAACAATGTTCGTGTCGAGCTCTGGGACTTCAATGGCGGCACGCCCGTCCTCGTCGACTACCGCTACACAGGGGACAACTTCGTCGGTGATCCGGGCTACTATCTCTTTGAAGATGTTGTGACCGGCACCTATTTCACGCGCTTCTTCCCGCCGGACGGCTACACGGTCAGCCCGCCAAACGAGGGCGGCGATGACGCGCTCGACAGCGACGGCGAGGCTTTCGGCACCGATCCGATCTTCGGCGACTACTACGATTCCACGACCTTCTCCGTGGTCTCCGGGACGGACGACCGCACCTGGGACTTCGGCATCTGGCTCGACACGGACTATGGCGACGCGCCCTACGACGGTGGTGGCGATCTGTACCCGACCCAGGCCTCCTTGTTGGTTTCGCCTGCACTCGCCGCGCGCCACGTGATCAGTCCGGGTCTGAGCTTGGGCGGCGTGGTGGATGATGAGACCGACGGCCAGCCACAGGCGAAGGCCTTGGGCGATGACGACGGTAGCGCCGGCGATGACGAGGACGGGGTGGCCTTCCCGGAATTTATTCAAACGGCCGCTCGACCGGTCGGCATCCTGTCCCCGGGGAGCAACCCGCAGTTGACCATCAGCGCCACCGTGCCGCCGGGCGAGGATGCCTTCCTCAACGCCTGGATCGACTGGAACGGCGACGGCGATTGGGACGACGCGGGCGAGCAGATCGCGACGGACGTCACTGTGGTTAGCGGCACCCAGACGCTGTCGATCTTGGTTCCCGTCGGCGCCGTCACCGGCACGACGCACGCACGCTTCCGCCTGAGCACGGAAGAAGGCCTACTACCCACGGGCACGGCCCTGGACGGCGAGGTCGAGGACTATGCGGTCTTTATCCTGGCGCCGCCGGTGAAATCGCTGATCGCCACATCGGAGGCGCACACCGACGGCGCCGATCCGGAGCAGCTGGTGGTGGGCGAAATCGCACGCTATCGCGTCGAGATTCCGGTACCCGAAGGAGTCATGCCCGGCTTCGTCATCACCGAGGTGCTCAGTCCGGGCCTGCAATTCATCGACGATGGCACGGCCACGCTGGCCCTCGTTTCGACGGACGGAATGACCTCTACCGACACGGCGCTCGACGCGGCCGCGGTGTCCGGCGACGGGTCGACCCTGGGAACCATCACGCCGACCTTCGTGATACCCGGCGCCAACATCAGCCCCGCCTCCCCCGGCAGCGGCGACGACCCCGTATTCTCTCTCGGCGACGTGACCAACCCGGACGCGGACGCCGATCTGGAATACGTGGTGCTGGAACACAACGTCATCGTGGTCAACGAATTGGCGGTGCAGGACGGGCTGCTGCTCACCGACCGCTTCGACGTGCAGTTCGGGACGGCCCTTCGTTCGACCGAGGTCATCACGGTCGAGGTGGTCGAGCCGGTGCTCACGATCGACAAGTCCCTGGACGTGCCGGCCGTGCTCGGCCCGGGCTCGCCGGTGACCTATACCCTGGTGGTCACGCACGACGGGATCACGCGCGCCGACGCCTTCGACGTGGTTATCACCGACCCGATGCCCAGCGAGCTGATCAACGTGACGGTCGTCTCGGTGACCGCGGATATCAGCCCCATACCGACTTCCTCCGTGACGTCGAATCTCGTGCGCGTGCCCGGTGGAACGGCGGCGTTCGACCTGCCGCAGGGCGCGGCGGTGACCGTCACGATCACCGCGGATATCGGGCCCAGTGTGACCGCGGGTACGTTCATCACCAACCCCGCGCTGGTCGGATGGACGACACTGCCGGACGACGGCACCCCCGGCAACCCGACGGGCTCGTTGCCGCCCGGCAACTCGGGTGACGCGGATGGGGAGCGCAACGGCGACGGCGGCGTCAACGACCAGTTGCGCAGCGACCTGGCGGACTTCTTCATCAACGCGGAGTGGGGCGACCTGCCCGACTTCTACCCGACCCTGTTGGCCGACGGCGGAGCGGCGCACCTGATTCCGGTTACCGGAAACGTGCGGCTGGGCCTGCTGCTGGATGCGGACATCGACGGCCAGCCGAACATCGGCGCGGACGGCGACGACACGGATGGCGATGGCGACGACGAGGACGGCATCGTCTTCCTCGATCCGCTGCAGCCCGGGCAGCCCTCGCGCGTGCAGGTGACCACCAGTGGCGCAGGCTTCCTGAATGCCTGGTTCGACTTCGACGGCGACGGGATTTTGGGTGCCGGCGAGCAGGTGGCGCTCGACGCGCCTTTGCCGGCGGGCACCTCCATTATCACCGTCACGCCGCCCTTTGCGCCGATCTCGACCACCGTGTACAGCCGCTTCCGGTACACGACCGATCCGGGCGATGCCACGACCCCGGGCGGGAACGCCTTTAGCGGTGAGGTCGAGGACTACGCCCTGATGAGCCTCGGCGACCTCCTGTGGAACGACAACGGCGTCGGCGGCGGCACGCCGGACGACGGCATCCTCAACGGAGCCGAGCCGCCCCTGCCATTCGTTGAGGTCCAGTTGTATCGCGTGGGCGACAGCGTGGGCGTGGACCCGCCACGGGCGGCGACAACCACGGATGCCTCGGGCAACTACATCTTCACCGGGCTCGAGCCGGACGACTACATCGTCTATATCCCACCGAGCCAGTTTGCGGTCGGCGCTCCGTTGGAGGGATTCTTCTCCTCCACCGGCGACGGTGACCCGAACCTCGATCTGGACGAGGGCATGGACGAGAGCGGGCTGGACAGCATCGATCCGGCCACCACCGGAATCGCCTCCGCCCCGGTCACGCTCACGCCGGCCGGTGAGCCGACGGGCGAAGACGGCGATTCAAACTCCAACCTCACCGTGGACTTCGGATTCACGCCGGCAACCGACCTCACGATCGACAAGGATTGCGTCTCCGAGAGCGGCGACCCGGACTTCGTGAATGCCGGCGAGCGCTGGATCTGCACGGTATCGATCGAGAATCTGGGTCCGAACGACGCGCCGAACATGCGTGTCACCGATACCGTCGGCGCCGGCCTGCTCTTCAGCAGCGAGACGGACACCTGTGTCTTCTCGGCGGGGACCGGCGTGGATGGACGCGACGAATTGCTCTGCCGCCCGGCGGGCACGGCGCCCGACTGGATCCTACCGGTGGGCAGCACCGCGGCCTTCAGCATCGCCTTCGCGGTGCCCTTCGATTACGACGACGACTTCGCAATCAACGACGCGGCCGTCGATCAGGCCGGCATCGAACTCGATCCGAACAACAACAGCACGCGTCACGCGGACATCGTGCGGCCGTTGGCTCCCACGGGGGTCAGCGTGATCCGCTTTGAGGCCGCCGCCGACGAAGAAACGGTGACGATCGAGTGGGAGACCGCCAGCGAGCTCGACCAGAGCGGGTTCCGCCTGATGCGGGTCGCCACGGTGGCTGGGCGATGGGAGGAAGTCGGCGAGCTCGTGCCATCCAGAGGCGGCGCCTCGCGCGGTGCGAGTTACCGTGTGGACGACCGACCTGGTGAAGGCCGCTGGATCTATCGCCTCGAGGCCGTTGCCCTTGACGGTGGGGTGCGGGACTTTGGTCCGGTCGAGGTTTCGGTGTCACCGCAGCCGCGTATCTACCTGCCTTATGCGATGTTGCGTCGCTAGGTCGGCGAGACGATTCGAAAGTGCGACGCGGGTCGTCGGGAAGCCGGCGGCCCGCGGTGTTCGTGACCCAAGGCACTTCCATTGACCCCCCATGGGGGAATCCCTAGCATGATCCGCATGAAGATTGGGACACATGGTACAAGCCTTGTTGCGGCCGCCGGCCTGGCGGCCGTGTGGCTTGGCGCGGTCGTGGCTCCCGGCATGGCGATTTCGACCGTCTCGGCCGACGCCCCGGAGGTCGTGGCCGACGGGGGCGCCACGCCGCTTCAGGGCATGCCCACGCTGCGGTATGCGGACGACGCGCGTATCGTCGTTCGATGGATGGCGCCCGATTCGGCCAGTCCCAGGGTCGGGCATGGGGCCACCCTGATGGCGCGGCACGGCGTACTGTTGGCCCTACCGCCGGAGGGCGAGGCGGGGCTGCGCTGGAAATCCCGGGGCGCGCGGACCGTGGCGGGCACCGTGTCGCCGGCGATCGCCGCGGAATGGGAGGCTGCGCCGGCGCCGGCCGTTCGGCTTGTCGAGTTGGGCTGGTTTCGTGGCCAACGTCTTGCCCGCATGGAATTCGCCCCGTATCGCGTTGATCGGGGGACCGGGTTGGGCACGGTGACCCTCCTTGAGCAGATCGAGGCCACCGTGGATCTGGTGCCCCCTACCGGCGGCGGCCCGAACCATCACGAGGTGGCCAGCACGGCTACCAGCGTTCGTTCCGCCATCGCACCGGACCCGTTGCTCGATGGCGTGCTGGGGGACCGACCGTTGAATGCGGTGCAGGCCGAAGCGTGGCGCCTCGCGCGCGGGCCTTCCGCTGTGGCGCTGGATCAAATGGCGGAGGCACCCAGCGCCGCGGGACCGGTGTGGAACCTACATGTGGCCAGGGACGGGATGGTGCGCGTGACCGGTGCGGCCCTGGCTGAGGCCGGCGGCGACATCGCGGCCGTCGATCCGCGAGAACTCTGGCTCTATGACGACGGCGAGCCGGTGGACGTACTCATGACGGGGGACGGCGACGGGGCCTTCGACGCCAACGACAGCCTGCTGTTCTACGGTCGCGCCACAAATTCACGCTATTCGACGACGCGGGTCTATCAGCTAGGCCAGGGTGCAGAGCCGGGGCCGCGCATGGCGACGAGGGACGTGAGGCCGGCGGGCAGCGCGGCGCAGACGTGGACGCAGGCCGTCGTCCGGGTCGAGCAGGACGAGGAGTACATCGCAGAACTGCCGCGCGATTGGGCCATCCGACCGTCGCACGCGTCGACCGTCGATCGCTGGTATGGGCGGCAGCTCTCGGCGCCGGACTCGACGGCGGTCGTGGTCACGCTGCCGGCGGTGGCGCCGGGCGATTGGACCGGCACGCTGCGTGTGGCGGTGGTCGGCAAGACCCTGGACTACGGCGTTGATCCCGATCATCACCTGCGGCTGAAGGTCGGCGATGTCGTACTGCGGGACGCCTTCTGGGATGGGCGCGATGCGGTTCAGGAGATCACGGCCCCGTTGCCTTCTGCGCTGATCGACGGCGACACGTTGACGTTGACGCTCGAGGCGGGCGGCGAGAGCGCAGCGGTCTTCGATCAGTTCTACATCGACTGGCTCGAGGTGGACTACCGCCGGCGGCTCGAGGCGGCCGGCGGGCGGCTGGTGCTGGAAGCCCTGTCCGAGGCGACGGACATCCTGGTGGGCGGTCTGGAGGATGCCGCCGTGGCCGGCTTCGACATCAGCGATCCCCACCATCCGGTCAAGGCGCAGGGCATGGGGATGAGGAGGGCGGATGGCGCCTTCGAGGCGCGCTTCCGGTCCGGCGGACAGGTAGCGGCAGGTGCTCCCGGCGAGCGCTACCTTCTGCTTTCGCAGGCTCGGTACGCGGCGCCTGCGCGCATCGAGGCCCGCCCCGCGACGGACCTGCGTGACACGGAGCGAGGCGCAGATTGGCTAGTGATCAGTCATCCGGATTTCGTCGATGCCGTGCAGCCGCTCGCGACGCACCGCGCAGCGCTGGGGTATCGGGTCGCCGTCGTCGACCTTGTGGACGTTTACGATGCCTTCGCTGGAGGCAATCCGCGCCCCGAGGCAATCCGCGACTTCCTTGCCTACGCCTACCAGACGTGGGCGGCGCCGGCGCCGTCGATGGTGCTGCTCGTGGGCGATGGGACAGCCGACCCTCGGCGGCGGACGGAGGGGACCCAGCCGACCTTCGTGCCCCCCTTCCTGCGCGTGGCCGATCCCTGGTTGGGTGAGATTGCGTCGGACAACGCCTATGTCACGTTGGTGGGCGACGACCTGATGCCGGACATGGCACTCGGCCGGCTGCCGGCGAACACGCCGGAACAGGCCGCGGACATGGTGGCCAAGATCCTGGGCTATGAGACGGCGCCGCC
Source organism: Anaerolineae bacterium (assembly GCA_029262755.1). Lineage (GTDB taxonomy): Bacteria > Chloroflexota > Anaerolineae > Epilineales > Epilineaceae > JAJCYU01. The sequence goes on from JAJCYU010000304.1 coordinate 15,154, forward strand.
GCCGGGAGACTGGCAGGAGCGCCTGCTCTTCGTGACGGATGAGCCCGATTCGGCCGGCGACTTCTACGCCTTCTCTGACGAGATCGCGGACAACCACGTGCCCGCCGACTATCAGGTCGAGAAGATCTATCACATGCTCACCCACCCGGACCGGACGGCGGCCAGGCAGGCGATCATCGACGAGATCAATCGTGGCGTGTTGCTGACCCAGTACATTGGGCACGGGCGCACACTTAACTGGGCGGTCGAAAATCTCCTGCGACGGGCGGACATGGACGACCTGACCAATGGCGGGCGATTGCCCGTGATGTTGGACATGACCTGCATGACCGGGCGCTTCGCGGAACTTGAACGAAGCGCCATCGCTGAGGATGCGGTCCGTGCGCCCAATGGCGGGGCCATCGCCGCCTACTCGCCGACAGGCTTTGGGGTGGCGACGGGCCACGATCCCATGAACAGGGCCTTTCTCGACGCCCTGTTGGGGGAGGGGATGCGGCCATTGGGCGCCGTCGTGTTGCGCAGCAAACTGCATCTTCTGGAGGAGACACGTTCGCACCACGATCTCGTCGAGACGTTCTCGCTTTTGGGCGATCCTGGTCTGGAGGTGGTGCTTCCCTTCGGGCCGCCGACGCCTGTGGAGAGCACGACGCCGCGGGCCGCAACGCCCACGCCGGAGCCTACGGCCGGAACCGCGCCCGCACCCGGCGCGACCCCGACGCCCGGTTCAACCCCCGAGCAGACGCCCACACCGACGACCACGGCCGAGCCGGAGCGCAGCCCGACGGCGCCGCCATCCGAGACGCCGACGTCGGCGTCGGATACTCCGGTGGCACCCACCGCGACCGGCCGGCCGTTGGCGCCCTCGATATACCTGCCGATGGTGGTGCGGCGGCGGAAAGGTGTTTCGTAGGGTCCTCCTCGGAGGGCTCGTCCGGAAAATGAGAATTGACTGAGTGCGCCCGTATCTCGGCGCGTTCACTTCTCGTTCTTACTCGAGGGCGTTTCATGCGCGCTCACGTAGTTTTTCGTCTCTATGAGCGGCCAAGGTTCGGCGGCTCCTGTCAATTTGAATGGTTCTTTGTGTTCGGCTCACAGGCCGATCGCGCCGCTGAAGGCCAGGCGTGCGCCATGGATCGCGGCCTGTTGCAGTGCTTCGGGGAGACAAGGGGGAAGCCAGGAATGACATTTAACCAGCGACGGCGCCTCTTGGCGCCGGCCGTCTGATTCTCTGCTCCTCCGACCGATGTGTCGAAGCACTTCACACACCACACCCGTCCGCTGACAGGGGAACACCCGATGTCCATTGCCGCGAATCGCCTCATCCACCTCACCCGACGCAGCGGTCTTGCCGCGCGTGTCGTCGCCGCGCTGGTTGCGGTCGGCCTGGTCGCGGCCCTGCCCATGGGGGCAGTGCGTCCCGATGTGCCGCCGGATGACGCGGTGCGTGCCGCCGCGCTTCTGGCGCCGGACAACATCAGCGGAGGGCCGGACGACTTCGGCTACACCTTCCGGGACATCGAGGTGGATCCGGGCATTGGTGAGGAGTGGCATAACGCATGCGCAACGGGCACGGTGATCAGCGGCACCACGCTCGGCGACGACGGCTCCTTCACCATCTCGGGCTTCCCCTTCCCCTTCAAGTATTACGGTGTGCAGCGCGAGGGTGCCGACCTGACGGTCAGTGCCAACGGCTTCGCCTCCTTCGCGGCCGCGGGCGCCGCGAATCCCGACAATGTCGGCATCCCGGACGCGGCGGATCCCAACGACGCGGTCTATCCCTTCTGGGATGACCTGGATCCCACGAACGCCCTCACGATCACCGGCATCGCGCCCATCTTGTGTCATCAGACCATCGGCACGCCCGGCAACCGCAAGCTGGTCGTGCAGTGGCAGGAGATCCCTTTCTCGCCGACCCCGGATCACGTCAGCGCTGAGGCGGGCACGGACGAGGACGGTTACGTCACCTTCCAGGCACAGTTCGTCGAGGGCGGCGCGATTCGCTTCGAATATCAGCAGCCCCTGGGCTGTACGCTCAGCGATTGTGTGCGCGGTTTCGGCGAGTCGGCCACCGTGGGCATCGAGAGCAGCCTGGCGCTCGGACCGACGGGCCTGCAGTACTTGCACGACGAGCCGGTGCTGGAGTCGAAGAAGGAGGGGCAGATCATCTCCTCCATCCTCTTCGAGCCGCCACAGCTGGCCATCGACAAGAGCTGTTTCGCGGCCGAGACCCTGCTGTCCAATCCGGGGCCCGGAACCCACCAGAGCATCGTCCTCGCGGGCCAGCAGTGGGTCTGCGAGATCCGGATCAC
>JAJCYU010000305.1 GCA_029262755.1 Anaerolineae bacterium
CGCGCAGCAATCGGCGCCACAGGTCCAGTGCCTGGGCGGGGCGCGATGGAGGCGGCATCGTGGTCACGTTGGAACAGCGTACTCGTTCGTGGACGATATCGTCGTCGTGGCCCTTCGCAAGCCCGGTCGTGCCGAGCCAGCGGTTCCGCAGTCACACGCTGGCAGCCAGCAATCACGCGGGTTCGAGTGCGATTCGCGGCAGGAGCAGGTTCGCACTGCGTTTCCGGGGCTCTCGGAGACCCCTTCGGGCCGTCCTCGGGTTCGTTCGGCGAGGTGCGCCGACGGCGCCGCCGCCCGCGCCGTGTGGCGGGGTGCTCGCAGGCCCGGTCGGTGCGCGCGGCGCGTCAGCCGGGGGCGACGCCGCGGCCCGGCTCGCGGTAGAGGCAGGCCTGGACGAGTCTGACGACGTGCTGGAGCGACTCGCGCGCCCGGCGCGCGGGCTTGACGGCGCGCCTGTAGAAGGCCCGCATCACGTTCATCGCCAGGAAGCCGAGCAGCAGGATCGCCCGCATGGCGTGCGCGTCGTGGCGGTAAACGTGGTCGAGGCCCCAGTGGTTGACGGCCTCGTTGAAGCCCTGGTTCTCGATGTCCCAGCGGGCGTGGCCGAGATCGACGAGGGCGCGGCTCGACGCGCGTGCACGCGAGAGCGTCGTGACCCACATCCACTCGTTCGTCTCGTCTTCCAACTCCCCGTCGAGTTGACGACGGATCGTCCTAGTCTCGAGCGTACACACCACACGCACCGGTCGGCCGAGCGAGGACCACGAGGTCAGATCCTCGATGTCCCAGCACGCGACGTGCACCTTGCCGTCCTTGCGGCGGAAGATCTGTGGGGACTGCATGTCGCAGAGCGCCTGTGCGTCCCGGTGGAGCTCGCGTTCTTCCTGCTTGAGGACCACGAGCACGTCCTTGCCCATGGCGAGCACCGCGTGGAAGAAGGGCGCCTGCGCATAGAAAGCGTCGGCCAAGACGACGTCGAAGGCGCGCGGGTAGGCGGCCACGACGCGTCGGAGCAGGCGCAGTGCGGCGGCGACCTCGTTCTCACCGTCGCGGAGGTCCTCGGCGTCGAGCAGGTGATGGTGGTCGTCGCCGCCGAGCGCGCATGCCACGTAGCGGTGGTAGTACTGCGTGCGCTCACCGGCGGCCGTCTTCACGGTGCGCTTGAGGCAGCCCACACAGCAGCGGCGGTAGCTCGCCGTGCTCTCGTGTCCGTCGAGCACCAAGGGCACGAGTCCGTGCCACGGCGCGGGCAGCGCCTTGTTGCGCTTGAGCCGCGTGTAGAGCGCGTGGTGCGCCGCGCGGATCTGCGTGATGTCTAGCCCCGCGGCCACGCGGCCCTGCGTGTCGGCGCTCGGCAGCGGGCCGCCGACGAGACGTCGCCAGCGCGCAGTCCGGCCCGTCTGTTCCAGGGCGTTGAGACTGCCGACGCGCGCCAGGTGCATGGTGAAAAGTGCACCCACCACGCGCGAGGTGACGATGCGCGGCCGTGGGCGAGTGTCACCGACGGCGCCGAGCGCGGCGACGACGGTGCCCAGCCGCCTCTCCATGTAGCCGAGCACGCGTCCGAGCAGCGTCAGTCCTTGGCCTCGCCGGCCCGCACCCGCTGCCAGTGGATCTCCCAGAGTTCCTCGAGGATGTCGCGCAATTCGGAGTCTTGATCGAGCCAGCGCCGCGTCGTCTCGCGCTGCGCCTTGGAGACGTAGAGCTGTCGCAGCTTGCCCTGATGCTGTCGGTAGACGTACGTGGAGTGATGCCGCGGATCGCCCGGCTGGGCGCAATGACAGGTCTTGCGCCCACAGCCGCGCTGGCGCTCGATCCAGGAGCCGTGCAGGAGGCCCGCGCCCGAGAGGATTTGGACCGCGCGTGAGCGCAACTCGCGCTCGTGCGGCGACATGGCGCTGCGTGAGAAGTCAGGGCTCATCGACAGAGGATAACGCGTCATGATCGATAATGTATATCGACCGTATTGCGGGCGACCTTCAACACTAACTCGAATGCGAAACTGCTCGACCGACGGCAGAGTGGACAAACCCCGCAACGGCGCGGGTCTCAGCGCCGATCACCTACGGGATTGCGGAACCGCTGGCAGCGGGGTCGGGCACGTTGTGAGCAGCGGGGTCGGGCACGGACTGTCGGGGCTACCCCGGCAATCGGTGCCTGGATCGGGATGATACTTCTCCACACGTCCAGCGCGCAGCCGCTCCGCGAACGCTCAACTCACGTGGCGACCGGCCCGTCGAGCGCGGCACGAACCCTGACGAGGAGCTCCTCGGGAGTGAACGGCTTCTGCAGGAACGCGACGCCGGGTTCGAGGACGCCGTGACGGCCGATCACGTCGGCCGTGTAGCCCGACATGAATAGCACGCGGGCGTCCGGTTGGATCGATCGGATGCGAGCCGCGCACTCGGGCCCGGTCACGTCGGGCATCACGACGTCGGTGACGAGCAGGTGGATGCGTCCGGCATGTGCGGTCACGGCAGCAATCGTCGTCTCGTAAGTCTCTCCACTGAGCACGGTGTACCCCCGCTCAGACAGCACGTTGACGACCAGTTGCCGCACCTGTTCGTCGTCCTCGGCAACAACGATCGTCTCCGTCGCCGCACGGGCCGGTGAGGGCGGAGGAGGCGTCACGACTGCGCCGGACCGGGCTTCCACGCGAGGCAGGTAGACGCTGA
>JAJCYU010000306.1 GCA_029262755.1 Anaerolineae bacterium
TGGACGCATCGTCCAGGTCCGCGTGCGGGCCGGCGCTCCAACGCGCGTCGAGCGCGACGCGGCCTTGGATTGCGGCCCACGTCGAGGTGGCCACCACGGCCATGCCGCTGGACACCGGCCGCACGTCGATGACGCCGGGCACGGCGCGGGCCGCCGTCTCGTCGTAGTCCTCCAGCCGCGCGTCGAAGGCGGGCGGGCGCGCCACAACCGCAAAGCGCATGCCGGGCAGGCGCACGTCCATGCCGAAGGTCGCGCTGCCGCGCACCACATCGGGGTTGTCGACGCGCGCCTTAGACTGCCCGATGATGGTCCATTCCGAGCGCGGTTTGAGGCGGATGGACGAGGTTGCCGGAATCGGCAGCTGAGACGCCTCCTCGGCCAACGCGCCGTAGCCGAGCGAGCGCCCGCTGGCCGCGTGGCGCACAACGCCGAGTGCGGCAGTGCATGCGCCGGCGTCCACGCCCCAGCGCGCGGCCGCCGCGGCGACGAGCATCGTACGCGCCGTCGCGCCCGCGGTGCGCAGCGGCTCCCACGTCTGGCGCACGCTGCCGCTGCCCGAGGACGTCTGGCCACCATATTGATCGCCCGCCGGCGCCTGCTCGACGCGCACGTCTTCCCAGTCGACCTCGAGCTCCTCCGCCACAAGCATGGCAAGCGAAGTGCGCACGCCCTGCCCGATCTCCGGCTTGGGCACGATGACCGTGCACACGCCCGCCGGATCCACGCGCACGAAGGTACCGAGCGCGTCGCCCGCCTGCTGGAGCGCGGACTCGGTGGCCGCGACGGCTCCGTCGCCCGGACGCCCGATGCGCCACGTTGCGGGCTCGAGACGCGAAAGCAGGACGCCGACTTGCAGCCCCGCGGCGCCGGCGAGGAAGCGCCGGCGCGTGAGGGGGCGCGGCTCGATCGGGTGCGTCGCCGACGTGTGTTGCTGGTTCGGATCCATAGACATGGTTGGCCTCCCGCGGGCTCGCGATGCCTGTCCCATGTCGTTCGCGGGTCTTGAGGTCACGCGCGAACGCTAAGAGCCCGCGCCCCTACTCCCGAATCACCCGCGGCAAATGGATCGCGAAGTCATCCGTACCCGGTGGCTCGTCCGTCGGCGGCAAGTTCGTCGGTGGGGCCGGTGTGGCCGTCGGCTCGTCGGGCGCCTCCGTTGCTTCGCGCGTCGGCGTGGGATCGCCCGGATCGCCGGGCTCGCTCGGCTCCGCCACGAGCGCGCTCTCGCCGTAGGTCATCGATAGGTAGCGGTTGCGGCCGACCTGCTCAGCGTCGAAGGTCTGTTCCGTACCGTCCGGCCAGCGGACGCGCAGCGTGAAGTCGCAGCCTAGGTCGCCCAGACCGAAGTGCAGCGTGCGGGTGTCCATCGAGTTGTACATGCCGCGGCTGGACGTGACCTCGCGGGTCAGTGTTCGGTCCGTGAACTCCAGTGCGGCGCGTGCGCCGATGGCGTCGCGGTTGATGGTGTCACCGTCGCCGTGTAGGCGCAGCGCGAGCCAGTCGTTTTGGCTGCCGATCTCGTTTTGGAAGAGGAAGTTGGGACGGCCGGTCTTGCCGCCCGTGCGCCCGCCGACCAGCAGGTCGACGTCGCCGTCGTGATCGACGTCGGACCACACGTGGTTCTGGGCGGCCTTCATGCGGTTGAGCTCGGGCGGATCGTTGGTCTGGTCGTTGATGCCGCTGACGAGGCCGACGCTCTCGAAGGTGCCGTCTGGTTGTTGGTGCATCAGACCGAACCAGGACTTCTGCTGCGGATCCGTGTAGTTCGGCTCGTACTTCCTGTCGCGCGACATGGAGAGGTCCACGTAGCCGTCGTTGTCGAAGTCGACCGCGCCGCCGTCGACATCGCCCTCGTTGAAGGGCAGGCCGGCGTCCAGCCAGACGTTCTCCAGCGGCGGCGATGCGTCCGCGCCGCGGTTGAGCAGGAGCACGGAGGGGTCGGACCACTTGCGGTTGTAGTCGGTGTCCACCGGGTGCGAGATGTTGGTCTGGTAGATGTCCATCCGGCCGTCGTTGTTGATGTCTGTACACACGTGACCAAAACCGTTGCCCGCCACCTGATCTGCCGGCGACACGCCTTCCGGGTTGCGGCCGAAGCCGGTCGTGGAGAGGAAGTAGTTGCCCGTCGCCAGGCTCTCCCAGCCCCAAGCGCGCGCCGTGTTTTCGAAATTGCCGGCGCCGTCGTTCTCCCAGAGCACGTTGTGGCCGTGCTCGACGCTCACGCCGTATACGCTGACCACGATGTCCGTGTCGCCATCGCCGTCGATATCGCAGGTTGTGGAGCCGTTCGAAGCGCGCTGGGGGCCGTTGGGGAGCCGTTCCTGGGCCGCGACGAAGGTGCCGTCGCCGCCGCCCATGAAGAGCTGGTCGGGCAGCCCGGCGATCGTGTGTCCGTTGCCCAGGAATAAGTCCAGGTTGGCGTCGCCGTCCACGTCGAGGAAGACCGCGTTGCCCGTGGCGTGAATGATGTTGCCGTTTTGATCGCGGAAGGGGATGTTCACGCCCGCGTTGGGCAGCTCGGTGAAGTGCCCCTCGCCGTCATTGAGCAGGATGCGATGGCGGTTCGTCGCCTGCGGGATCGGGTAGTCGAGGCCGGCGAATACGTCCTGGTCGCCGTCGTTGTCGATGTCGCCGAAGAGGAAGAAGCCGGCCTGGACGTCGCGCAGACCGCTGGATTCGGCCACGTCTTCGTACGTGCCGTCCCCTTTGTTGCGCAGGACAACGTGGGTGTAGGGCAACCCGGCATTGGGGTTCGGATAGAGATCGTGCGCCACGATGTCGTCCCAGCCGTCCCCGTCCAGGTCCGCGAAGGCCAGCCGGCTGTGGTCGTTGATTACGATGTTGGCCGGCGGCTCGGGCGCGAAGTTGCCGGCGCGGATGCCGCTCGCGTCGGACACGTCCGTGAAGAAGCCCTCGCCCAGCGGCGTGATCACGCGGCGGGGGCACTCGGCCGGCTGCGCGACGGCCAGTGGCGGCGCCGGCTCATGGACGATGGCCGCGGATGCGCCGATCGACACGAACGCCAACGCGACCAGAACGCGCGTCGCACGCGGGTGCCATCGATGGGGCGAGGTCATGGGGCCATCCTCCTTGGGGACCGGAGTGGGGAGTTGCAATCGGCGCCGTCCGGACTCGGCGCTCGGGACTATGGAACGCACGGCGACGCGGCGCAAGGTCGGCGGGGCAACAGGGTGACTGCGGCAACAGGGTGGCTGCGCAAAGCTCGCTGGAACAGGAACGGTCGCTCCCCCTACTCGTAGCCGTCCACTTCGACATTCGCACCCGCCGTGCCTACGGCCAACCGCGGCTCCAGTCGTGCCGCCCGGTCGGGCACGGCACGATCGTGGCGATCCGCTGGTAGATCGCCGCCAGGTCTTCGGCACGCGGCGCACCGAAGTAGCGGGCGACGCCGCCGGCCACGCGGCGGAGCAAGGCGGGGTCCACGTCCTCGCCGAGACCGACGGCGAAGACCGTGACGCCCGCGTCTCGCGCGCGCTCGCCCTCGCGCGTCACGTCGGACGCGAGGCCGCGGGTGGGGCGGCCGTCGGTCAGCACGATCAGGCTCGCCGTGTTGTCCGTGCGGCGTCGCGTGCTACGCAGCTCCGCGAGGCCCACGCGCAGGCCGGCCGCGATGTCCGTGCCCTCCCCGTGCGGCAACGCGTCGACGACGCGGCGCGCGTCTTCGCGGTCCTCGCCGAGCGGGCGCAACAGCCGCGCATCGGCGTCGAAGACGACGATGGCCACCTGGTCGCGCCTGCCGCCTGCCACATCGAGGAAGGCGCGCGCCGCCATCCGCGCGGCGCGATGCTTCGTCATGCCGCCGGGTCGCGTCGGGACGTCCATGCTGCTGGATATGTCGAGCACGAGCACCACGTCGGCGGAACGGCGCGTGGGATCGCAGTGTTCGCGCAACAGCACCGGGAGGTAGATGGCGCCGGGCGTCGGCGTCGGGCTTGGGACCGCCGTCGCGGTCGGGGTCGCGGTTGGAGTGGCCGTGGGCGGGACGTCGGGCGTCGGTGTGGCGGTGGCGATCTCGCGCGGCGCGAGCACGAGCACGCGCGGCACCGGAAAGAGCGCGGCGCCGATGCGCTCCGCGTCATCGCGATACGTGGCCTCCGCCTCGACGTTCGTCGGCCACAGCCCGACATCCTGCGGCGCGACGCGGTACGTGAGGGTCACACCCACTGTCGGAATGGCGTCCGCGTCCCACTCCCAGCGCAGCACCCGCAACGCACCGGTATCGTCGATCTCGTCGGGCGGTGGGTCGGCGGAGCCTGCAACGTAGGTCATGTTCGCAGGCAGCGTGTCGTCGATGCGCAGGGCGACCAGCTCCACCGCGAGGAGCTGGTCGGCGATCTCTTGAAACGTTGCGGTGAGCCGTCCCGCGTTGCGGACATTGAAGTAGTACTGACGCTCGCTGGCCAGGGAACGCATCAGGGCAGGGTCGCAGTCGGTGCCCACGCAGATCGTGAAGACGTGGACGCCCTGGCTCTTGAGCTGGTTGGCCTCGGACCGCCCGTGTCGATCGCGCGGGAAGGGCTTGCCGTCCGAGAGCAGGATCACGACCTCGACGGGTGTCGGCTCGCCCGCGGCAGGCGGGTGGGCGCGGCGTTCCTTTTGGAGCAGCCGCAGGGATTCGGCCAACCCGCCCTCGATGTCCGTGCCGAACACGAAGCCGAGGTCGTTGATGGCGCCGATGACGCGCGCCCGATTGTCCGTGATCTCGTGCATGACGTAGCCACGATCCGAGAACGCGACCACGCCGACCTTGCTGTACGAGAAGTCGATGCGCTGAACGAAGTCGCGTGCGGCCGTTTGGGCATCGCGCAGCTTGTTGTTGTTGCGCATCGAGTTCGAGGAGTCCAGAGCCAGCACGATGCGCAGCGGCACCCGCGCTTCAGGACACTCCGTCGTGGTCGTGAGGGTCACCGTGACCTGCTCCCCGAGCAGGATCACGCCCGGCGCGGCCCACTTGTTGGGCACCAGCTCGCACGGCGTCCGCTCGGGCTCGTCCTGGGCGCGCGAGGTGTCGGGACGCGCGGCGAAGATCGTCACGGTCACGACTGCGAGAAGTAGGAGCCAGGGCGGAAAGGCCGGGCGGATGTTCGGTGCTTCGCGTGCAAGGGCCATGGGGGACTCCGTCTCATGAACACGTCGAATCGAGCCCGGCCAGCGTATCCCACTCCCTACGTTGCCGCGAGTGCAGGATGCGCTCGCGTGAAGTAGAGGCCCCTGCGAACGCCGGAACCCCGGGCGGAGGCGTCGAGTAGGCGCGAGTACACGTGTTACCCTTGGTGGGTGGGCACGCCATCGCGGCGGAGATCGGCACGTCGCCAAGCATCGCCGCCAAAACACCGCCGCGCGAAGCGCCAAGGACCCGCGGCCACGCGACGTGGCGCCATCCCCATCACGAGGTCTCCCCCATGCGCCGTCTTCCCGCCCAGATTCGATGCGCGATCATCGTGTCCGCCCTGCTCGCGATTGCCCGCGCACCGGCCGCCCGTGCCGACCGCGTGCTCGAGCAAGGCGCGGCGCTGCCCTCCGCGCAGCCGGCCCTCGCGATCACGGTCGTGGGCGACCTCGCGTACATCCCAGCCCACGCGCGCGGTGTCCACATCGTCGACATCGGCGACACCGCGGCGCCGCGCCTACTTTCCACCACCCCGACGCTTGGTGCGGCCTATGACGTCGCCGTTTCGGACGATGGGCTGCTCTACGTGGCCGCATGGTCGGCCGGACTCGAGATATTCGACGTCCGCGACCCAGCGAAGCCCGTACGACTCGGCGGCGCACCGACCCGCGCCAACGCGCACGCGGTCGCGTTGCTCGCCGACAGGGACGATGGGCCCTACGTGGTCACGGGCGACTGGGCCGCCGCGGTCTTCGACGCGGGCGATCCCGAGCACGGGCTGCTCGTGTTCGACGCCTCCGACCCTGTCTCTCCGGTCCAGGTTGGCCGGCTGGACACGCCGGGCTGGGCGGGAGAAATCGCGGTGCGCGGCAACCGGCTCTACGTGGCGGATGCAACGGGCGGCGTGCGCATCGTTGACGCGAGCGATCCGCGCGCCCTGCGCGAGATCGGGTCGGCGCCCACGGACGTGCGCGCCTACGGCATCGATCTCGACGGCGAGCACCAGCGCGCGTTGGTGGCCGACAACGAGGGCGGGCTGATCGTCCTCGACATCGCGGACCCATCCAACATCCGCCGGCTCGGGGCGATGACGACGGGTCAGGCCGTGTACGGCGTCGCGTGGGACGCGGGACTCCATGCCGCGTGGCTTGCGACGGCGGCCGGCGGCGGCCCCGCCGACCCTGGCAGCGTCGTGCTCGCCGCGCTCGATGACTCGGGCGTCCCGAGCGAGCAGGCGCGGCTTCCGACGGCCCAACGCGCCTGGGGTATCGCGGCGGATGGCGCGGGCGGCGCATGGGTCGCGGCCACCGGGCTCGGCCTGCTCGGCGTACGTGCGAGGGCGGACGGAACCGGCGAGCCCACGGCGACTGGGGTCGCGACGGGGCAAGCGACGGGGATGGCGACATCGCCGTCGACAGCGACAGCGACGCCTACGTCGACGCCCACGACCGGCGGCTCGACCGCCACGCCCTCTTCCACGCCCACGATTCGGCCCTCCGCCTCGCCGCCCGCCACGCCAATTCCTGGACCCGAACCCCTGCCCGTGCCGATCCATCTGCCGCTGGCGATGCGCGGCGAGCGACCGCTCGCGCATCCGCGTCCCGCCCCAACGCGGGACGCAACCCGCCCAGACCCGACGCCGCGAATCGCCACAGCCACCGTCACGTTGGCGGCGACGCCCGTGGTGGAGGAGAGCGACGCTCTCTTCGCGCGCGACGCTCTGCGTGACGTGCGCATCACGTTGCCGGCCGATGACTGGGAGCGGCTGCGCCACGAGACGCGCACCATGCGCGACATCTTCGGCGCGGAAGAATGTGCGACCGCACCGGTAGAGCACCCCTACACCTGGTACACGGCGACGGTCTCGGTGGACGGGCTTCGCCTTTCGAACGTCGCGGTGCGCAAGAAGGGCTTCCTCGGCTCCGTGGTTGCCGACAAACCGTCGCTCAAGATCAAGTTCGACCGGGACCTGCCGGCGCAGCGCATGTTCGGCATGCGGCGCATGACGCTCAACAACGCCAACGTGGACCCGGGCCTCGTGCGTCAATGCCTCGTCTACGATCTCTTTCGGGCGGCAGGCGTCGTCGCGCCGCGCTGCAACTTTGCTTCCGTGCGGGTCAACGGCAGGTCCTACGGCGTGTACGTCCATCTGGAGAGCATCAAGAAGCCCTTCCTCGCCCGCCACTTCTCGGACGACGGCGGCACCCTGTACGAAGGCACGCGCGCCGACTTCCGCGCGGATTGGGCCGTCAGCTTCGAGCAGAAGACGAACGCCGAACGCGACGACCGGGCCGACATCGCCGCGCTGGTAGCCGCCCTGGACGCGCCGGACGTCGAGCTCATGGCCCGGCTTGAACCGTTGGTGGATCTCGAATCGTTCTACCGATTCTGGGCGATGGAGGCGCTGGTCGGACATTGGGACGCCTACGCCAACAACCGCAACAACTATTACGTCTACCAGGACCCGGAAAGCGAGCGCTTCCACTTCATCCCGTGGGGCGTCGACGGCAGCCTGCGCCGGCATGAGATCAGCGGGCAGGGCAGCCCTGCGTCGGTCAGCGCGCGGGCTCATCTGGCGCGGCGCCTGTACCTTCATCCCCAAGGGCGGGCACGCTATGTGGCAACCATGGAGTTGCTGCTGGCGGAAGTGTGGGACGAGGACGCTTTGATCGCGTCGATCAACCGGATGGCGGCGCTCGTGCAATCCGGCGTGCCGGCCGGGCAGCGGGAGGCGCATTCGACGGACCTGGTCGTGCTGCGCACGTTCGTCCGCGCACGGCGCGCGCGCATCGTACGTGAACTGCGCCGCGGCGGGGCCGACTGGGACGATCCGCCTTCGATCGCGCCCTGTCGTTGGTCGATCGGCACCTTGCAGGCGACGTTCGCGGCTGTGTACGGCGGCGCTTCGGGGCGCAATATCAGCCTCACCTTCACCGACCTGGACGGCGTGGAAACCCCGCTCGAAGACGTGGGAATCGCCGCGACGGACGGAGCGTTTCGCACGTGGCCGCGCTACCCAACGTTGGTGATCAACGGGGCATTCAGCCGCGACACGGAGTTTTTCGCGCGCGGCCGGCGTATGCAACTCTTTGTCTTTGTGGCGCGTGAGCGCTTCGGTCCCGGTTCGGTGGCGCTCGACGGGGACACCGCGTTCGGCTGGGCATACCGCCAACCATCGGATCCGCGCTGGATCTTTCCCGCGTTGCTGTGGGATGGCGCGCTGACGCTCGACGCCGCGAGCGCGGTACCGGGCGCCCCCGTGAACGGCACGTTCACCACCGACGTATGGTTGTGGCGCAAGGGGCTGGACGAGACGTAGCGCCCAAAGCCCCGTTCCTGTACTGCGATCATCCCCGTCCACCCATATACCCCGCATCGAGGAGAGCGCTCATGCCGTCCCATCCCGTCGTTTCTCAGGACGAGTGGCTCGCCGCCCGGCGTGCCTTTCTCGTCAAGGAGAAGGAGTTCACCCGCAAGCGGGACGCGTTCAACGCAGAGCGGCGAGCCTTGCCATGGGTGCGTGTCGAGAAGGACTACGTGTTCGAAACCGAAGACGGCCCGCGCTCGCTCGGCGAGCTCTTCGACGGTCGCAGCCAGCTGGTGGTGTACCACTTCATGCTCGGCCCAGACGAGGAGGAGGGCTGCCCCAGCTGCTCCTTCTGGGCGGACAACTTCGAGGGAATCGACGTGCACTTGGCCCACCGCGACATCACGCTGACGGCGATTTCACGGGCCCCGCTGGCGACGATTGCCGCCTACAAGCAGCGGATGGGGTGGACCTTCCCGTGGGCATCCGCGTTCGAAAGCGACTTCAACGTCGACTTCGACGTCTCCTTCCCGCCGAAAGCCAAACCCGCGGCAGGCTGGTCCTACAATTTTCGGCCGGCCGAAGGTGCAAGCGGCGAGGCGCCTGGCGTAAGCGTCTTCTACCGCGACGAGGACGGTGCCATCTACCGCACGTATTCCTGCTACTCGCGCGGCTTGGACGAACTCAACGGTGCCTACCACTACATCGACCTCGCCCCAAAGGGTAGGGACGAGGAAGGACTGCCGTGGATGCAAGCGTGGGTGCGAAGGCACGACCAGTACGAAGACTGAGGGCGCGTACGATCCACGAGAGCGCAAGCGCGGCGCACGGGGGGCGCACCCGGGACGCACGTTGCGCGATCGTGGAATCGACAAAGAAAGGACCCGCGTCACCGAGGGGGTGGTGACGCGGGTCTTCGTGCTCAGGGTGTTATCTGTGGCGGGCGCGCGAGGAAAAGGCTAACGGCCTCGCACGATCAACGCCACTCCTTGAGCACGTTGTCGTAGGTCTTGCCCTTGCGGCTGTTGAGGTGGAACCGGGCGGCCATGATCTCGGCCTCGTCACGGGTCTCGAAGGTCTCGTTGTGGATGTTGCCGGTTGAACCGTCCGGATATTCCTCGCGCACGCCGAAGCGCACTTTGTCGTAGCCGAAGGCGTCTTTATGCCGCGTCTCGTAGGCCTGCCAGCGCGGATCGTCGTTGGTGCGCGTTTGGTCTTCCACAGCATACATAAAAACAAGCTCCTCAAAGGGATTGCGGGCCGCTGATGAAAGAAGGGCCCGCCGAACGAAGGGGGGTGTGGCCGGAGAGCAAGAGGAGTGCCATCAAGGGAGCGGTCGTCGTCTGTGCTGTCGTCGCCGCTGTACTAGAATGGCCGGCATGAACACAGACCTCTACGACTACTACGTATCGCAGGACGGCGTCTTTACGATCCCGATCGAGGCGCTCACGCCGACCGGAATGGACGCGGATCTCGCCGCTGCGCTTCAGGCGCAGGGGATCGTCGACGCAGCGTGGGTGGAGCGCTTCGATGCGGCCTTCGCGACCTATTGGGAGCGGGCGACTGCGCTGGCGAGCGCATCGCCCCAGTACTGGTTTCCGCCACGCGTGCAGCACGTGTGCGTGGTCACGGCGCCCGATGTCATTCGGCCGTACTTCCAGCCCTTTCACCGCAACTCGTGGCTGCTCTACGCGTCGGACTTCGACCCCGAAACGTCCTCGGTTGAGCTGGGCGCGTACCACTTCCTGCACGTCGAGCGCATGGCGCTCATGCAAGAGCTCGAACCGGTGCTCGTGACGAACTTGAGCTATTTCCTCAGCCTAGACGAAGCGGCACTGGCCGACTTTGAGGCAGGCTGCCGACGCTGCGTTCGGCCGGATGCCCCGGCCTTTCACGCGCTGGCCGACGCCCTGCCGTGGGTACGCACGCTGCATCACGTCGAGCTTCGCCTACCGGAGGGCGAGTTGGAGCAGGCCGGTGTATTGCCCGGCACCGGCCTCATTCTCACACCGGAGGACCACGCGCCGCTCGAGGCACTCCAGGCGGTTTGGCTCGCGGCCGCATCCGACTGCTTCGAGCGCCACCGGGCTGTGCATGGAGCTCCGGGAGCGGGAACGGATGCGGAGAGCGATGTCGGGATGGGGCCGGGAGCGGCCACCGACTCTGGCGCGAAGTCGGACGCGCGTGCCGAAACGGGCTTGCGACCGGTTTCGCGGATCGATTCCGGCGACGCGACCGAGTTCAGCCAGACGCCGGCACCCGAGCGCTCGGCCGGATCGAGGATCGTCGCGTGGCTGGCCGAGACGCGGCCGCCGCTGCTCGTCACGGGCGAGGAGTGGTCCACGCTGTGGGATCCCGCCGCGCCGGAGGACACGCAGGCCGTGCGCGACGCGCTTGCCGGCGCAACGGCCTCCGGCGAGGACGGCATCCTGGCCGATCTCGAGGTGGTCGCCCGGTGCTCCCGCCGCTTTCTGGGCGCGCTCACGGCGCCCGATGAGCTTGTCGATCCGGCGTCGTATATCACCGAAGGCGGGCTGAGCTACATCCACAAGCAGCGCAAGCTCATCGCTTACCACATCGGGCCCGGCGAGAACGAAGGGCGGCTGTGGCAACCTTCACCGCCCTATGAGCGCTTCATGCTCGCGGCGCGCACGATTCATGAATGGGGTCACCTGGCCGCAGAGTCGGGCTGGATTCCGGTGCCGGCCCATCGCGAAGCCGAACGCGACGCCGCGCGCGCGGACCTGGTGGCACTGCTCGAGTCGATCTACGACACCGCGCCGGAGGCCGTGCAGCGCCAGGCCGCGGACGAGGCGGCCGAGATGAAGGCCAAGCACGGCAGCTTCGGCAAGGCCTTGCTCAAACGCATGAACGTCCGCATCGAGGATTACGAGGCCAACCTGCTTGCCCGGCGCTTCCTGCACCCGCACGAGATGGACACCTACGTGCGCAACAACGTCGCCTGGCAGGCGCCCGAGCAAGGCACCGGCGCGATCTACCACCAGCTGACCCGCCATGCCTACGAGGTCCAGTACCTCGGCCTCAGCCGCATCCCCGATCCCCTCAGCTGGCTCATGAAGAGCACCTGGTTCGAGGCGCGCTTCCTGCGCACGGGTGTGGTCACGCAGGCCCTATTCGAGCGTCTCGTCGCCACCATCGGCGCGATCTGCGCCTGCTACGAGATCGACGAGACGAAGTTCGAATTCGCGGGGACCGTAGACGCCTCCTAAGGGATCGACCGACCTACGTTGGCGACCCAATTCTTCGCCCCGCAGTAGCGCCAGAGCGGCGACGGACACGCCGTCGCCGCTCTGTCTTCTCGCGCAGGTCATGAGCGCTGTTCGAGCGCTCTTCGACCCTGCCCTGTGTCATCGCGACGGGACGCGCTCCCGCCCCGTCGCGAACACAGTGCTAGTCCCTTGGGATCTTCGGGCACTCCACGATCTTGCCCGCGATCTGGCGGTAGATGGCTTGCAGATCCTCGCCGTCCGGCGCGAAGAAGAAGTCCGTGGACTCCGTAGCCGCGTCGGAGAGCAACGACATCAGCAGATCGTCCGGTAGACCCAGACCGATCGTGAAGACGCGCGTGTCGGCCTCCTTGGCCGCCGTTGCGAACTTCAGCACCGTGCATTCCTGATTCGGACACTCGGGATGCGCGCTACCATCGCCAAAGGGCACCCGGTTGGGCAAGCCGTCCGTGAGCAGGATCATCACCCCGGCGTTGTCCGCGATGCGCGGGCCGGCGTCCAGCACGGCCTGACCCTGCTGCAACGCGAGGTCCAGCCGCGTACCCTGCGCCACACCGTCCACGAGGCTCTCAAGCCCGGCGTTGGCTGCCGCGCGGTCATGGCCCATCGGGAAGGCCGTCCAGGCCGTGTCGTTGAAGCCGACGATGCCGACTTGATCGCGACCCAGATCGCCGCCCTCCAAGTCGAGCTGGTCGATGAACTGACCGGCCGCCCGAAGCGCGTCGTCGAGCTTCACACCGCTGCGCGTCTCGCGATACATGGAGGTCGACATGTCGAGCACCAGCACGACGTCGGCGTAGACTGACTCGGGCACGCACTCTTCGTTCATGATCATCGGGATGTAGATGGGGCCCGGCGTCGGGGTCGGTGTTGGCGTCGGCGTCGATGTGTTGGTCGGCGTCGGCTCCGGCGTGTCGGTTGGGACAGGCGTTGGGGTTGCGGATGGCGGTGGCGGCGTGAAACACGGCACCGTGAGCGTGATCGTCGTGGGATCCAGCTCCGACTCTTGAACCTTGCGGCCGCTGTCGGTGACCTGCATCCCGCCCTGAATCTCGTAGACGCCCAGCGGTTCCGCGCGCACCTCGTAGGAGATCGCGACGGATTCTCCCGCCTCGATGTCTTCCCACAGCCAGCGGAGCGTCGTCGACATCCCCTCGCCGCCATCCACCTCGGAAGGCGCGGGGTCCAGGGATCCGTCGACGATCGTAAGCTCGGGCGGCAGGACTTGTGTCAGGCTCATCTCGCGCAGCCCGATGTCGTCTTGGAAGGCCTGAACCTCATAGCGCACGTAGTTGCGCATCCGGTTGTCGTGCGCTTCGGAGTAGTAGCGCCGTGGGTCGGGCATCTTCTTGGTGGCTTGGCAATAGTCGGCGTTCGTCTCCGGGCAGCCGGCGATCAGCGTAATGTCGTCGCGCGTGATCATGCGCGCCGCGCTCAACATGTTGCGCTCGTCCTCGACAAAGATGCTCTTCGTGCTGGCGAAGAAGATCACCATCTCGCAAGGCTCTTCCGCATGCTTGCGGCGCTCCGTCTCCAGTTCCTTGAGTGCCGCGCGCGCCGCACCTTCGAAGTCACCATGCGGATCGTGGCCGAATACAGGTCGCCGCAGCGCGGACCGCGCCGTGGACAATCGGTCCGTCATGCGGGTCTCGACCTTGACCGTGTTGCTGTCGTAGCTGATGACGGCGACGCGGACATCCATGCCCTTGATGCGCTCGATCTCCTGGAACGCGTTGACGGACTCCTGCACCATCCAATCGGCCTGGAAGGCCTTGTTGACCTGAATGAAGACGATGTTCAGCCCGCCTGGGCAGACTGGGCATTGCGGCACGGCCTCCACCATCACGCGCTGCGCGCATGCGATCTCCGTGTCGGTTATCGCGGTGTCGGCATAGCCCTGACAGCCCGCATCGCGCGAGTTGCCCTGCGCTTCGGGTCGGGCCTCGACGGTACTGGAAGTGGGCGTTGCTATGCCCAAAACGAAGGCGACGGCGGCCAGGAACAGGCCGGCCACCATGGCGGATAGAAAGCGACGTGTCGTACCGGTCATACGAGTACTCCTCCCTCGGTTTCCCGTTGCCGCGCAGGGTCTGGAGGACGCCGCACGGATGCTGTCGGCGCAGTTAGTCGGCGCTCAGCGCGTGATTGCGCAGGCCTAGGGGCAGGTAGATCGCTACGGGAGGATTCCCCGGAATCTCGGTAGCGATCGGCGTTTGCGGCGTCGCGGTCGGCGACGGAGTCGGCGCATTGGGGGTCGCTGTTGCCTCAACGCCCGCTGTCGGCGTCGGTGAGGGCAATGTCGCCGGAGGCAGAAGCGGGCCGAAGACGAGCTCGACGCGGCCGGCGAACTCGTCGCCGTCTGGACTGCTGGCCGCGTCCCGCGAAAGGACTACATCGTCGACGCCATCGCCGTTCATGTCGTGGACGAACCATTCGGCCTGGTCGTGCTCCAGGGGCACCTCGAACACGGCGTCGCCCAACGTCGAGCCCTTCTTGTCACCCACGGCGACCGTGTCCCCGACGATGGGGCCGCGCAGCGCCGCGTAGCGATACGGGACCTCGTCCCCCGCGCGGTGGGGCAGCTCGAAGACCAGATCGAGCGTGCCGTCCGCGTCCAGGTCTCCGGCGGCGTAGTACATCTCGTCGACGAAGCGCAGCGGGCAGGCGGCGGCGGACGCGTTTGCCGGCATCGAAAGAGCGGCGGACCAAGCGCAGTAGCCCGCGATCTGGTGGCCCACACCGTATTCGAAGACCGCTTCGAGCGCACCGTCGCCGTCGAGGTCGCGGGCGTCGACGGCGCGCACGCCGCCGCGCTCCACGTCGTGAGTGAAGCGCATATCGGCCGCGTCGGCTACGTCGGCCTTGGACGGCCAATCATCGCGGCCACGTAAGAGGGCGGCGTAGCTGCCTCCGAATTGGGTCAGGTCGGAACCCGTCACGAGGACGTCATCGACGCCGTCACCGTCAAAGTCGCCCGCGAAGGCCTGGAAGCAGCCCATGGCTAGCCCCGCCTCCCCCGTGAGCACGACGTGCGCGGCACCGCCGCGAAGGCTGATATTTTCCGGGCCGTCCTCGGGGGACAGGTAGAGGCGCAGGGTGCCGGTTTGGCCTTCTTCGAACTCCTGCCCGCGCTCCACGTGGCACGACACGATGGCGATGTCTTGGTCGCCGTCGCCGTCGAAGTCGCCGGCAAGGACCTGCTCCGCCATCGGGTTCCGTTCGGCCAGATGCGGCTCTTGGGGAACCTGGTCCTGCGTGATCGAGAACGCGCCCCGGACACGTTTGATGTCGGGCGTCGACCAATCCGAGCCACCGAGATAGACCTTGATCTCTTCCTTGCGCACTTCCGATGCGCTTCGGGTCTGTTCGAAGGCCGCCAAGTCTTCGATCCCGTCTCCATCGGCGTCGAAGAAGGCGCGGAAGCCGTAGAACGATGCTCCGTCGCGGCTGCTCATGTCGTTGCCGATGGTCGGCAGGCCGAGCGACTCCATCCCCTCGATGTCGCCTAGACCGACCGGCTCCGCCGGCCAATCGGCGCGCCCGAACAGGATGTCTTGCCGATCCTGCTGGACGCCGCGCAGCCGGACGGCGTAGTCGAGCAGCGCGTCGGCCGCGCCGTCAGCGTTGACGTCGGCCACCGCGCGCACGGCGAGGTAGGTATTCTCCGCGGGGCCATACAGCACGACGTCCGGCACCAGCGCGATGCCGGCCTCCGGGGCCGCGGCGAGTGGGCTCGCCGCGTGGCGGCGATCCACGGATAGCACGAACGACGCGGACAGGGCGACGAGCGCGATCACGAGGTTCGCTCGTCGCATGCCCGCTTGACCGATGACGCATGGCAAGGACCACGGCCCAAACAGCGACCGCGTCATCCTCGCCCATTGAAACCGGGGCGAGAGCAAGTGGCGCATGGCAGTTCCGGCGCAATTCGGGCGACCTAGGCCTCCGCCCCACGATGGGGGGATCAGACCGCCGTTTCGGGACCCGCGCAATCCGTACAACCCGCGCACCTTATCATTTTGGACACCCTGTCGCAACGAAATGTGCTTCGCTTCGAGCGCGCACGCCGTGTAGCCTTCCCGGGAGTCACGTCCACTCCATCTCGAGGCCGCATGATCGATCCTTCGACGTCCCCGTCCGAACGAACCCCTGTCGTCGTCAACCGCGACATCCTGGCTATGGAATACGCGGTGCGCGGTGCGATACCCGCTCGCGCGGCCGCCATGGCTGCCGCGGGCCGGCACGTGATCTGGTGCAACATCGGCAACCCGCAGGCTCTGGGCCAGCGGCCGATCACGTGGTATCGCCAGGTACTCAGCGTCGCGGAAGACCACGCGCGCCTGGCTCGCGAGCGCACGTGGGCGGCGCAGCCGTCGCCGGCTCCCGACTTCTTCGCGCTCCCGGACGACGTCCTGGACACGGCCGCGCACTTCCTGGACGCGATCGGCACGGGGATGGGCGCCTATACCGACAGCACCGGCCCCCGCTTCATTCGCGAGGCGATCGCCGCCTTCATCGACGCCCGCGACAACGTGACGCCGGAGCACGGGCTGCCCGCCGACCCGGACCAGATCTTCCTGACCAACGGCGCAAGCGAAGGCGCCAAGTACCTCCTCGAGATGCTGATCGACGATCCGGCGGATGGCATTCTGATCCCCGTTCCGCAATACCCGCTCTACTCGGCGAGCATCCGCAAGGCGGGCGGAGCCCAGGTCGATTACGTGCTGGACGAGGAGGGCGGCTGGACCGTCAGCCGCACCTTGCTCGACAAGGCTATGGCCGACGCCGCGCGGCGCGGGGTCCGGGTCAAGGCCATGGTGGTGATCAACCCCGGCAACCCCACGGGCGGGGTGATGGATGAAGAGACGATCGAGACGGTGATCGCCTTCGCCGCCGAGCACGAGCTCATCTTGATCGCCGATGAGGTCTACCAAGAGAACACCTACGGCGCGCCGTTCCAGTCCTTCGCGAAGGTCCTCGGACGGCGCGCCGTGCCGCTTGCGAGCTTGCACAGCACATCGAAGGGCTTCATCGGCGAGTGCGGGCATCGGGGCGGTTATCTGGAGATGCGCAATCCACCGCTCGTCGCCGGAAGCGACACAGGCTTCTCGGACGTGCTGCGCAAGCTCGCGTCGGTCAGCCTCTGCCCGAATACCGGCGGCCAGCTACTCACGTGGCTCATGGTGAGCCCGCCGGCAGAAGGCGCGCCTTCCCACGCCGGCTTCGTGGCCGAGCGCACACATATCCTCGACGAGCTACACGACAAGGCGATCCGGATTCGCGACGCCCTGCACGAGATGGAGGGCGTGCGCTGCTTCGGCCGGACCGGAGCGATGTACCTCTTCCCGCGGCTCGACACGCTGCCGGAGGGCACGTCGGACTTCGACTACTGCATGCGCCTGTTGGAGGAGACCGGACTCTGCACGGTCAACGGCGCGGGCTTCGGCCAGGCTGCCGGCACCCAGCATCTGCGGATCGCATTCCTGCCGCCCAAGGAAATGCTGGACGAAGTCCTGCCGGAGTGGGTGCGCTTCCACAATGACTACGTGGGCGCACGCTAGCGCCCCTTCCCACCCCGCTCCCGCTCCGTGAAGCGCGACACCACCAGCCGCGCGAGCGCGTCCACGTCCGTGCGCTCCAATGGATGCGGCGTCGCGGGCAGCACCGCGAAAGCGCCCGCCGGCAGCGCCTCGAAGGCCGCCATGCACTCCTCGAAGCCGACCGTCCCATCACGGTCGCCGACGCCGATGCACACCGGCTGCGCGATCTCGGCGAAGGCCGTCGCGTCCAGCAGGGGCCGCTCG
Source organism: Anaerolineae bacterium (assembly GCA_029262755.1). Lineage (GTDB taxonomy): Bacteria > Chloroflexota > Anaerolineae > Epilineales > Epilineaceae > JAJCYU01. The sequence goes on from JAJCYU010000306.1 coordinate 17,491, forward strand.
CCCAGCCCGCGCAACAGAGCCGCCGTCTCGGCGCATAGCGCGCGCCAACGCGGCTCACCGTGGCGCTGGGCAAGGCTCCCGGCAAAGCGCGGCACCTTTGCCTCGATGGCCTCGGGGTCCAAGAGCCTCGTCTCGCGCTCCGCCGTCTCCGGATCCCACGCCAGCTTGGTGCCCAGCGTGACGATCCGCCGAACCAGCTCCGGCCGCGTGCGTGCCAGGTGCAGCGCAACGTAGCCGCCCATGCTATAGCCGAAGATATCGACGCCGTGCCACGCGTCCGCATCGAGCCGCGCGGCCACCTCGCCCGCCATCCGCTCGATGGACAGGGGCGGCGCATCGGAGGACGAGGGCGTGCGCCCGTGCCCGGCGAATTCGTGCAGCATCACCGGCGATGCCGCGGCGTCGATGCCCGCTTCGGTGCGCATCGCGACAAGCGCCGCCTGTAGCGGCGCGAGCGTCTCCGCGGCGCCGAGCGCCCCGTGGAGCAGGAGGACAGGAGGGTCGAGCACGCCGGAATGCGGCGCGGCAGCGGGTGCTTTGGGAGCTACAGAGGACGACTTGTGGGAAGCCTTGAGGGACGAACTGTGAGAGGGACTAGGCACGGGTACTCCTTGGGGGATCGTCGCCGGCATTGTACCGGACCGCCCGGGTGCGGAGAGGCCACATGTCGCTCAAGGGGGTTGACATTCGGCCAGCATTCCGGCTCCTTGGAGGTCGCGCGCTCTACGGTCAGCACGAGCCTGAAGGAGTCTCAGGGCTGGATGTTGGACAAGATCAGCCACAAGCTCGGCGATCGGCGCGATCATTTCTCCACCGTGAGCGATGTCTGGCGGGTGGCCGCGGCCTCCCCATCTGCTCACGCTTCCACAATCCACGTGCTCGGATCGGCCACGTACTCCAGCTTGCGGGCGCGGTTCAGGCGCTTGAAGGCGTGCTCGGCGCGCGAGGCGCCCGCACGATCGGCGTAGGGCCAGTCCGCGACACAGGTCAGCGGTCCTCGGCCGCGTGTATAGCGCGCCCCGCGGCCTTCGCGATGGGCGGCGATCCGCCGCGACAGGTCATTCGTGATGCCGGCGTATAGGCTACCGTCGCCACAGCGCAGGACGTAGAGGCGCCAGCCGTGGGTGGAGGCGTCCACCGTCGGAATCTCCGTTGCAGATGCGTCTGCCGCAGATGCGTCTGACGGCGATGCGTCCACCACCGTCGATATCTCCTCCGCAGCTGCATCCACCGCTGAGGCGTTCACCTCGGAACACCGCGACCGCGCCGAGGCCGGCGACCCGGGCAGCGGCGCTTCCAGTGGCGTGGATGTAGACGAGGACCTCGGCATGACATTCCTTCAAGGACACGATCACGGACCAGGCACGGTCTCGTCGGTCGGATGGCACGAGAGGATGCCACCCGGCGCTCAGATCGCCCCGTGCACGTGCCTCGCGACGCGACGCGGGCGATGGACCCGACGCCGCTCTGGTGCCGCCTTCGGGCCGCTGCTAGCATGGCGCGACGCCCGATGTAGACCATGGCGCACGGCAAGCTAGCGCTTTGCCGAGCCGCCTGCCGGCCCGTCGGGACCGTCCGTCGAGACCGCGCTGCACGTTCGCTCAAGCCTACCCGTCCCCCGCCCCAAGGCCTACTCCATGGATCCCAGCCCGCGCCACGGCGCCTTCCGCCATATCCCGTTCATGGGCGTGATCTACGTCGTCGACGAGGCGCACAAGCTCGGCTTCTACAACGGCCATCCGGACTGGTGCAACCTCGGCCAGGGCCAGCCCGAGGTCGGCCCGATGGAGGGTGCGCCGCCGCGCTATGCGCGCATCGACATGCAGCCCGGCGATCACGCCTATGGCCCCGTCGGCGGTACGGACGAACTGCGCGACGTGATCGCGGCCCACTACAACCGGCTGTACCGGCAGGGCAAAGCTTCGCAGTACACGCGGGACAACGTCAGCGTGGCCTCGGGTGGACGGCTCATGCTCAAGCGCACTTTCGCGGCCCTCGGCGCGGTGAACCTCGGCTACCAGATTCCCGACTACACCGCCTATCAGGACCTGATCGATTACCACAGCCATCGCTTCACGCCCGTCTTGTTGCCGGCGCGCGAGGAGGACGGCTTCGCGATTCCCACCTCGGACTTCGAGCGTGCCGTGCGAACCTTGGGCCTCGGCGCGTTCGTGGTGAGCAACCCCTGCAACCCGACGGGCAACGTCATCCAGGGGGACGAACTCGCGACCTATATGCGCATCGGGCGCGCGCACGATTGCACGTTGATCTTCGACGAGTTCTACTCGCACTTCATCTACGATCCGGCCGGCGGCCCGGCCGCGGGCCCCGTCTCCGCGGCGGCGCTGGTGGAGGACGTCGAAACCGACCGCGTGCTGCTGATCGACGGTCTGACCAAGTGCTTCCGCTATCCCGGCTGGCGCTTGGGCTGGGCGGTAGGTCCGACCGACATGATCCAGATGCTCGACCGCGCCGCGAGCGCCGTGGACGGCGGCCCGAGCCGGCCGGTGCAACGCGCGGCCATCGACGTGCTGGAGCCCGGCCGCGCCGATCAGGAGACCACGGCCCTACGCACTATGTTCGCCCGCAAGCGCGATCTCATGGTGGACGGCCTGTCGGCGATGGGCATCCGCTGCGCACGCGAGACCGAGAGCACCTTCTACACGTGGGCCTCGCTGGCCGAGCTACCGGAGCCGCTGCGCGACGGCCACGCCTTCTTCCGTGCTGCGCTCCAGGAGAAGGTCATGACGGTCCCCGGCGTGTTCTTCGACGTGAACCCCGGCGGCCGGCGCACCGGCCCCTCGCCCTTCGCGCAGTGGACGCGCTTCTCCTTCGGCCCCGACTACGCGACGGTGGAGGAAGGGCTCAGTCGGCTCCGCCGGGTGATTCAAGCGGCCGGCTGAGCGGCGCCGAGGATTGCCAGAAGGTGAGCGCCCAGACCCCGATCAGCCAGGTCAAGGCGCCGGCCATCGCGAGACCGGAGAGCACCATGAGCCACGGAAACACGTCACCGACAAACGCGAACTTGTCGGGATTCGCCGCCCGGTAACGGATGAGGCCGCGCGTGGCACCGTGCGTGATCCAAGTCACCCAGAAGATGCCGATGGACCAATTGAGCGTCGGCACCGTCCACGCGACGCCTTGGCCGCGCACGACCGGGTGCTCGCGTCCCGCGACGGCGCGCAGCACGTAGGCCAGGCAGGCCAGCAGGATCATCGTGTCGATGCCGAGCATGCTACCCATGCTGTGCGCGACGATCACGTGCGTGCCGTGCACGAGCGCGTTGAGCGGCGGAATGGCGATGACCATGGCCAGGAAGAGCATCAAGAAGATCCACAGGGTTGTCGAGCGCGCGAAGCCGTCCGCCATCCGCAAATCCTTCTCTTCCAGGGGCTTCGCGCGCGTCAAGCCTGCGACGTCCATGCTGACCTTCGCCAGGATCGCGATCTCCAACATGCTCACGATGAACGAGATCCAGTTGATCCAAGAGCTCTGCGGCAGGTGATAGGTATGGTGGCCGTAGTTGGTGAGGGTGTTGAGCATGCCGACGGCGAACAAGGAGAAGGCCAACCGGCAGAAGGCATAGCCGAAGTCGCGACGAATGCGACAGCCGATGTACATCAGGCAGCCATAGGCCAGCTGGTTGAAGGCACCCACCAACACTCCGTTGGAGCGCCATTGGACCTGCAGGTCCTTGATGGGCCGCATCCCGACCGCGTCGAGCATCCACAGGAAGCTCTCGCCATAGGCCAGCAGAAACAAGGGGATGGAGACCATCCACATGATCACGAAAACGGGCCGTTTGCGCGGATCGATGCCGACGCGGCCGTAGAGATTCCAGCCGAAGAGCACCCAGCCGGCGATGATCAGCAGCGCATAGGGCCATTCGTGGGCCCCGTACTCGCGGCCGGTAAAGCGTCCCGCGAGGTTCGATACGAGGATCCCCGCACCGGCCAGCGACCACAAGACCATCTGTACTCGGAAGCGCAGCCGCTCCGCGGCACCAAAGGGCCCGTGCTCGCTGAGAAGGTAGTAGTAGACGACCGCAACACCGCCCAAGAAGATCCACGCGAACGCGAACGACTCATGGATCGGCCGAAAGTGCTGCAGCGTGAAGCCCGCTTCGCGCAGCGTGGCCTCGAAGGGCGTATAGGCGGTCGTGGCGAGGACGCCGAACGCCACCGTAATCGCGACCGAGAGCAGCGCGAGCAGGACTTGGAAGACCAAGAGGCGGCGATCTTCGCCCTCGATCGCGTAGCTCGGTTCGCGCTCGCTCATCGTCCGTACTCCCACCAGGGTAGCCCGCTCAGCCGGAAGGGCTCGCGGTCGATGAGCTCCGCGCTGTAGGGCCGTAGCCCGTCGCGTTGTTCGCGCAGGAAGGTCAGCATCGCGGAGAGGTTTTCGACCTCGCCCTCCGACAGCTCGTAGCGCGGCATCGTCAGCGGGCCGCGCGCGACGGCCGACGCGACGGCGTCCGGCGCGAGATCGACGTCGCCCGTCAGATGATCGACGGCGCCGCCGGTGCCCAACGCGAATGGTATGTGGCACGCGCCGCATGCGTTCGTCTCCCACACGGCCAGGCCCTCCGTCACCGCCGCGGGCACCACGGCACCCGTGTCCACAGCCCACCGGTCGAGCAGCGTTCGGTGGAGCGTGAGCGGCGAGACCTTGGGCGTCACGGCGAGGGGCGGCAGTTGGCCCGTGCCCGTACGGTTAACGGCACGCAGATAGGCCAGGATCGCGCTGCGCTCGTCGGCATCGAATTCGAAAGCCGGCATCGGCGCCTCGCCCACCGTCAGGATCGCCTCGAAGTCCTCGTCGTCGCGCGCCTCGGTGACCTGGTTGGTCAGGTCGGGACCGAGAAAGCCGCCGAAGCCGTAGATCTGGTGACAGGCCTGGCAGTTGTTCGATCGCCAGAGGGCAAGGCCCTGCCGCTCTTGTGCGTTCAACGGCGGCACGTCATCCACCCGACCATGATCCGTGTACGCAATCCACGATACGCCGAAATAGATTAGCCACAGCACCACCATCACCGGCAGGCAGAACCGGCGGGCGGGCGGGTGTTCGTGAGGGCTGGCGATCGGCGGCATGAGTGGGTCCGGTCCGGTGGCTTCGGAAGGCTCGCCCGGAACGCGCGTTGGCGGCCCGATCGGCGCGGCATGCTAGCCCGGAGGCTTTCCGACGGTCAAACCTTTCTTGGGTGGGGAGGGGACGCGGAGTCGATCGTATTGTCCCACAGCAGGTGATTGGCCGCTCGTCGGAAGCACGTTATGCTCGACGACCGATTCGCTGCCGCGCGTCGAGGCGAAGTCCGAGGCCGCACTGGAGGTCCATGATGTCGCAACCAGCCGCCGGAAGCACCCTCCTCGCCGAGCTGCTCCGTCATCACCGCTGGGCGAACCTCGTGTTGATCGACGCCTGCGCCGAGGTTGCGGACACCGTCATGGATCGCGATGTCGAAGCCGCGTATGGCGTGCCCCGCGCGACCCTGATGCACCTGGTATCGGCGGAGGAAGGCTACGTGCGCCTGCTCGGCCATACGAGCGCGACCGAGCCCCTCGACGAAGACGCGGGCTTCCCCGGCTACGCGGAGCTACGGGCTCGGGCCGCGGCCAGCGGCGACGCGCTTGTCGCGCTCGCGTCCGCCCTCGATCCCGAGGCAACGTGGCTTCAGCCCCGCGATGACGACGGCACGCGCTACACCGCGCACCCGGCCGTGCCGCTGATCCAGGCGGTCAACCACGGCGCGGAGCATCGCGAGCAGATCAAGCACGCCTTGAGCGTGGCGGGCATTGCGCCGCCCCGCATCGATGCCTGGGGCTATGCGTTCGCCGCGGACCTGATGCGCGTGGTGGACTGAGCCATGGCATCCCGTTCCCACGCCTACCACTTCCTCACCCACTGGCGCGTGCGCGGCACGGTCGAAGAAGTCGCGAACGTGCTGGCCGACCCGACCGACCTGCCACGTTGGTGGCCGTCGGTCTATCTCGACGTCGAGCAACTCAGTCCGGGCGACGAAAACGGGATCGGCGGGGTGGTCGAGCTCTTCTCGAAGGGCTGGCTGCCCTACACCGTGCGCTGGCGCTTCGGCGTCACGGAGGCCGATCCCCCGCACAGTATTGCGCTGGAGGCCTCGGGCGATTTTGTGGGCGAGGGACGGTGGACCTTCATCCAGGACGGCCCTGACGTGGCCATCACCTACGACTGGCGCGTGGAGGCCCAGAAGCCGATGCTACGCCGGCTGAGCTTCCTGCTCAAGCCCATCTTCGCGGCCAACCACCACTGGGCGATGGCGCGCGGCGAAGAGAGCCTCGACCTCGAGCTACGCCGCCGCCGCGCCAAGACGGACGCGGAGCGCGACGCTCTCGGATCGCCGCCAGGACCCACGTTCCGTTGGTAGCTGACGTACGAACGGCCTACCGCGGCATCCGCCGGTCACTCCACTCGCCCACCGCTACTACCTCGGTCCGCCGTCGCCCGCCGCTACGCGCGCGGCGCGCCATCGACCGGGAGTCGCAACGCGAACGTCGCCCCGCCGTGCGTCGGCTCGACGGCCGCCAACGTGCCGCCGTGCGCCCGGGCGACCGCACGCGCGACCGCTAGGCCCAGCCCCGCGCCGCCCACGTCGCGGCCGCGCGCCTCGTCGAGGCGGACGAAGCGCTCGAACACGCGCTCCCGATCGGCGGGCGCGATCCCGGGGCCGTCGTCGCTCACGAGGATGTCTACCGTGGATGGCGCGGCGGGGTCGGCGTAGGGCGATGCGCTGGATTGCACGTCCAGCCATACGCCGCGCTGCGCGTGGCGCGCCGCGTTGTCCAGCAGGTTGCGCAGCGCGCGCCGCAGCAGCGCGGGATCGACCGTGAGCGTAGGCGCATCCGCGACGTCCGCGTGCACCGGAAGGCCGTGGCCGGACTCCGTGGCGGACGCCTCTTCGCGCAGCAGGTCCGCGAGGGCGACGTCGCGCGGATGGAGGGTCAGACCGCGCTCGTCGTGCCGCGCCAGGGTCAGCAGGTCGTCCGCGAGCCGCTCCAGGCGCAGGTCTTCGCGCAGCAGGTCGCGCACAAGCTCGCCTTGCTCCACGGCCTCGGGATAGTCGCGCGCCACCTCGAGCATCGTCCGAATGGCGGCGATCGGGCTGCGCAGCTCGTGCGACGCGTCCGCGACGAAGCGGCGTCGTTGCTCGGTGGAGGCGCGGATGCGCGTGATGAGGTCGTTGAGCGTCAGCGCCAGCCGCTGCACTTCGTCGCGCGTCGCCGGCACGGGTACGCCCGTCGCGAGGTCGTCCGCGCTGATGGCCGCGGCCCGCGCCCGGATTGCCTCCACGGGACGCAGCGTACGGCCTACCAAGTGCCATACGAGCGCCGCGGTAGCGAGCAGGATCACGGGCAACGCGAGGGCCAGCAGGGGCGCGAGGACTTCTGTCGCGCGTTCGACAGGGCCGAGGCCGGCAACGACGATGACCGTGGCCGGCCCTGCGGACGTCTCGACGCCGTAGGCCGCCATCCACGCGGGCTCGAGATCGGCATCGGCGCCGGCGTCGTCCCGATCTTCGTCCTCGATCTCCGGCCACTCGATCCGCCGGCTGACGCTCGCGCCCGGCACGAGGCGGGGTCCGGCGAGCGGTGGTGCGCCGGCCAGGTCGGGGCTGGCGGCGAGCACCTGCTCGTCCGGGCCGATGACCTGGACGATGAGGGCTTCCCCGCGGCTGGGAAGGACGGCGGGCAGCGCACCGCTCTCCGCCAGCACGCCGATGTCGCGTGCGCGCGTCTCCGCGGTCGTGCGCACGGCGTCGGTGAGGGCATCGGCCGTAGCCCATAGCAGGCCGATGCCGCCCAGTGTCAGGACGACGCCGACCACGAGCACGGCCGCGAGCGTCGTGCGAGCGCGCAGGCCGGCCGCTAGATCCCGCCAACGCGACAAGCGATCAGCCCCCATCGGCCGCCAGCAAGTAGCCCGCGCCGCGGACCGTCTTGAGCGCGCACCGCCCGAAGGGGGCGTCGATCTTGCGGCGGAGTTGGCCGACGTAGACCTCGACGATGTTCGGGCCGCCCTCGTAGCGCCAGTCCCAGACGTGCTCGATGATGCGCGTCTTGCTCAGCACGACATCCGGATGTCGCATCAAGTACTCGAGCAAGGCGTACTCACGCGGGGTCAGCTCGATGTCGGCCTCGCAGCGGCGCACGACGCGCCGCGCGGGGTCGAGCACGAGGTCGCCCGCGGCGAGCACCGCCGGCCGCTCGTGCACCGTGCGGCGTAGCAGCGCCCGAATGCGCGCCAAGAGCACGACGAAGGAGAAGGGCTTGGTCAGGTAGTCGTCGGCGCCGGTGTCAAGGCCCTCAGCCTCGTCATGCTCGCCGTCCTTGGCCGTGAGCATGAGGATCGGCATCCAGCGCTCCGCGGCGCGCAGATCGGCGCACACGAGGTAGCCGTTGCGTTTGGGCAGCATGATGTCGAGGATCACCAAGTCGTACTCGATCTCGGTGGCCAGCCACAGACCTTGCTCACCGTCTTCGGCCAGATCCACCGCGAAGCCCTCGGCCTCCAGCCCGCGCCGCAGATAGCCACCGAGGGTGACCTCGTCCTCGACCACCAAGATGCGCACGCTCACCGACCTCCGCTTGGACTTGAGCTTCGTTTCCATTGTGGATTCCGCACGACCGTAGGGTCATGAAACCGATGGTCGTTCAGCACTCCAACCTTCGTTCCGCCGTGGGTTGGACGGAAACCATCGTACACGGAAGAAGCCATCGTATACGGAGTCGGAGGACGGGGAAGCCTCTTGAATTCGAGGCTTCCCCGTCTCAGGATTGAACGCGGGTCCCGCGTCGCACCTATCCCGATCTGACGATCGCGCGGGCGTCGAACCAGTCCGGTCCGTTCGCGAATTCCGTCAGTCGTCGTCCCGCTCTACCTCGACCACCGCGCCGGTCTCGGCATCGACCTCGACCTCGTAGCCGCTGTCGAAGCTGATTTCGTAGAGCAGCCGGCCATTCTCGCGCTCCAACTCGACCGAGCCGGCCACGCCGTCCACCTTCGCGCTTGCGATAGCGATGGCTTCCTCGGCGCTGATGGTGGCTTCGGACGCCAGGTGCGCGCCCTCTTCCTCATCGGCGCCGTCGTCGTCGCCGTCGTTCTCGTTTTCGTGTTCCACAGCGTCGTCGTCCTGCGTGGTGATCGCGACATCGGACACGTCGCCTGGTGCGGATGAGGCCGCGTCGGCGGGTCCGGCATTCACGTTCACGTTCTCGACGGCCGCGCTGCTGGTCGTCGTGCGATCGGCCGTTGTGCTATCGGCCGAGGCCGGATCGTTGCCGAAGGTGCCGCCGACCACCATGGCGGCCGCTATGAACGCAACGACGATCGTCGTTGCGGCAAGCACAGGCTTGATGCGCATGCGGAGCTCCTATTGCTGGGTTCCGTAAACGGAAGGGGGGCGGACGGTGCTCAGGATGCCCGATGCCTGCTGAGGCGTTGCTGAAGACGGGTGCGGCCAGGATTACGTGCACAGGTCGAGCTCGCACATTGCTTCTTTCGGCGAGCGGGTGTTGTTCGATCGCGTCGACGTGCTTGGGTTCGGTCCAGCGGCATTTCCGACCAGCGGCGATTCCGACCAGCGGGGTTTCCGACATCTAGGACGCCGTGCGGCCGCGTGACCGTGTTACCATGGCCGTCATGCACGGCGCTCGATTCCGGGCGCGGTCCGCCCCGGCCGCGCCTTCCCGCTACCGTCACGTCCTGGCAACCTACCTGCCGCCCTTGCGTGGCAGGCTGGCGTTGCTCGGGCTGTTGATGCTCGTCGACATCTCGCTCGATTTGATCGGGCCCCGCATCCAGAAGGCCTTCATCGATGGCGCGCTGGAGAGCCGGCCGATGGCCGACCTGCTGCGCCTCGCCGCCGCATACCTCGCGCTCGCCTTCGTGCTGCAAGGGCTCTTCGTCGCCTCGACGTGGGTGGCCGCCGACATCGCACAGCGGGCCACGAACCACCTGCGTGAGGATCTGCTGGCCCACGTGCTGCGCCTCGACCTACGCTTCCACGACCGTCGTACGCCGGGCGAGCTGATCGAGCGCATCGACGGCGACGTTTCGACGCTGGCCAATTTCTTGTCGCGCTTCGTGCTCGAGCTCTTGGGCAGCGTGCTGCTGCTGGGCGGCGTGCTCGTGCTGTTGTACCGCATCGATCCGCGGGTTGGGCTGATCTTGTCGGCCTTCGCGCTCGTATCCTTCGTGGCGATGCGCCGCATGACCGCCGGCGCCGCGGCGCGTTGGGAGGCATCGCGCGAAGCCAACGCGCAGCTCTTCGGCTTCCTCGAGGAGCGCATCGCGGCCACGGAGGACATCCGTGCAAGCGGCGCGGCCGAACACACGATGCGCGGCTTGTTCACGCACGCGCGCGTAACGTGGAAGACGCGTCTGCGCGCCGCCCTCTTCGGCTCGATCACGGGCAGCACGTCCATCTTCCTGATGGCCGTCGGCTCCGCGCTGGCGCTTGCGCTCGGCATCTGGCTCTACTTGAACGACGAGATCACCCTCGGCACCGTCTTCTTGATCTTCAGCTACGGCCAGTTGATCCGCGGCCCCATCGACGGCATCGCCCGGCAGATGGAGGACATGCAGCGCGCGGGCGCAGGCATCACCCGCATCGGCGCGCTGCTCGCGGAACCCGCGGTCGAGGCGGTGGCGGGAGCGGAAGGCGACGGGGGCGGGGGCGGCGACGACGACGGGGGAGGCGACGGCGACGGGGGAGGCGAACGAGTCGCAGTTACGCAACATGGCCGTCGCGACCACGGCGACCGGACGTCGCGCGGGGCGGTCGCGGGGTCGGCGCCGGATCGCGCGCCGGCCGATGCGCTGCCCGAGGGGCCGCTCGCGGTGTCCCTCGTCGACGTCGGCTTCGGATATGACCCCGAGCAGCCCGTGCTCTCCAACGTGACGATCGACCTGCCCGCCGGGTCATCGCTCGGGCTGCTCGGCCGCACGGGCAGCGGCAAGTCGACCATCGCCCGACTGCTGTTGCGGCTCTACGACCCCGATGCGGGTACGATCCACGTCGGCGCTCGGAACCTGCGCGGGCTTGCGCACAGCGCCTTGCGTTCGCGCGTCGCGATGGTCACCCAAGACGTCCAGCTCTTCGAGACCAGCCTGCGCGACAACCTGACCCTGTTTAACGACCGGATCGCGGACGAGCGCCTCGCCGCCGCTCTCGACGCGCTCGGCTTGTCCGACTGGCTCGCGGGACTGCCCGCCGGCCTCGACACGCGCCTGCAATCGGACGGCGGCGGACTGTCCGCCGGCGAAGCACAGCTCGTCGCGTTGGGCCGGGTCATGCTGCGCGATCCCGGCCTCGTCTTGCTGGACGAAGCCTCGTCCCGCCTCGACCCGGTGACCGAGCGCCGCATCGAGCGCGCCCTCGCGCGCCTGACCGCCGGCCGCACGGTGATCGTGATCGCCCACCGCCTCGCCACGGTGCGCCGCGTCGACCACGTCGCCATTCTCGCGTCCGGCCGTGTCGTCGAACAGGGTGGGCGCGCGGATTTGGAAGCCGATCCAACGTCGCGCTTCGCCGCGCTGCTGGCCACGGGCCTCGAGGATGTCGAGGCCGCGGTGGAGGTTGGGCTGGATGGTGGGGTGGATGGTGGTGGGACCGACGGTGAGGGTGAGTCGCGGACGACGGGCGAAGAACGCGATTCGGACGTGGAACCGGGCTCGAGCGAGGCGGACGCGACCGGCAGGACGACGGGGTCGCGTGGGTCACGGGGGTCGCCTGGGTCGCGAGAACCGAACGCGTCCGGCGATTCGGACGAGCGTCCGAGTTCGGAACCGAACGTGGATCGCGAACGATGAGCGCGCAGAATTCTGAGCAGCCGCCGACGCCGCAGCCATCGTCACCGCCAGCGTCGCCGCAAGCGTCGCCGCCACGGTCGCCTTCCACCGCGACGGATTCGCCCACACCTCCGGCAAGTCCGCCTTCCGCGCCCACGAAGATGTGGCCGATTCTGTGGCGCCTCGCACGCTATCGGCCCCTCCTCTATCTCACCAGCGGGATGCTGGCGAGCGTGATGTTCTACCTCTTTCCGCTGTTGCCGGGTCTGGTCGTGCGTCGGATCTTCGATGCGCTCAGCGACGGTGCGACGATGGCCGATGCGCCGTGGGCGCTTGTCGCGCTGCTGGTCGGCATCGCGGTGGCGCGGGTGAACTCGATCTTTGCGGCCACGGCGGCCGAGAGCAGCATGCAGGAGCTGATCGGCACGTTGCTGCGCGCCAACGTGCTGGAATCGATCCTTGCGCGGCCGGCCGCTCGGGCGTTGCCCGGAACCAGCGGCGAGGCCATCAGCCGGCTGCGCACGGACGTAAACGCGATTCCCGGCTTCTTGACGTGGACGCTCGACCCCGTCGGCCAGGGCGTCGCCGTGATCGCGGCGGTCGCCGTCTTGTGGCGCGTGGAGCCGGCGTACACGGCCTTCGTCGTGCTGCCGCTGGTGGCGGTCATCGTGGTCGTGAACGCGGCCGCGCAGCGCATCCGGGGCACGCGCAGGGTGGCGCGCGAGGCCGAGGGCAGCGTCACGGGCTTGATCGGCGAGGTCGTCGGCGCGGTGCTGGCCATCAAGGTGGCGGCGGCCGAGGACAGGGTGATCGCCCGCTTCCGCCGGCTGAACGCAGCACGCCGCAACGCCGTGCTGCGCGATACGTTGCTCTCGACGCTCCTACGCTCCTTCTCGTACAACGCCTCCAACATCGGCGTCGGCGCGCTGCTGCTCTTGGCCGCAGGGTCCATGCGCGACGGCGACTTCAGCGTGGGCGATTTCACCTTGTTCGTCTCCTACCTCGGTTGGCTGGCCACCGTGACGAGCATGTTCGGCAACTACCTGACGTCGTGGCGCCAGACCTCCGTCTCCGCGGAGCGCGTCGCAGGCCTCGCGCCCGACGAGCCGCCGGCGGCCATCGCGCGTCATCGTCCGGTCTACCTGTGGGGCGCGGAGGCGCCGGCGCCGGCCGCGACGGTGCGCGGATCGGAGGATCGCCTCGAACGGCTGGAGGCAGTCGGCCTTTGCTACGCGCATCCGGACACGGGCCGCGGCATCACCGGCATCGACCTGGTCCTGGAACGGGGCAGCTTCACGGTGATCACCGGCGAGATCGGGTCGGGCAAGTCGACGCTGCTGCGCGTGCTCCTCGGCCTGTTGCCGGCCGACGCGGGCACGGTGCGCTGGAACGGCGAGTTGGTGGAGGACACGGCCACGTTCCTGGTGCCGCCACGCTGCGCGTACACCCCGCAAGCGCCGCGCCTCTTCAGCGCTTCGCTGCGCGAGAACATCCTGCTCGGCCTGCCCCTCGACGACGACGCGCTGCACCAGGCCGTCCACGACGCCGTGCTCACCGAGGACGTCGCCGCGCTCCCGGACGGCCTCGCGACGCGCGTCGGACCGCGCGGCACGCGCCTCTCCGGCGGGCAGCGACAGCGCGCGGCTGCCGCGCGCATGCTCGTGCGGCGGCCCGAGCTCCTCGTCTTCGACGACCTCTCCAGCGCGCTGGACGTCGAGACCGAGGCGCGGCTGTGGGAACGCGTCCTGGCGCGCGACGGCGCGACGATCCTCGCCGTCGCGCACCGCCGCGACGCGCTGCGGCGCGCCGACCAGGTCATCGTGCTCGCGGAAGGCCGCGTGGCCGCCGCGGGTACGCTGGACGCGCTGCTCGAGGAATCCAGCGCCATGCGCGCGTTGTGGGACGCTCCTCAGCAAGACCTCAGTTGAAGCCCCGTAGGCTGACAGGGTGTGATCCGCACACCCTGCTGAGGAGCCTGCCATGTATGCCACTTTGCGCCGGACGAGAGCGTGGTTGCCTGCCGCGGCGATGACGTTGATCCTGCTGCCCGCCGCGTGCTCGGACACCGATGGGTCGCGCGAAAGTCCGAGTCCGGACGAAGCGCAGCGCGAGAACGCCGTCGTCGTCGATGGCGTGGATTCCACGGTCGGCGCGGGGGACGGCGCCGGGTCGGCCGGGACCGGCGCGCGGGACGACGCGTGGGGCGTCACCCGCTTCTACATCGAGCTCACGGAGGACGACATCGAGGTGCAGTCCTTCGTCGACGGTGCCCGGTGGCAGGGGCTGGAGATTGCGAGTCCCGCCGGCTACACGATCTACGCCACGGAAGCGGACTCGTATCTGGGCGCCCAGGGTCTGAGCGAGTTGCAGATCGACGGTTGGCCGAGCCACTTCCCCGTAGTCGGCGATCCAGCGCACCTAGAGATCGAATCGGTCGATGAATACCTTGCTCTGTTTCCGGCGGGCACCTACTACTTTCACGGCCGGCGCGTCGCGGGCGGCACGCTCTCCGGCGAGGCCCGCTTCACGCACGACCTTCCGGGCTTGCCCGAGATCCTCTCGCCGCCCGATGAGGACGAGCTCGCGGTGCTTGACCCCGAAGACGCCGTCATCCGCTGGGAGCCGGTCACCGAGACCTTTGACGGCAAGGAGCCCATCGAGATCGTCGAGTACGAGGTCATCGTCGAGCAGGTGGAGCCATTCCGGAAGCTGAGCATCCACGTACCGGGCGACCGTACGAGCCTGCGCGTGCCGCGCGCCTTCCTCGAGCAAGACGCGGTCTACGACGTCGAGCTCGTGGCCATCGAAGCGAGCGACAACCAGACGATCGCGGCTTCCGCGTTCCGGACTTCGGCCGACGTGGAAGCGCCCGAAGAGACCGATCCGCTACCCGGCGCGCTGAAAGCCGCCGCGTTCTATGTCGAGCTCAGCGAGGACGACATCGAGATCCAGACCTTCACCGATGGCTCCCGATGGGACCTGCTCGAGATCGAAGGCCCCTCCGGCGACTTGGTCCTGCGCACGGAGGCTAGCTCCTTCATGGCGGACCAGGGTCTTAGCGAGCTGACGGTCGACGGCTGGCCTAGCCACTTCCCCATCGAGGGCGATCCCGAGCACCTCGAGATTCCCTCGATCGACACCTTTCTCTCGGCGTTCACCGAGGGCACGTATCGCTTCCGTGCCGTCACCGTGGACGGCGAGGAGCTGACGGGCGCCGCAACGTTCACGCACGATCTGCCCGCCCTGCCGGTGATCACCGCACCCACGGTAGGCGACGAACCCGACGTGCTGGACCGGGACGATGTGACGATCACGTGGCAGCCGGTCACGCGCTCCTTCGACGGCGAAGACGCCGTCGAGATCGTCACCTACGAGGTAGTCGTCGAGCAGGTGGAGCCCTTCCGCAAGCTGAGCATCCATCTACCCGCGTCCGCCACAAGCGTCCGCGTGCCGGTAGCGTTCCTCGAGGCCGGACGCGAATACGAGGTCGAGGTCATGGCCATCGAGCGCAGCGGTAATCAGACATTTGCGGTCACGGAGTTCGCGACGGCGGAGCGGTAGACGGGAACCAAGGGCTTCTGCGGTCGTGATCGTAATCGAACTCGCTCGCGGACGGATTCCAACTGCCGTGTAACAGGTCGCGGTGGCGACAGACCACAGCGGAGCGCCGTTGCGTCGAGTCGCGCGGTTGATACTTGCCCCGTCTCCGCACCCTGTCAGGAGCCCACCATGCCCGCCCAATGTGTCGAAAGCGACGTCGAGATCGCTGCCCCACGCGAAGCCGTATATGCCTATCTGGCCGACTTTCCGCGCCACATGGAGTGGAACGAGCAGCCGCAGCGGATGACCCCGCTCAACGAGGGGCCTGCCCGCGTCGGCAGCCGCTACAGCACGCTTGAGAGCATGCCGAGCAACATGCCGCTCAAGCAGCGCCTGATGTTCAAAGTGGCCATGCCGATCATGAAGATGGTGCACGGGATGTCGGACGAGACGATCGCCGAGATCACGGAACTCGACGAGGGGAAGCGGGTCGCATGGGCCGCGCACCTGCCCAGCAAGCGCTCCGGGGACATGATGCGCATGCGCTGGGCGCTCGATCTTGAGGACGCGGGGGACGGGACCCGCGTGTGCCAGCAATGCGAGGTCGATCCGCCCGAAGGCAGCCCGTTCGCCAAGATGATCAATGAGGAGTTTGCTGCCGAGATTCGGCACGGCATCGATGGCAATCTAGCCAAGCTGAAGACGATTCTTGAGAACGCGGTGGCGTTCGCCTAGCGTCCAGGAAGGCTGAGTGAATCGGGGCCGGGGTGGACTCCGCGCCCAAACGTCCTACCCTTGGGTGAGATATCCCTTCGCGAGCAGGAGCGCGCCATGGTCAAATTCACATTCGACAAGAGTTTCTTCTACGTTCTGTCCGGCCTGCTGGCCGTGCTGGTCGTGGGCGGCATCGGCTGGTTCGTCAGCCGCGGCGGCAGCCAGGTTGCGACCTCACCCGTCGCGCCGGCCGCGCAGCCGTCCGTGCCGGACACGAACATCCCCGCACCGGTCGACGCGGGCGGCGCAACGGGTGCCGAGGCGCCCATCAACGTCGCCCCACCGCCCGCGCCCGTCGCGGACGGTTCGCTTGACTCTATTCTGGCCGGCGGCGAGATCACGCCGGAGCAGGACGCGCTCGTCAGCCGGCTGGGTCCGGCCGATGCGCTCGAGAAGGTCCAGTCGCCGGATACGGTATGGGTTGACACCCGTACGGCGGAAGAGTTCGCCACGAGCCATATTCCGGGCGCGATCTCGATCCCGGCCTATAGCCAGGACGCGGCGTTGGCGGAGCTGCCCAAGGATAAAGAAATCATCCTCTACTGTGCCTGACCTAACGAGCACACGAGTGCCCGTGCGGCACACATCCTGACGGCGATGGGCTTCGAGAACGTGACGACGGTATTCGGCGGTTGGGGCGCGTGGCAGTCCTACGGCTACCCCGTCGAGTAACGCAGCGAGATTCAACCGAGCACTTGAGTACTTGAATACTTGGGAACCAAGACCACACGCGGAACGAGCATGAGTACAACGACTCGACCCGAGATGCTGGCGGACCTCGTCGCCTTCAGCGCAGGCTGGACGCGAGACGCCGTCGCCAAGATGCCCGATGCCATGCTGCGTTGGCGTCCTGACGAGCAGGCCAACGCGATCGACCTGACCGTCTGGCACATCGCGCGCATGGTGGACATCTTCGGCACACGCTTCGTCCAAGGCCGCGAGCAGGACGACGAACTGTGGTTCACCGGCGGCTGGGCCGAGCGCACCGGCTACGATCCGCGCGGCATCGGCATTCAAGGTATGGGCGGCCTCCTCGGCTACACCCAAGAGGAGGTCGCCGCCGTGCCGGTCTTCACGCGCGACGAGCTGCTCGCCTACTTCGACGCGACCCACGATGCGCTGACCGCGCATCTGCGCGCGATGGACGACGCGGCGCTCGACGAGCCACGCGCGGGCATCTCGGTCGAGCAGAGCACGTACGCCTTCGTGCGGCACCTGCTCATGGACACGACGCGCCACAGCGGCGAGATCTTCGCGATCGCCGAGATGTGGCGGCGGCGAAATCCCGGCGAGGTCGACGCCTTCATGCCGTAGGCGGGTTGGTGATGGCGGTCGTCGAGAATAGCGGAAGAGGCGGTGGACTTTCGACGCCGGACGGCACGTTCGGCGCGAATCTACGCCGTAGCAATCTCCGTCATCGCTGCTGCCCGTACGCGCGCCTAGCCGCCCAATGCGTCGGCCAGCGCGCCTAAACCCTCGGCGACCAACAGCCGCTGGAAGCCTGCGCGAGCGCTTTGGAACGCCAGGATCGCGCCACCGAGTTTGACGACTGCTCCGGCCCGCTCGAGCCCCTGCTTGAAGGGCTCGCCAGTGGCGCAGGCGCCGTTCAGATCGTCGAGGCCCTCCCCCCACAGGCGCATGCTCTCCAACAACGGGTCATGCACAACGTCACGTGCATTGGCCGGTGGCGTGACCGTTTCCAGGCGCGCGCGCAGATCGGCCATGAGGCGTGCATCCGCGGCCAGGTCCGGATGCGGTTGCCCGCCAAGACCGCAGAGCTTCTCCGGATCATTCTGCGCATCCTCCACCACTTGCCCATCCCGCTGCGCCGCCTCCAGCGCCTCGCGCACCCACGGCAGCACGGTCTGCGCGTAGCTCGCCATGGTACCGGCGGCGGCGGACGGCGCGGCGGCGGCCGATCCGGACGACGTGACGGGTGCGGCGGCGGCCGATCCGGGCGACGTGACGGGTGCGTCGGCCGCGGGGTCGGCGGCGGCCGTCGCGGATCCGGCGACACCGGCGGTATTTTCACTGGCGGTATCGTCGCCCTTGGCGCCGTTCGAGCCTCCGGTGGCGGCGTCCGATGACGAGGACCCCGAGGCGGCGCGGTCGGCCGCCGGGTCGACCTCGGCCGGCGCGGACGTCGGGTCCACGAGCGCGCCCACCGAGATGGCGGCGGTCGGCGCCACCATGCGCTCGTCCCTCCGGTCGGTTGTACTACGTCGGTCGCGATCACCCAGCCCACGGAGGACCACGGAGCCAGCGCAGCAGCCGAAGATCAACACGAGCGGCAAC
>JAJCYU010000307.1 GCA_029262755.1 Anaerolineae bacterium
GTCCCGATCCCACTGCGTCGCCCGAGCCACCGCCCAACGCAACGCCCGATCCGCAGCGCCCGATCACGGTCGGGCTGGTTTGGCGCCCGGGCAAGCAGATCTACTTGCCGATGGTGAAGCGTGAGTTCGTGCCGCAACTCCTGTCGCGTGGTGGGGGCTGAGCACGACGCAAAGGCAATCGGAATCCGCATTCGGGCGCGCGTCGGCGCGGTCGCTGCGTCCGTAGAAACGAAGCGAGAACGGGGGCGGCCGGGTGGCAGCCATTACCGTACCGCGCCGCCGATGTCTATAATCGCGGCGTTTGATGGTACCCGCCCCTCACCTCCGCGCCGGCGTTTCCGGCGCCCGGGAGCCTACGATGAACCTGCGCCGCGCAACGGCCGCCAGCTGCCTCATTCTGCTCGCTTTGACCCTTGGTTCCGGTACGGTCGAGGCGGCTCCGCCGGCACAGGATCCCGACCTATGGGAGCGCGCCAACTGGTGGACGCACGCGGGCGGTGACGAGATCATCACGCTCACCGTGCATCCGGAGGATGGTCGTCTTTTAGCAGGCACGGACGGTGGCGGGCTGATCGTGTGGGAACAGGACGGTGGCTTTGAGCAGGTCGTGTTCCCCAACGCCGCGCAGTTTCAGGCGAGCACCGTGTACGACATTGCGGTCGATCCGGTCACCGGCGACGTATGGCTGGCCACTGACTACGGTGTGGCCTTTGGCCAAGGCGCGTCCGGGGCACCTCCGAGCACGTGGGATTGGTCGACCACCATCAACGAGTTTGTCGACGTCGGCGAAGATGTACTTGGTGTTGAGCGGCTCGGCGACGACGCGATGCCCGGTTCTCGCGTCTTCAGCGCCGTGGCCGTCGGAGCCGATGGACGCGTCTATGCCGGGACACCGGCCTCCGGTCTGGCCATCCGTGAGACGGACGGCTCGTGGCGCTTCGTGGACGTCGATGCCTATCTCGGGGATCCGCTCGAAGCACGGGAAGGGCCCGCGGACGAGCACGTCGCCGACATCGCGGTGCTGCGTCACGAGACGGATCCGGCCGCGAACGAAGTATGGCTGGTGCATGGGCGCGAGAACGGCACGGACGCCGCGATCTCGCGCTATCTGCCCGCTACGGACGAATGGTTTCACACGCCGGGTCAAGGCGTCGGTGGTGATCCATCCCTCGGGCCGACCGACTTCCGCATTTTGGACATTGCTGTTGACGGTGACACGGCGCAGGTTTGGCTCGGCACCTGGAATCAGGGCGCGTTTCGCTACGATCCGATCGAGGAGATCTGGAACCAATACCCTCGTGCTCAGAACGGCCTGTGCTCGAGCCGGAGCGGGTTGTGGTCTGTGGACGCCGCCGGGGGCGAGGCATGGGTGGCCTGTGGCCAGACGAGCGGCCGGCTCGGGTACGGCGTAGCCCATTTCGACGGCACGGGTTGGACGACTTATGGGAGCGAGCTTGGTCTGCCGAGCGACATCGTCAGTGCTGTCGCGATCGGCAGTGAAGGTCGTGTGTTTCTCGGCAACGACAACTACGATGGTGGCGGCGCTCCTGGCGGATTCGGCATTATCGAATTCGAGCCGGGCGGAACGCCGAAGCGGATGAGCACGTCCGTCATTTTGCCCGACGTGAACGAGCTCACGTCCCTGGCTTTCGACCCGCAGGGCCGATTGTGGGTCGGAACCGCAGGCGCAGGCTTGATGCGCCGAGAAGCGGACCTCACGTGGAGCCGAATGACGCGCGGCGGCACAAACTTGGCTCTGCTCGGGGACTCGATCACCGATTTCTTGATCCGAGGTGATGAGCTGTGGGTGTCCTCTACAGAGACGATTTACGACTCCGGTTCCGGTCGCTATATCGATGGCGGGGTCAGCCGCTACGACCTCCAGACGGACACGTGGTTGGAGCCGATCCAACCGGCCGACAATCCCGCAGACGGCTTGCCCGATGGGCAGATCAGCGCCATGGCCGCTGCGGATGACGGCGGCGTGTGGTTTGGGTTCGGATCGACGAATGGTACGGGCTCCTTCGCCGGCCAAGGTCTCGCGTACTACAACGAGGGTGACCCCGACCTATCCACCGACGATGTTTGGATCTGGTGGGATCCCTCGCTTGTCGACTCGATGGGCGGCCGTACCGTTCTAGATCTCGCGTACACAAACGGCGAGCTCTGGGCCGCGACAAGCTATGCCCAGGACGAAGAAGGCCAACGTGCCGATGGCGGTGTTTCGCGGCTGATCGGCGACCTTTGGGAGCGGTGGCCCGACGGGTTGGACGGCTTCGTCACCTACAGCGAGGATCGCATCACGGGTGACGTGCGCTCGGTGTTTGCTGACAGCCGTGGCTACGTGTGGGCCGGTGCTTACGATGTCGATCCACAGCAGGTCATCTCGGACAATCCGCTCTACGAGGCTGTGCTCAATCGCTTCGATCCGGTGTCCGGCGATTGGGAAGTCACGCGATGGCCGGACCAGGGTTGGGTAAGCGACATTGCGGAAGACACGTTCGGCCGTATCTGGGCGGGCACGACGCGTGGCGTAGCGGGCGAATACTGGCCGGCGGACGGCGTGCGCGACACGGTTACCAGCTCGATCCTCGACGTGGATGCGGCCGAAGACGGCGTATTCGTGTACGTCGAACGGGATGGCCTTTGGCAGGCCCTGCGGCCCGTGCAAACGGGGCTCGCGGACGAACAGGTGGAAGACATCGCGATCGACCCGTCCACGGGCTATGTATGGGTTGCGTATCGCAATCACGGGCTCTCGGAGTTTCAGTCCGGTCAGGTGCTCGGACCGACCCCCACACCGCGGGTGACATCGACGCCGCGACCGACCCAAACTCCCTGCCCGGGCGGTGCCTGCCCGAGCGCGACGCCGCGACCATCGCAGACCATCACCCCGACACCGACAATCCCGCCGACCATCGCCCCTGTGCGCACACTGCCGCCGGCCCAAATCACCGCCGCGGCGGCCACCCGGCAGGCTACCTCTGCGCCCGGCGTCGATCCCGAGGAACCAGAAGCCCCGCCGGAGGTGCCCGAACCGGGCACGTGGTTGATCTTTGCGATGGGGCTGTCGGTGCTTGGTGCGTGGATCTGGTGGCGCCGCAATCAACTGGCGATGGTGGGCTAGCCCGCGGGTCGACGCGACCGGCCGTCGTTCATGGCAATCTTTGCGTGACTAGCGAGCCTCATCTGCGATCGCCGCGCCGATTTGGGGCTCGACGTCAACCGTCGGGTCTTGGCCTCGATCCACGGGTTCGTCGTTAATCTGTTCCGTATCAGCCGCCGCTTGTTCTTCGGGTCCCGCCATGCGACGGGCGAACAGCAGATAGCCGGTGTGGGCGGTGAGCCGATCGTCCGGCCGAATACGATCGGGAATCGCCCGGAGAGGCCGAAGCAAGAGCTCGGCAATCTCAACATCGATAAACGGTAGCTCCGCGAGTCCGGCGGTCACCGCGACCACTTGATTGATCGTTGGCACCAACGTGCCGAAGAAGCCGCCCGGGGCGAGGGCGTCCCACGCCGCGGACAGGAAGTCCTGCGGCTCGCGAACGTCCAAGAACAGCGCGTCAACGTCGCGCTCGACGAAGCCGTCGGCGATATCGCGTAGGTGAAAGGTCACGGCTTCGTCGAGCCCGAGCCGATCGATGTTTCGTCGGGCCACTTCCTGATGACGGTCCTTCGCCTCGTAGCTATAGACCTGGCCGCTCGCCGTAACATAGGTCGCGAAGGCGGTTGTGAGGGCTCCGCTTCCACTACCCGCTTCGATCACGCGCGTTCCGGGTGTGATCGAGAGCTTCAACAGGATGTAGCCGATGTCCTTCGGAAACACGATCTGTGTCTTGCGTGGCGTGGTGACCAGCACTTCTTCCAGTGAGGGACGTAGCACGACGTAGCGTTCGCCGAGATGGCTGTGTACGGGACATCCCCACGGGCGGCCGATGATATCGTCGTGCGCCACTTTGCCCTTGTGTGTGTGGAGTTCACCTCCCGCTTCGACTTTGGCGGGAAAGCGATGCCGCCCCCTATCCGACACGAACAGGGCGATTTCACCCACCGCGATCACGCGGCGGATCGGTGGAGTTTCGGGGGGGGCTTGGCTGGACACGGCAGGCTCCTCAAGGGGCGCAGGAGTGTAGCATGCGGATAGCGGGCACGCGTTGACACGTTGCGGAAACGCCACCTACACTCCCCATCCTGGAGAATGCTCCGGAACATGAGCTTGCCCCCGTAGCTCAGTGGATTAGAGCAGCGGATTTCTACTCCGCCGGTCGCAGGTTCGAGTCCTGCCGGGGGTACTACCGCCTCGCAACGTGCACGTTGCGGCGCAAGGAGCGTCTTGGCTACACTGCAAGAGGCTTTGATGGGATCAGGCCGCGGGAGGGTGGCATGGCCGAGCAGCGCCACGACAACGAGCACGATGCCGACCGGCCGGATCCGAATGTGGATCCGGCGGCAACGGAATCCATTCCGTTGAAGGGCATTCCTGCCGAGATGAGCTTGATCCGGGAGTGGGCGGTTCACATCACGGTGCCGATATGGCTGGTCGATGCCGATGGGAATCTCGTGTATTACAACGAGCCTGCGGAAGGGTTGCTCGGACGCCGATTCGATTCCTCCGGTGGGATCCCCGGCGTCGAGCTCGTCGCGCTGTTCGACATCACGACTCCGGAAGGCGATCCGCTCTCCGACGAGGAACTTCCCATCGCCCTAGCACTCCATGGTCGAAGGCCTGTCCATCGGCGGCTGCGCATCGTGGCACTGGATCGTCGCCCGCGGCTTATCGAGGTTTCGGCGCTACCGTTGCTGCGGCACGACGGTGCCTTTCTCGGAGCCGTCGCGTTGTTCTGGGAACGAGAGCAAGCCGTCTGATCGGGCTCGAACG
This sequence comes from Anaerolineae bacterium, assembly GCA_029262755.1. Lineage (GTDB taxonomy): Bacteria > Chloroflexota > Anaerolineae > Epilineales > Epilineaceae > JAJCYU01. The sequence continues at coordinate 4,883 of JAJCYU010000307.1, forward strand.
CGGCGTTGGTTTGTGACATCCGTCACAGTCGAACCGTGGCGGTCGCACTGGAGACGAAGCGCGCGTCCGGGGTACAATCAATGCGCAGGATGCGCACCATGGGACGGATGCAGCCGAAGCGCCACCATCATCGAGGAACCGATGCCCGCCATGCCGATCGAGCTGATCTTGATGCGGCAGTGGTCTTTGCACTTGGCCACGCCGGTGCTCATCGTCGATACACAGGATCATCTCGTCTTTCTCAACGACGCAGCCCAGGCCCTCATCGGCGTGGGGGCCGTTGGATTGTTGGGTCGGCCACTATCGGAGTTGGCGGTTGCCTGGGGGGTGCACGATCACGCGACCGACCTCCCGTTGGACGACGCACAACTGGCCGTTTCGACCCTGGCGAGTAATCGCGGGCCAAAACATATCCGGCTGCGTTTTCAACAAGCGGATGGAGGCCAACGGATCGTCGACATGACGGCTCTACCGCTCGAGGGCCAAGGCGAGCGGGACGTCCATGCCGACACATCACCGCGTGGAGCCATCCTCGGCGCCGCACTTCTGTTCTGGGAGGTCGAAGAGTCATGAAGGTCAAAATTTGGGGTTCGAGGGGTTCGATGCCGGTGTCCAATCCAGCCATGGCACGGTATGGCGGAAACACATCGTGCGTCGAGGTGATGGGTGACGACGGCACACGGATCGTGCTCGATGCGGGCACGGGCATTCGAGGACTTGGGGCGACAATCGGTCCCGACGCGCGCCGGATCGACATCTTGCTTACCCACCTGCACCTGGATCACATCCACGGCCTCGGGTTCTTTGCCCCCATGCAGCGCGACGATCTCGACGTAAACATCTGGGGCCCGCCCTCGACGCTCCATCGCCTCCAGGACCGGCTCGCGCGCTATCTTTCGCCGCCGCTCTTTCCTACCAGCCTCGCCGAATTGCCGAGCCGACCCAACGTGCTCGACTTTCCGCGACGCAGGGATACGGAAGGCCCTTCCATCGTGACAAGCTTTGGTGATCTCGAGGTGTCTGCGGAGTTTATCAGCCACCCCGGCCTGACCTACGGCTACCGGATCGAAGAGCGCTCGACGGGCCAGAGCCTCGCCTACCTGCCCGACCATTCACCCGCGCTGCCGTTGGAGTTGAATCTCTGGCGAGACGACCGCTGGCGAACGAGCCTCGACCGGGATTGGGTGTCGGGATATGGACT
>JAJCYU010000308.1 GCA_029262755.1 Anaerolineae bacterium
CTACGACGCGCACGATGGCAGGGAGGACACGGCTCTGTCCCCGGAAATCCGCCGCGTCGTGCGCGGTGGCAGTTGGTACGCGGACGGCCCTTATGCTCGCCCCGCTATCCGCATCGCCTACCACCCAGGCGATCGCCTCGACTCCGTGGGCATGCGCTTGGCGCTCGACGCGTAGAGGGCTCGTCGCGGAGGGCACTCTGTGGGTTGATGGCGCCCTCCGCGATTCATAACCAGCGAGCGAGTTAGATGTGCCGTCCGCTCGGAATGCCCGTCGGCGCCGGCCCCGGCAGCACGATCACGATGCCCAGCGCCGCTCCCGGCGTGGGGCCGGGCGCAGGAGTGTTGCCGAGCGTGTAGTCGCCGTTGCTATCGGTCGACGTCGAATCCAGCAGCGTGTCGCCGGAACTACCAAACGTTCCATCGGCATCATCATCAGTGTAGTAATAGACTAACGCGCCAACACAGGGATTGGCGGAACCGGGCCCGCAATCGATGACATGCCCACGCGGATTCGGCACCGCGTACCCCGGCGGCAGTTCGATCACGATGCCGAACACGCCGGACGTGCCGGGCAGCGCCCCAAGCGCGTAGTCGCCGGTCGCATCGGCCTCCGTGGAGTCCAACGTCTCGTCGCCCGACGTGCCCAGGACACCGTCGGTGTCCGCGTCGCGGATGAGGTTCAACTTGATCGGGGGATTGGGATGCTGCGCGTGTGCTGTAGTGTGGGCCACCACGATGAACATTGAGCAAGCCAGGGCAAGTGCGAGGGTCTTGATGAACATGTCTCTTCCAATCGCGGCAGTTGCCGCATGTCTTGATGTTGAGCATCTCAAATTGGCCGAAGGGCCGCTGGACCGTGATCCCGCACGTCGTGACATCCGTTACCGACCAGACACCACTGACATGCGCGCCGAATACGCCTAGATGTGCCGCCCGCTCGGCGTTCCCGTCGGCGCCGGCCCCGGCAGCACGATCACGATGCCCAGCGCGGATCCCGGCGTGGGCCCGGGCGCGGGTGTGTTGCCGAGCGTGTAGTCACCGTTGCTGTCGGTCGTGGTCGAATCCAGCAACGTGTCGCCGGAGCTTCCGAATACCCCGTCTGCGTCGTCATCCGCGTAGTACAGGACTGTTGCGTTGACGTATGGGTTGGATCCACCTGAGACTGGATCGTTGATTCGTCCACCCGGGTTCGGCACCGCATACCCCGGCGGCAGTTCGATCACGATGCCGAACACGCCCGACGTGCCGGGCAGCGCCCCAAGTGCGTAGTCGCCGTTCGCATCGGCCGCTGTGGTGTCTAAAGTCTCGTCGCCCGACGTGCCCAGGACGCCATCGGCGTCGGCGTCGCGGATGAGGTCGAGGCTGATCGGAGGATTGGGTTCTTGAGCGTGCGCTGTATCGTGCGCTGCTACGGCGAGCAGGGAGATTGCCAGGGCAAATGCGAGGGTCTTCGTGTACATAGTTCAGCCTCCAATAGTGGACTCGTGCGTCATCGTGGTAGGTGTGAGCCACTGTAAGGCGCAACCGTTGCAACACCGTTGCATCCACGATCCGCATGCGGTGAAGGCCTTCTGGCGCGGCCGTCCTGATCGGAACACAGATCCGTCGCCACCTCACCCCTCACCCCATCACCGCGCCCCCGCCACCCCCGCCATCACCGCCACCACCACCCCACACGTCTCCCCCACCGTCCTGCCCGCCGTATACACCACCACCGTCGCCATTCGCTCGTACCGGTCGTCCGCCATGAAGACCTCGTTCCAATCCTTCTCCGCCAGGTGCTCGGGCCGCTGCCGCCGGCGCAGCACGCGCAGCGATTCGCCGCGATCCGCGCTCGGCAGCAGCAGGACAACGTGGGTAACCTCGCCTACCGCTCGCTCCACCCGCGTCTGGTCGGCCGGGTCCGGCAGGATCGGATGTCCGCCGCCCAGCTCCAACACGCCGCGCGGATGTTCGGCCAAGAAACGAACTACCGCCGCCGCGAAGTAGCGGCGACGGTAGCCATACCAAGCCCAGTCTCCCTCGCGCTCGCGGATCGACGCCGCGACCACAGGATCGAAGCCGGCGGCCAGCGCGTAGCGTTGCTCACATGCATCAAGCGAAACGAAGGGCAGGCCGAGCCGCTCCGCGAGCAGACGGCCGACCGTGGTCTTGCCGGCCTTCATGGGGCCAATGAGCAGCACGCGATCTACAACCGACGGATTGATGGACGCTCCTCCGCGCCGCCCTCGTCTATGAACCACAGCCCCTATCCCCCGCCGACGCCGCAACCGCCCCTAGTCCACCGACCACCGACCACCCTACCCCATACGCGCCATCCGGGTTGTTCGACAGCTCGAACGTGCCCGAGCCGTCCGCATGCACGCGGTGCAGAAACCGTGTCACGGGGCCGGGCAAGCTTGGGCTCACGCGCTCGGTGTAGGCAAGTTGCGCGCCCGTCGGCGACCAATCGACGGAGTCGTGGAAAAGGAAGGGGTCAGAGGACTTCTTCGGGATCTTGGCGCTCGCGACCTGGATCAGGCCGGAGCCGTCGACCGCTCCCCCGCATCATCGCAGCGCCCGCGGCAGGTACACCGTGGCGCCCACCGTGGCGACCTCCGTCGCGATCGGTGTGGGCTCCGTTGTGGGCGTCGGTGCCGGCGTGAGGGTCGGGGGCGCCGCTCCGGGCGAATCGAGCTTGACGACGAAGGCGTCCGACCGGCCTCCGAACTCGCTGACCGGGGCCTGGTGGCCGGCCATGCCTTGGCCGTTGGGGAAGGTGTCCGGGCCCGACTCCGTGTCGCCGACGACGTACACCGCGCCGTCGGGGCCGACGTCGGCCCAGAAGGCCTGGTCGAACGCCGCGCCGCCGATGTAGCCGCAGAAGTCGACGTTGTCGATGGGCTCGGCGGACGCGGGGTCTGCGACCAGACGGCAGACGAAGGCGTCGCCGATGTCGCCCGGCGGGCTGTTGTAGGTGTCGTCCGGACCGCCCTTGACCGGGAAGCCCTCACCCTCCGAGACGAAGCCGACCAGGATCAGCCGGCCCTGCGCGTCGAGGCTCATGCCGGTCGCGAACTCGGTCCCCGTGCTGCCCAGGTAGCCGGCGTAGGCGAATTGGCTGCCGTCCGGGACGACCTTGACCGCGAAGGTGTCGAGATCGCCTCCCTGGTAGCTCAGGCCGGGCCCCACAACGGGCCCGAGGCTTTCGGCCGTGGAGTCGCCGCCGCCGCTGAAGTAGGCCGCGCCCTCGTCGTCGACCTCCATGCCGAAGCCAAGGTCCTCGCCCGCGCCGCCGAAGTAGGTCGCGTAGGCCAGGCCGGCGCCGCCCGGCAGGACCTTCACCGCCCAGGCATCCCACAGCCCACCGAAGCTGCGATCCGCTCCCGGAAGGTCGGCGAAGCCCTCGCCCGTCGGGAAGCTCGACTCGTCTGAGTTGGTGCCGCCGCTGACGTAGGCGGCTCCCGCGGCGTCGACGGTCACGTGACCGGCGGTCGCCCACAGCTCTTCCGGGCGGTCCGCGGGCGTGTAGACGTAGACGTCGTGGCCCGTGCCGCCGATGAAGCCGCTGTAGACCACGTTGTCCTGCCAGCTGTCGCTGGTCATCTCGGCCGGCAACATCGTGAGGAAGGCGTCGGTCATGCCGTTGTGGCTGAGGTCCGGACCGACCTTGGCCGGGAAGTCGTCCGAGGCGACGACGCCCGTGAGGTAGACCTGCCCATGCGCGTCGACCTGGATGCCTTCGCAGAAGTCGCCGCGGGCGCCGCCAAGGTAGCCGGCGTAGCGGAGCGTCTCGCCGGTGGCGTCCAGGCTCGCGACCAGCACGTCGGCCACGCCTTGGAAGGTGCGCTGCGGTCCGCCGACCACAGGGAAGCTGCTTTCCGTCGACGAGGTCGCGCCGCAGAAGTAGCTGTTGCCCTCGGCGTCGACGACGATGTCGAAGCTCGCGTCGCCGCCGTCACCGCCGATGAAGGTCAGGAACTCCACGTCGCCGCCGCTGGGGTCGACCTTGAGCACATAGGCCTCGCGGTCGCCGTCGATCCAGGCTTCGCCGGTCAGGTAGGCAGCACCCTCCGCGTCGACGGCGATGCCAAGGCCACGATCGAGATCGGGCAGGCCCCAGACGCCGGTGTAGATCGAGGCGACGTCGTCCACGGTCCGCACAGCGTCGACCGACGGGCTGTCCAGCCGGACCTGCCACGGGCGGGACGCCGGCACGTGGGCGGCGTCCAGACGTAGCAAGGGCCCCTCCGTGCCGCCGGCGTGCAGGACTCCCTCGGCGTCGACGTGGGTGGCGGCGCCCTCCAGCTCGAAGGCCACGCGATCGAGCGAGGCGCCCGGCGCGGCCACGATTTGCGCCTGCACGGAGCCGGAATCGGCGCGCCATACGATGTCAATGCCCGGCCAGGGCTCGCGCATGCGGACTCCGCCGAAGCTCGGCAGACCGGTACGCCATGCTTCGGGCGGTCCGTGGAAGAAGTTGAGGCTCGTCGAGCGCGGCTCCAGGCCCTCGACGAGCGCCGGGCGGGCGCCCACCAGGCGCAATTGAACGCGCTCCGTCGTACGAATCGCGGGGGGTTCGGCCATCGTCCAGTCGCCGAACTCGGGGCTCAGCCGTCGCAGCCAGAGGCCGTCGGATCGGCCGGCGAAGCCCCGTGCGACGCGGGTCGGCGGCGCCGGCCGGCGCACGACGCGCTCGATCTCCACGCCCTCGGGACCGATCCGGACGGCCGCATCCCGCCCCCAGATGCGGAAGCTCGCGTCGGGGCCGTGGTCCTCGGCGAAGATCAGGGCCGGTTGGTCGGCCAGCAGGGCGTTCGACGCGCCGTGGCCGACCGTCGGCGGTGTCGCCGGCAAGGTAGGGGGCCCGCCCTGTCGGGTGGCGCCGGCGGGCGAATGGCTCGCGGCGAGCAGCACCGCGAGCAGCAGGCCGGCTAGGGGGCGGACGAAAGAGCGGATGAGCGTTGACATGGGGACCTCCGAGGGATCGCGTCACGGGATGGACGCAGGCAGCCTACCGCGCGGGGCCCGGCCCACGAAGGCCGATGGGACGATCGCGGGACACATGCGGGACGATCATTCCGCGGCCATGGCCCTGGTTGGAGCGCCGACGGTCACTCCGTACAATCGATCGGGCAGGGGCCGGCGCTTGTGCCGGTCACCAGCTTCGGGGGAGCGATGCTACTCGAGGGCGTTACCGAGGAGGGGCTCAAACGGGCCCTGAGCAGCATCCTGGCCGCGCGGTCGATCGAGTCGTCGGCCCTCCTGCAGCTCGACGTGGTCACGGCCAGGGTCGGTCAGGCGCGCGCCGAGGCCCGCGAGCGTGAGCTGGCGCTGGCGGAGGTGCTCGTGCGCATCGCCCGCGCGGAGCTCGTGCGTTTCCGGAGCTCTTCGGCCGCCAGCGGCGAGGCGCCGGAGATCGACGGCGACCCGCGCTCCGGCATCGCGTTCGACTTTCAGTGCAGCAGCATCGAGCAAGAGTCGTGGAGCTGCCTCTACTACCGCTATCTCGCGGCCACCCCGCTGCCCGTTCAGGACATCGCGGCGGTCGTCCAGCCCGGCTCGCCGCACGGTCGCCGCCTGGTCAGCCGTCGGCTCGCCCGCGGCTACGCGCTCCTGCTGCGGGCGCTCGGCGCGATGGAGCAGCGCTCCCAGGCCGAGCGTGCCGGCGGGACGGACGCGCACGGCGAGCTTGCGCCGCCACGCGAAGCACGGGGCGCGGGGGCACCGCGGCTGCCCAACCCGCTCGGCCGCTTCGTTGGTCGTGAGACGCAGCTTGCGTATCTGCGCGAGCATCTCGGGCGCGCGCGCCTTGTGACGCTCGTCGGCCCCGGCGGGGTGGGCAAGACGCGGCTGGCGCTGCGGCTCGGCGCGGAGCATGCAAGTACCCCCACGGAGGCGGTCGCTTTCGTCGATCTCGCGGCGCTATCCGAGAGCGAGCGCCTGCCCCGCGCGATCGCCTCGGCGATCGGCATCCGGAGCGCGCCGTCCGGGCGCGAGATCGAGGTCATCATCGAGGTACTCGACGACCGACCGTGGCTGCTGCTGCTCGACAATTGCGAGCACCTGGTGGAGCCGGCGGCCCGCATCGCAAGGACCCTACTCGAGGCGGTCCCAAGCCTGTGCATCCTGGCTACCAGCCGCGAAGCGCTGCGCGTACCCGGCGAGCAGGTGGCCCCCATACCGCCCTTGGATCTCCCCGTCTCCGCGGCGGACGACGAGGCGTCGCGCTCGGAGGCCGTGCGGCTTTTCGCCGACCGGGCGCGCGCGTCCCAGCCCACGTTCGTCGTCGACGAAGCGAACCTGCCTTCGGTCGTCGCGATCTGTCGCAGGCTGGACGGCCTGCCGCTGGCGATCGAGCTGGCCGCGTCGCGCGTGCGGACGCTCGCGCCGCCGGAGCTCGCACGTCGCCTCGATCTCCTCCTGCCCTCCGGCGGCGCCCCGCCTCGCGCCACCGAGGCACGGCAGCAGACGCTCTGGGCGGCCATCGGGTGGAGCTACGACCTGCTCTCTGAGGAGGAACGACGAGCCTTTCGCCGGCTGGCGGTCTTCCCGGGAAGCTTCGGCCTGGATGCGGCGCGGGCGGTGCTGGCATCCCCCGCGGAGGTGGGCGCGGACGGAGGGGCGGACGGCGGTAGAGACGTCGGTGGGGACGTCAGTAGAGACGTCGAGGCGGACGTCGACGAGGTGCTCGAGCAACTGGTCGCCAAGTCGATGGTGCGCACCGCGGCGCTGGACGACGGCACCCAGCTGCGCATGCTCGAGACGATCCGGGCCTTCGCCCACCATCACCTGCTGGCGACCGGCGAGATGGACGGAGCGCGCGACGCCTTGCTCGGATGGTGTGCCGTCTTGGTGGACGAGGCGGAGCCGCACCTAAGCGGCACGGAGCAAGTACCTTGGCTGAACCGTATCGACCGCGAGATGGACACCATCGCCGCCGCGGTCGAGCACGCCCTGCGCGGGAACGGCGCGGCGCGCGAGACCGCGGCACGCATCGTCGCCGGCCTGGACATGTTCGGACTCTACCGAGGCCACGGGCTCGAGCTGGCCGGCTGGCTCGACCGCCTCCTGGCCGATCCGGCGGACTTCGACGCGCGTCTGCGCGCGCGGCTGGCGATGGCCGCCGCGGTTGTTGCGATCGCCGACAAGCGATCCACGGACGCCCAGCGCCACGCCGAGGCGGCCCTCGCGGGCTACGACAGCCTCGGCGACGCGTCGCGGGTGAGCCACATACGCTACCTCCTCGGCACCGCGCTGCACCACCGCAGCCGCAACGACGAGGCCACGCGCGAGCTGGAACTCGCCCTCGAGGGCTTCCGCGCGCAGGGCGATCGGCGCATGGTGGGCCGATGTCTGGGCCTGCTGTCCGGCATCGAGCTGGACAGACACCGCATCGACGAGTCCATGGCCCTCATCGACGAATCAATTGCGATCCTGAGGCAACACGGCAACCCACACGACCAACCCATCGGCGCGCTCAACCGGGCGATGACACTACGTTACGCCGGTCGCCTGGCGGAAGCGTGCACCCAGCTCGAGGAGAGCCGCGCGCTCTACACGAGCATCGGCAGCGCACCGGGCGTTGCGCTGAGCGACGCCAACCTCGGCGTGGCTTACGAGGACCTGGGGCGCATTGCCGAAGCGCGACCGGCCTACGCGCGAGCCGAGCGCTACTACCGTGACCAGGGCAACGTGTGCATGCGGGCGCTCGTCCAGACCAACCTGGTCGTGCTCGCCCGATTGGAAGGCCGGGAGCGCGAGCTGCTGCCGGAGGCCCTGAAGAGCCTGCGCCTTGCCTGCCGCTGCGGAACGGACCGCGTGCGCCTGATGGCCCTCGCGGTGTGCAGCCGGTGCGCCTTCGACGGCGGCCGACCGCGCCTGGCCTTCCAGCTGCTCGCCGCCGTGCGAAGGTTGTTCGAGCAGGTGGGTACGCAGGTGACCGACCGCGACTTCATCGAGGAGCTGCTCCCCACCGACGCAGCCCTCGAGGATGTGCTGCAGGGTCCGGACGCGCGGCGCCTCGCCGAGGCGGCACACGCCGCCGATCTCGATACGCTGATCGATCGCTTGGCCGAGGGACGCACGACCGCGGAGGCGCCCTGACAGCCGGCCGACCCGCGCGCAGACCTGCGCTCCGAGGCAGGCTCAAGCCAAACGTTCGCGCGCCCGGCCCAACGGTTGAGCTCCCCTCACCCCCGCCCGAACGCCCGCACCCACCGCTCCCCCGGATCATCGAAGCGCACCTGCGCCCGCTCGAAGCGCAGCGGATCAAACCTGTCGCCGAAGCACGTGATCGCCTCGCCGTTCAGCGGGTGCTCCTCGTCCGCCCGCGCCTCCAGCAACTCCGCGTACATCTCCGGTCCGCCGCAGTCCTCGGGCGGGCAGGCGCCGGCGCCGTCGAGCAGGCGCGGGTAGCTGCGGCCGGCGGCGCCCGGCTGGACGGCCAGCAGCTCCAGTCGATGCGTCCACCGGTCGCCGAGGTCGTACACGTAGAGAAGCGTCCGCTGCCTGCGGTGGAGGTAGTCGCGCATAGGGGTCTGCCAGCCGGCGATCGGCTCGGGATCGTCGCCGTACGTCTCGCCGATCGGGATGCCGATGCGGGGCGGCGGGCCGGCGAAGGAGTCGATACTAGCGAGAGTGCCGGCGCCACCGCGAGCATCGGCAGCCGGACGGAACTCGTGTAGGTGGCAGTCGAACCAGCCCATCGCGTCTTGGATGGCCACGTGGAGATCCCACAGCGTCGCGTTCGCCGCGATCTCAATCTCGCGCCACACGGGGGTCGGCACGCGCTCAAGCTCGATCCGGATCCGGGCGACGTCAACGGCTGGCGCTACGCCTACTTCGATCGCCGTGGCCGGCGTGGTCGGGGCGGTCGAGGCGACTGCCGCGTGTCCATCGCGATCGGCCGTAGCCGTGCCATCGCCTACGTCGACCGTATCCGCGACGCCCTCTTCCCACACAACGCTCGGCCCCGCAGCCTCTGCGGGCATCGGCACATGCCACACGCCGGGTCGCGCGGCGCGCATGCGCTGCACGTCGTAGGGGTCGATGCTCGCGCCGCGCGAGGTCACCAGTCCGGGGCGGAAGCCGGGCGATTCGAGCACAGCGCACCACTCGGCGCCCGCCCACGGGTCGCTGTCGTCCGTTTTCGCGGGCGCGGCCATGACCTCGAGCGGCTGTTCCATCCGCGCCGCGCGGCTCAGGTAGTCGTGGATCCTCCACTCGTCCGTACGCGCATACGCCACGCGGAAGCGCTCGTCGACGCTCCGGTTGCGCACGCGGACTTGGCCGAGCAAGCGGCCGTATTGATACAGCGCCGCGAGCGCCCGGACCTCGCCTTCCAGGCGGTCGAGCAGCCGGTCGTGCTTGCCGGCGTCCAAGAGCTTGTGTGCCGGCGCTGGGTCGCCCCATTTGCGCCGGATCCCGCAGCAGCTCGAAAGCAGCAGGGCCGTGGCGATGGGCAGCACCTTGCCTCCCCCACCGACCTGCACCGTCTTCTGCGGCGGCCGCAGCTCGTGCAGCCTTCGCCCCCCGTGCTCGATGCCGAGGCCTTCGAGGAGCGGCCGAAGCTCCTCGCCCGCCCACACGTCGTATCCGTACAAGTGGACGATCGCCTCGGCCAGCCCTTCGCCCGACCAACGCCTGACGTGCCCGCCGTCCACGTCGAGGACCACGAGCGCCTCCGGCGCATCCGCGGGAAAGCCGCGCACGACGGCGCGGCGCAGGCCCGCCATCATCCGTTGGTTCGCCAACCGCCGCGCGGCTGCGGCACGCGACCGGATCTCGAATGCCTCGTCCTCGGGTGTGCCCGGCGGAACATCGACCGCGCGCGAAGGCCGCAGGCCCAGCCGGAAGGCCCACAAGCTCAGCTCGTCGTCATAGGGGTCGAGGTGGTAGTAGTCACCGTGCCGATACACCGGCGGCCGATCCGGCCGGCAGCGCTTCAACGCACGCGCAACGGTTGCGCGATCCCCGACCCCGGCGGCGACGAAGCAATCTTCCACCTCCGGCATCATGAGCGCCCGCCCGTTCTCCAACAACGCCGTGAGCAGCAGCGCATATGGCTTCGCGTCAGGACGCCCGACGACGTCGGCCAACCGGGGAACGGGGATCCCGCAGGCATCACAGTAGGCGTTGGGCATGGGGGGCTCTTTCAGCGTGGGGGGAAACCGTCGTCATCAATGACACCGCGCTGCGCGCCGCGTCCTCGCGTAGAGTAGATAGTATCGCTCTAGCATCGCAAGCCACCACATCGCCCACGCCGCGCGTCGCGCCAAGAACATTTTGCGACGGGCCGGCATCTGACATAGGCTGCGCGCGATGAATGGGATACTTCGTAGGGATCACGCCA
>JAJCYU010000309.1 GCA_029262755.1 Anaerolineae bacterium
TCCGAAAGTTCGGGAAGGAGACGTGCCAACTCGCGCAACCATATGGTGGGAACACCCAGCGCGAAGGGGTCCATGACGTTGAGGGCATTACGCAGGGCGCCGATGATCGGACCAAAGGGCTCGTTGGTTGCGGACTCGAAACAACGTCCGAGCAACACGACCTCTTCGTCGTCGACATCCGATGCCAGCGCAGCAACCAAGCGGGTCTTGCCTACGCCGGCTTCCCCGGTAACAAGCGCGAGGCCGCCCCGGCCGTCGCGGGCTGCGTTCCATGATGCCAGCAGGGTTGCGTGCTCGGACTCCCGGCCGATAATCGGTCCGTCGGTCTCACGCAGCGCGCGGGGCAGTGAAGGCCGCCGCGTCAGCACGCTCTCAGCGCGTATCGCAGCGGCGCGTGAAAGCGCAGACGGAGCGCCGTGCTCTTCGGCCAACGGCACATCGCTCGCGACGCGCCGATAGAGGTCCGTGGTTGCGCCCAAGGGCTCGATGCCCAGTTCTTGGCTAAGCAAATCCGCGCACGCACGGTACTGCGCGAGAGCGGCGGCCCGCTGTCCGTCGAGCGCCAAGTAGCGCATCAAAGCTCGATGGATTTCCTCACGCAACGGATCGATCGCCAGCACGCGTCTTGCCATCTCGATGGCGCGTGGATAGTTGGCGCCTGCCGCGTGGATGTCCCCGAGGCGGCACAGTGCGGAGAGATAGAGGTTGGCCAGGCGTTCGCGCTCAAGCGTGACCCAATCATCGAAGTCGTAGGCGTCGGTGAGCGACATTCCTTCGAGGAATGGGCCGCCGTATGCATCGACCGCGTTCGTAAGCAGGTCTTGTTCGACGGCGCCCTGCTCTGCGCCGACCGCCTCCAACGCCGCAACATCGATACGCAGATCCAGGCCGTCGACCAACCCGACGCGCGAACGCTCTACGCGCAACACCGCGCGGGCATCGTCGCCCAAGGCGCGGCGCAACTCGTAGAGCCCCGTTCGCAGTGAGGCCAACGCGTTCCGCTCACGCACGTCCGGCCAAAAGAACGAGGCCAGGCGATCCCGCGAATGGACTTGGCGGGTCGCAACTAGATATGCGAGCAGCGCACGGACCTTGCCGGCACTGAGGTCAAGCTCTCGCTCGTCGAGCGCGAAGCGAGGTGTCCCCAGCAGCCGGACATCCAGGACCGGCATCAAAACTCCTCCGACGGCGTGGCAGGGGGCGGACCCCACACCGGGAATGGGACTTTCGATCACAATCCGGATTTCGGCGTGCGATCTGCCCGGAGTTTTGCACGGTGTGCTGAGGAGGCCCACCGGGCCAGCAACACACGACGCAACATCCACTCCGAGCGCCCCACCATAGAACGTACTTTCGACCACCGAAGATACGGGTGCCTACAGAGATTGACCAGCCTTCAGTGCCACGTCCGAGCCAGTTTTCGAGAGCATCAGATCACCGCCCTCGATTCGGCGTGCACACCAACCGGGGGCCAGCCAGGTCGTGGCATCACCGTGGGCAAGAATCGCGGGGCCATGCAGGACGGCATCCGAGAGGCTGTCGGCCGCCAAGATCACGGTCGATTGCTCGGTTGCATCGGCCTGGACGACCGGGGCAGAACCGGCATCATGCGCACGGGTCGCTTGGGTAACTCGCGCCACGGGCGGCGGGGGCTTGGATAGGGGCGCCTCGAGCTCCGCCCTAGCGCGCAGGGTGACCAACTCGACCGCAGTCCCGTCGAGACGATACCCGTAGCGCCTTTCATGGCTTCGCTCGAACAACTCGATTGCCTCAGCAAACGCGTCGGGACCCGCGCCGAGCCAAGGAATCGTCAGCTCAAAAGACTGGCCGGCATAGCGTAGATCCGCCTCGCGAACGATGCGTGGCTCCCCGGTGACGCCGACCTCGCGCAATCCGGCGACGGCCTGATCGACCACCTCCCGCCACGCGCGCCGTCGCGCGGGCTCGTCCGAAGCGTCGGCCGCCCGCGTGCCGAGCACCGTTCGCGACGCGGTGGTTGCGGGGGCGCACAGCAGAAGCCCCAGGGCGGAGAGCGTACCGGGGCGCGCGGGCACCAGAATGGATTGCACGCCGAGGGCATCAGCCAGCGCACAGGCGTGCAAGCCACCCGCACCGCCGAACGCAACCAGCGCGGCGGCCGCGGGGTCGACTCCGCGCTCCACGGAAACGCGGCGAAGGGCGCGCTCCATACGCGCCTCGGCCACCTGCACGATGGCACGCGCTGTATCGCGCACGTCGCGGTTCAGCGCCGCTGCGATCGTCGCACATGCTTCTTCCGCGGCCAAGCGGTCGATCCGTAGGCCCCCCGGCAGGATCTCGCCATGCGGGATGCGGCCAAGCACGACGTGCGCGTCCGTCACCGTCGGCTCGGTCCCGCCTCGCTGGAAACAGGCGGGACCCGGTACCGCGCCGGCACTGCGCGGGCCCACGCGCAGCGCGCCGGCGTCGTCGACGTAGGCGATGGAGCCCCCTCCGGCGCCGATGGTCTGTACATCGACGGCCGGCACGTGAATTCGGTGCCCATCGATCACACCGTCGCTTGCCATCGGAACGTGGCCCTCGCACAACGCCACGTCGGTGGACGTGCCGCCCATATCAAAGGTCAGGACGGTTTCCAGGCCCGCGCGCCGAGCCAATGCGAGCGCACCCGCGACCCCTGCCGCCGGGCCGGAAAGGAGGGTGGCGACGGGGAGTCGCGCCGCCTCGCGGGGAGGCAATGTGCCGCCGTGGGAGCCCATGACCCAAAGTGGGCGCGGCGCAACGCCGGCGACGAGACGGGCGAGATAGCCATCCATGATCGGCCCGAGGAACGCGTTGACGACCGTGGTGCTCGCCCGCTCGAATTCTCGCATTTCCGGCAGCACGTCCACAGAAAGCGAAAGGAAGTGCGCTTCCGGCAATCCCGCGAGCGCACGACCGATGGCGCGTTCATGGTCGGGCGCTGCAAACGAAAAGAGAAGACACACCGCGACGCTCTCCACACCTAAGGCCGCCACGGCCCGCGCCACGCGCTCCGGCTCCTCGGGATCGAGCCCGCTCACTACGGCTCCGCCTGCTCCGATGCGTTCGCGCGCTTCGACGGTGTGCTCGCGCGCTACGAGAGGCTCGATAGGACGAGGCTGGAGCGCGTAGAGCTCTTCGCGCTCACCGCGCCCCAAGTACAGCAAGTCCGCGAAGCCCTCGGTTGTCACGAACGCCGTGCGCGCCCCCCGGCGTTCCAGCAGCGCATTCGTCGCGACCGTCGTGCCGTGCGCGACACGCGCGTCGGCATCAGGGTCAAGCAGGGCGATGCCGTCGAGAATCGCGCTCGCCGGTGACGATGGTGTGGATGGACGCTTGTGAACGCGCAGCGCGCCGTCTTCCCACAGGACAAAGTCGGTGAAGGTGCCGCCGACATCGACTCCGATTAGCCGGACGTCAGTCACGGCGCCACACGCGTCCACGCGAAAACGGCCGGACGGCGAGCTGCCGTCCGGCCGATATCTTCCATCGGGTGATCCCGAGCAATCCGACTTCGCGCGAAGCGAGTGATTGCGGTGACTCAGGCCTCGCTCTGGGCGTTGCGGAGATAGTTCACCGCATCGCCGACCGTCTGGATCTTCATCGCGTCGTCTTCGCTGATGTCGCCGACGTTGAACTTGTCCTCAAAGTCCATGATCAACTCGGCAAGATCCAGGGAATCCGCGTCGAGGTCGTCGCGAAAATGGGTGTTCAACGTGACTTTGTCCGTCTCTACGCCCAGATTTTCCGCAATGATCGCGCTGACTTTGGTGAAGACCTCGTCCTGCGCGGTCTTCGTGTTTTCGCTGCCGTCCATGTTCGTTCTCCTCGATTTCGGGGGGGGACCCGGCAGTTATCGGGTCCGCTCCTCGCCACAGCCGGCACACTATAGGCGTCGGCCCCAACAGCGTCAATCACTATGCGAGCCGTACCACCGCGGTGCTAGAATGCGCCCCTCCCGCTCCCATGACGAAGGTTGAAGGTCTCCTCTTGAGCACAGACCAGTCGGTCGACGGCGCCCAGACGGCTCGGCGCAAGCGCGACCATGTGCGCATCAACCTCGAGCGCGACGTCAGCTCGCTGCGCGGCAACGGCCTTGATGCCTGGCGCTTCGTACCCAGCGCCTTGCCGGAGCTCGATCTCCAGGCTGTGCGCGTTGACACGGCACTCTTCGGACGTCCGCTCGCCGCGCCGTTGCTGATCTCGTCGATGACCGGTGGCGCGGACGACCTAGCGCCGATCAACCGTCGTCTCGCGGAAGCCGCGCAGCAGACCGGCATAGCCATGGGTGTAGGCAGCCAACGCGCCGCGGTCGAATCCCCTGCGCTTTCCGAGAGTTTCCGTATTCGTGCCATCGCACCCGATGTGCCGCTGATGGCCAATCTCGGTGCCGTCCAACTCAACTACGGTTACGGCCTCGATCAGGCGCAAAGCGCCGTCGATATGATCGAGGCGGATGCGTTGATCCTGCATCTGAACGCGCTCCAAGAGGCCGTGCAGCCCGAGGGCGATACCCGTTTCGCCGGACTCCTTCGTCGCATCGAAGACCTGGCGCGCACGTTGCCCGTGCCGATTGTTATCAAGGAGGTCGGCTGGGGGATCAGCGCCGCCGACGCTACGCGCCTGCGCGATGTGGGCGTCGCGGCCATCGATGTGGCCGGCGCCGGGGGCACGAGCTGGAGCGAGGTCGAGAAACACCGCGCGGATTCCGAGGTCGACCACGCCGTCGCGAGCGCCTTCCGTGCTTGGGGCCTATCGACCGCCGAGAGCCTCGTTGCGGTACGTGCCGTCGCTCCCGATCTCACCCTGATTGCCAGCGGTGGGCTGCGCGACGGAATCGACGTCGCGACCTGCTTGGCGCTCGGCGCCGACGTTGCCGGCCTCGCCGGACCATTCCTACGGGCGGCCGCGACGTCTACGGACGCGGTGGTCGACGCGATCGGCGTCCTGGCTCGCACGCTGCGCATCGCCATGTTCGCCGCCGGCATTGCCGATCTGACAAGCCTGCGCGACACGCCGGCCCTGGTCCGACGATGAGCACAGATGTTGCGGTCATCCTCGACACCGTCGACCTCACCGCGGTGCATGCCCGGATGCGCACCGCCGTCGAAACAGCGGAGCCGGGACTTGCCCCGCTCTACGACGCGTTGCGCTATCACCTCGGCTGGGCGAGTCCTTCCGGTGAGCCGCAAGAGCGGCGCGCCGCGAAGGGCATCCGACCGCGCGCTTGCCTCCTGGCATGCGAAGCCGTCGGCGGCGAGCCGGACCAGGCGGCCTCGTGTGCGGCCGCCATCGAGCTAACCCACGAATTCTCGCTGATCCATGACGATATTCAAGACGGAGACCGAGAACGCCGGGGGCGCGCATCGCTATGGACCCGCATCGGGATCCCCCAGGCGATCAACGCGGGCGATCTGCTCTGGGCGATCGCGCGAAGCGAGCTATCGGACGCGCCGGTTGCCGCCTCCGTGCTGCGGCAGCTGATCACCCGGTACGATGAGGCGTGCGTAGCGCTCGCGCAAGGGCAGTACCTCGATTTGGACTTCGAGACGCGCTCCGCGGTGTCGACCGCGGAGTATCGGCGCATGGTCGAGGGCAAGACCGGTGCGCTGCTCGGCCTCTCGACCGCGCTCGGCGCGCTGGTCGGCGGCGCAGAGGAGGGGGTCGTGCGACGCATGCACGATGCGGGTAGAGCCATGGGCGTCGCGTTCCAGATGCGGGACGATTGGCTGGGGCTTTGGGGCGATCCCGAGCGCACGGGCAAGCCGGCAGGGGCCGATCTCATGCGCCGCAAGAAGAGCCTCCCCGTGCTGATGGCGCTCGAGGAACCCAGTACGCGAGACGCGATGGCCGCGCTACTAGCTCGCGAAACGATCGACGCCGCCTCCGCCGGAGCGATGGTCGATGCACTGCGAGCGCAGGGCATGGCCGATCTCGTCGCTCGCGCTGCGAGCGAAGAAGCGAACCGCGCTGTCGTCGCGTTGGAAGCCATGGACTTGCGTGCACGGCCCTGCTCTTCGCTACTCGATCTCGCCCGGTTGGCCGGCAATCGAGATCGCTAGGGGCTCGTCAAGCTTTGCTCGACCGTTGAGATAGGCTGCGCCCCGGATCGGGTCGGCTCGGCGTAGGAGGCGCGTGGGACGTCCGTTGGCCAATGCCGTTGCGATGCTGGCCGGACCGACCGATAATATCCATACGATCTGTTCCCATGATCCGAGCCCCCCCGGCCTCCATCCGCTCTCGTCTCTCGTGTGCTTGACGCTGCGTCCGGCGTCAGCGCGCGCCCGTTCTCCTATCGGAGCTGTGAACGCCATTCGCATCCGAAGAACTGTATCGTGGAGCGTGCTCTGTGCGATCCTGCTCGCATGGGGCGCCGTCACGCCGCTGCGACGAGCGATCGGCGGCAACCAACAGCATGGCACGGACATGCGGCTGTATCTGGACACGCCCCACATTACGTGGCGGGCGATCGCCGGAACGCGCGCGACATTCACGCTCGCGTTCGGCGGGGACGTCGTCGGTCAGGCCGAGGTCGTGGCGCAAGGGGATGGGGTTGTCGAGACCACGCTCCTGCCCGTAGGCGGCGCAAGAACGCCGTCGGCGGCGCGCCTGCGCGCCGGTGCGGTGCTCACCACATCACTCGCCGGCACGGCACCGTTCGCCGTCACCGTGCCCGCGGTGACCGTGCAACGTGCTCGTGGGGCGGCTGCGTCCCTGTCGGCAGCCGGACCTCCGCGCCAGCCCTACACAGCGACATTCCGTGCAGCGCACGAAGTGATCGGGATCGAGGCCGGCGTGGCGCCGGCCTCGGGCCACGTCGTACTGTCGTCGCCGGTGGGATGGCGGGCGGGACCGGGCCACTCGGTCACCCTCGATTGGCGCGCGGCGGATGGGACGATGCTGGTTCGACGTTGGGACGCTGCGCGCTTCGAAGCGTTCTTGGGCAGTACCCGCACGCTTGCAACAGCTCCCCATGGCAGCCTGCTGGAAGTGAACAGCGCGCGTAGCGGCAAAGCAATCGCCCGAGCGGGCCCAAGCGTCATCACGGGCGCTCCGAACGTGGAACCGTCCATGGCGATGGACTTGGTTCCAACCGGTGTCGGCGATCCGCGGATTCGAGCGGGCGACATGGTGTCTTTGAGCATGGCGGCGGGTCTGCTCGTTTCCGGGACTGCACCCCGGATCCGCGCCCGGGTTCTGCCGAACCGAGACGAGGTAGCCGGAATCGGGCCGGCCGGAGCGCGCCTGGACCTGGTGGCCAGGAATGGCGACGTGCTAGCGACGCGCGTGGTCACCGTTGCTGCGTCGGGCGCCTTTTCCACCTCGTTCGCCGGGGCGGGCGGCCTGGATCTTCTTGCCGAGACGAGGGTGAGCGTTCATCGAGACGAGGCGGAAGGCGCGTTGCGGTGGACCGCACAGGCCGAGGCCGAACGAATGACGGTGACGCTTGGCAGCCCCGACCTTCAGGGCCGCGCCGCGCCGGAAACAACGGTTGCAGCCAGTCTGCGGACCGCAGGGGTCACGCGAACGCTGGCAGAGGATACGACCCAGGCCGGTCCCGACGGCGCGTTCGCGTTGCGCATGCTCGACAGCAAGGGCGCAACCGTTGACGCCGCCCAGGGGCAGCGCCTGCTCGGCGTCTGGGAATTCGGCGGGGCCGTGGACGTCAGCCTTCCGAATCTGATGGCGGCCGTCGACACGGTATTGGGGGTCGTCAGCGGGGTCGCACCACCCGGCGCCCTCGTGCGCGTGCGTATGGCCGGCACCAATGGCACGTTTGAAGAGCGCGCGGGCTTGGCCGATAGCCAGGGACGATACGCCGTACCCTTTCCCGATCGCGATGCCGATGATGCATGGCACGGCGATGCAGCGATCCGTGTGGGCGACGCATTGACGGTCGTGCGGCCTTTTGCGCGCGTTCACGTCCATGCACGCGTCGGGGAGCCTGCCATCACGATCGAAGGTCCCCCCAAGAGTAGGCTGCGCGTGGTGTTGGAACGTGGCGGCATAGCCATCGCCGAGGGGGAAGGCACGCTTCCCGACGATGGCTGGGGGGCAGGCGGTCCGGGGTCTGGTACAACATCCTCCGCGAACCTGGAGAGCCGGGATCAGGCCGGTTTCGTCGCACCGGTCTCGGCGGGAGACGTGCTGCGCGTGTGGGTGGGCGGAAGCAGTCATGCCGCCGAGGTACCGACGATAGCGTGGGAATCCAACACGGTCATCGACCGGGTCACGGGCTATGAACGCGCAGCCGAATCCGTGACGATTCAAGCCGGTCGCGCCCAGAGTTCCAGCCCGGAGCAGCCGCTGGATGTGGACGAGGAGGGAGTGTTCCGGCTCGCGACGCGCGACGAGATCGGCTGGGATCTTCGGCCGGGCGACACGGTGACCGTGACCGCGCGAACGGGAGTTTTCTCCTTCGTCGAGTCCGCTCACGTGGCTGGACTGCAAATCGACATGGACCGGGGTCGGGTGACTGGGCTCGCGGGCCCCGGTTCACGTCTGACGGCCGGGCTGTACGAGGCCGGCGGTCGTCGCGTTGCGCAAGCCGCCGCGTCTGCGGACCCTGCCGGTCACTTCGACCTATCGCTGCGCGACGTTCTCGGGGCGGCCGTCGTGCCCGGCGAAGGCCAGACGTTGGTCGTGCAAGAGGGCACGCGCGTCACGACGACCCTCGTCCCACGCTTGCTCTTCGCGGTCGACACCATCGCCGATCGGCTGACCGGCGAGCTGGCGCCGGGGGGCCGATTGCTGGCCGACGTCTCACGCCCGACAGGGGACCGTGGCGCCCGTGCGCGGGTGGAGTTGGAGGGTGCGACAGGGCGCTGGGTGATCGATCTCAAGGGCCGCTTGGACCTTGCAGCCGGCAGCGCGGTGGTGATTCTCGCGCAGGGCATCGCCGGGGAGGAGTGGCTACGTGAGACACGCGTGCCGCAGTTGCATGCGCGCGTAGATGACGTTGTTGTGCACGGCACGGCGTCGCCGAACGCGACCGTTTGGATCAGCGTCACCCGTGGCGGAGCGATGCTCGCCGGCGGGCAACGCACCGCTACTGATTCGGGCGCCTTCGAGGCCGTTCTCTCCGACGACCCAGCCGCTACCTGGCTGCTGCGTGCGGGCGATGAGGTCGAAGCATCGTGGCAAGGAGGGAGCCGGACTCCTCACTCCGGCGCCCTGGTCATGCGGGTCGTCGGTCTCGGTGCGCGGATCGAGGACGGCGCCCTCGGGCTACGAGGCTGGGCGCCGCCGGACTCCGACGTGCTCGTCCTGCTGAGCGGGCCAGGGCTGCCGAGCCGCGTTCCCGGTATCACCCAGCGACCCGCCGCGGACGGCACCTTCCGGCTCGCGATGCCCCTTGCCGAGCTGGCGACCGCCGGTCTGACCGCGGAGGTCGGGGTTCTCGACGAGGGCGGGCATCGAAGCTACGTGGTCGACCGACTGCCCTATCTGGAAGTGCGGTTGAACCGCGCCGTCTTCACCGGGCGCGCGCGCCCACGCTCCTCGCTAGCCTTCACCCTTCTGGAGGGCGGGCGGGTCGTCGCCACGGCCCGCGAAGAGGCCGGATCCACCGGCGCCTTCGTGGCGCGTTTCGCCGCGCCGGACGATAGCTCCGTTTCCGCCACGAGCGGCGGTCGGCTCGAGGTGCGCGAGGTGGATGGCCGCATGACGCGCCTCGAGCTGCCCTTGCTTTCCGTCTCCATCGACGCGCCGGGCCGCGCCGTGCGCGGGCTTGCACCGCCTGGTCAGGAGATTGCGCTACGTTTGCTCGCGCTGGGCCGACCGGCGCTCACCGTCCATCCGCGCGCCGATGCCGGAGGGCGATGGGCGGTGAGCGAGTCCGCGTTGCCGGCCGGCGCGGAGGTGGCGGGCTTGCGTCTTGCGGAGGCGCGCGTGTCGGCGGGCGGCGGGCACAGGGTCGTCGCGGTAGCGGGGCCCGGCGCTACGCCGCCCGTGGTTCCGCCTTCGTCGACACCGCCGGCGGATGCGACGGCGCCGGTCACGGCAACAGCCTCCCCAAATCGGCCGACAGCGACCGGCGCCACGCCGACCGCATCGCGGACACCGCAGCCGGATGTAGGGACCCCGATGCCGACGACCGGCGCTACCGTAGGACCGTCGGCTACACCGGACGGCGCTCGGCCCTTCGCGCTGTTCTTGCCCGTCTGCGAGCACGGGCGCTAGAGCGGCTGGACGCGCTCTTAGGGCTCGTCCAGCCCTTAGATCAGGCCCCAGTCGGACCAGTCGCCGCCTTCCATCAACTCCGGCGACCACCGGGGCTCTTCCAGCAACGTCACCTTGGGCGATAGCGGCGAGATTTGGCGCGCCACGTCCTTCACCTGCTGGATGATCGTTCCAGCGTACGGACAGAACGGCGTGGTCAGGATCATGCGCACCTCGACTTCGCCCGCCGTGGGATCGAAGACGATCTCGCGAATTAGACCCAGGGTGACAATATCAATATTGATCTCGGGATCGACCACCATGCGCAGCGCCTCTCGCATCTCGCTCTCGGCTGCCAGGTGCTCGGGATCGTGCTCGATCGGTGCCGCGACAGCGTCCGTCGCGGCTGCAACCAGGCGATCGCTGTTGGGATCTTGCTCCGAAGTCTCGGACATCGAATCTGGCCTTTCGTGCGCAACGCGCTCGTTACTCGTCATAGAGGACCGTCGGCTCTTGATAGTAGCGGATCTCACGGGCAAGCATCTTGTGTCGAATCCATGAAGCGAGCCATTCGTTTTTCTCGGAGCGCGGTCGCGCTTCCGCTAAGCGTGTGAGCGGGTAGTTCACGCGCAGCGCGCGGCCTGGAATCACATGACGGGAGATTCCGCTTGGCAACTTTCCGTCTGCGCGGACCACGGCCAAGACGTCATCGGGCCGAAATGTCGGAAAGACGATCAACGCGCTGAGGTCCTCGTAGTCCGGTTGTAGCGGCACAATGTCCGTGCCCTGCACTCTGTGGATGTCGGCCCGGCCGTTGTAGGCCTGGACCATGGACCGCAAACAAGACGCGACCTCGATGATCCCCTGTCCGCCATGCACGGTGAAGCTCGTCGTCTGCGCATCCGGCAGCGACAGGAATCCGATCGCGTCGCGAGCTTCCACCTTGGCGCGGGCTTCGTCCGCGGAACAGGGCCGTAGCTCCACTTCCGGCAGCCCGTCGAGCGTATCTACGAGGTCGGCGCCGCTGAACGCCACGAGCAAGTGGTGCCAACTGTGAAGTTCGACCGCGTCGTAGTCCACAATCTGCACCATCGCGTCACGATACTCCAGGTACTTCAGCGCCGAGACGCGGTTTGCGCCGTCTAGGACCACGTAGCGTCCATCCCCGATCGGCGCCACGATCGGTGGATTGCGCACCTCGCCGTCGCGCTGCACGCGCTCGGCGAGGGCAGCGATGCGCCGCGCGTCGAAGTCTTCATGCGGCACGATTCGTTCGAGCGCCACGATGCGCAGATCGGGCAGCGCGAAGCCGCGTGGACTGCTCACGCGGAGCCGGTGACGGTCGTGACGTCTTGTCCGTGCCCGTAGCCGCGCGCGCTCGCGTAGTGATCCGTCACGTAGTCGATGAGATCGATCTTCGTCAGCACGGCGCTCAGCTGCTCCTCGTGCCGCACGAGCGCGAGCTCCGTGTCGTTGAATATGCGTCCGAGCACCGAAAGCGTCGTCCCGGGTTCCACGATGGCCACCCGGTTGCTCACCAGGCCTGCGATCGGATCCTGTGGCGACGCGCCCTCCGCGGCTTCCGCGACCAGGTGCTGCAGCAGGTCGCGCTCGGCAACCACACCTGCGATCTCGCCGTGCTCATCGACGACCGGCACTTGGGAGATTCCATGCTTCTTCATGAGCTCGACCACTTCGGCCACCTTGGCCTGCGGGGTGATATGCACGACGTCACGGCCGCCGCGCGTCGCAAGCACGTCGGCGACCGTCCCGTAGATCCGCTCCGTCATCTCAAAGCCGTTCTCCCGCAACCAGTCATCGTTGAACACTTTGGACAGGTACCGGCTGCCGGAATCCGGCAACAGAATCACCACGACCGATTCTGGTCCCAGCTTGCGATCTCGAATGTACTTCAAGGCGCCGACGACCGCGCTTCCGCAAGAACCACCGACGAACATCCCTTCCTCGCGCACCAGGCGGCGCGTCATACGGAAACTCTCACCGTCCGTGACCTGGACGATATCGTCCACGACCGAGAAGTCGGTGGTGGAGGGCAGAAAATCTTCGCCGATCCCCTCCACCTTGTACGTCCGCGCTTGAGGCATGATTCCCGTATAGAAGAAGTCGTGCAGGACCGAGCCGACCGGATCGACACCCACGATCTGGATGTCGGCATTCTGTTCCTTGAGGTATTTGCCGACACCGCTGATGGTGCCGCCCGTGCCGAGGCTACAGATGAAGTGCGTGATCCGGCCACCGGTTTGGGTCCAGAGTTCCGGCCCCGTCGTGTCGTAATGCGCTTTGGGATTGGCCGGATTGTGGTACTGGTTGGCCAGAATCGCGCCCGGCGTTTCTTCGACCAGCTTTCGCGCCACCGAGTAGTACGAGCGCGGATCGTCCGGTTCCACCGCAGTAGGCGTAATCACGACGCGTGACCCGTAGGCCCGAAGCAGCCGGATCTTCTCGTCCGACATCTTGTCGGGCATGACGAAGATCGTGTCGTAGCCGCGCAGCGCCGCATTGATGGCCAGGCCGACACCGGTGTTGCCCGACGTCGACTCCACGATCGTCCCGCCTGGACGCAGGCTGCCGTCGGCTTCGGCGGCGTCGATCATCGCCTCGCCGATCCGGTCCTTGACGCTGCCGCCCGGGTTGAAGAATTCCACCTTGACCAACACGTCGGCCGCTTCCGAGCCCGCGATGCGGCCGAGCCGAACCAGAGGCGTATTGCCGATCGTCTGGACGATGTCCTCCAGCACTCCCGGCATCGCCGCGCGCTCCGGGCGCGCGCGTTCGGTCTGTTGTGTTCCTTCGATTGCCTCGCCCACCGATGCACCTCGCGCCGGGCGCCGCCAACCTGCAGGCCCTGTGACCTGTACCGGCGGATCCGGCGGTTGCGTGCGTCCCTCAAGCGGCGCAAAGGGTGCCCGCGGCCGGGCGGGCGGTCAAGGGTTCGACGGGCGCTCGGTGGCACCGAGCAACCCCTCGACCCCATCCGATTGCCCGTTGTGATTGTGCGCTGCCATTGCCCGTTTCGATTGCGCCCTACGACGTCGGCGGTCCTGCGGCCACCGGGTAGGGCGGTCGCGCAGTGGGCGGGCCGCCGCGCCCGCCGTCCCTATGGCGATTCCCCGCTCCCGACAGCTCGGTCACGCCCCGATCGGCGCGCAGCCGCGCGCCGCCGCGCGCCGCCTTCACGATAGGAGCCCTGGCGCCCCTGCATGGTAGGATTGCCGGCCGATTCCGGCCCCCGCAAGGTGTTCGAGCCCATGAACGCGCCGCCTGATCCCGACTCGCCGCTCGAAGCCGACCTGCCGGTCTCATCCAAGAAGCCAGACGCGCCCTCCCAAGACGATGCAATGGCCGCGAAGCGAAGCGGTGACCCCGGCGTCTCTGGAGGCGAAGGGCAATCGGGCAGGACGATCGCGGACGGCGTCGACGTCGAGCGCAAGGCGCACATGGCCCGTTCCTCCGTGCTGGTCATGGGAGCCTTCATCGTATCGAAGCTTATCGGCTTGCTGCGCGAAAGGGCGATCGGCCACCAATTTGGTGTCTCCCCCGAATACGACGCCTATGTCGCGGCCTTCCGCATCCCGGACTTGCTCTTTACGTTGATCGCCGGCGGCGCACTTGTCAGCGCCTTTCTGCCCGTCTTCGCCGCCGCGCTGACCGACGAGGACGAGACCGACGCCGCGGCCTGGCGCCTGGCCAGTGGCGTGACGAACCTGGTCTTCTTGGTGACGGCCGTACTCTCCGGGCTGTCGGCGCTCACCGCACCTTGGCTCGCGACGGTGATCGCGCCGGGCTTCACACCGGATCAACAAGCCCTCACCGCGGAACTCATGCGGGTGATCTTGATCAGCACATGCGTGTTTGCCGTCAGCGGCATCCAGATGGGCATCTTGAACGCCTACCAACATTTCCTCACCCCGGCTCTGGCACCGATCGTCTACAACGGCGGCATCCTCATCGGCGCGTTGTGGTTCGCGCCGCGCCTGGGCGTGCACGGTCTTGCCTGGGGCGTCGTGCTTGGCGCAGCGGGACACTTGCTCGTCAAGGTGCCGAGCCTGGTGCGTCGCGGCTTCCGCTGGGAGCCACTGCTCGATCTACGCGACGCTGCGCTGCGCCGCGTGCTGTGGCTGATGTGGCCCCGTGTGCTCTCGATGTTCACCGTTCAATTGGTGTTCCTGGTCAACACCCGTCTTGCCTCGCAAATCGAGTCGGGCTCCGTGGCGGCGCTAAACTACGCCTGGGTGATCAGCCAAATGCCGCAGACGATCCTCGGCACCGCGATCGCCACCGTCGCATTCCCGACCCTCGCCGAGCTCGCCGCGACCGGACGCCGTGTGGCGCTGCGGACCACGTTCGTCGAAGCGCTGCGCGTGATGATGGCGCTGGCCGTGCCCGCCGCCGTCGCGCTGCTCGTGCTCGCAGGACCGGTCATTTCGGTATTGCTGCAAACGGGACAGTTCGGCCCCGACGCAGCCGCCGCCACCCGCTTGGCGCTGGAGATGTTCGCCCTCGGTTTGGTCGGCCATGTCACCTTCGAGGTGGTCGCCCGGGTCTTCTACGCCCAACAGGACACCTTGACCCCACTCTACATCGGCGCTCTGGCCATGGCCCTCAACATCGTCCTGGCCTACGCGCTCGTCGGCCCGCTGGCCCAAGGAGGGTTGGCCTTGGCCAACTCGATCGCGGTCTCGCTCGAGGTCTGGATCGCGCTGATGATCTTGCGGCGCCGCCTTGGCCGCGTGGGCGGCCGCCAACTGGCGGGCACCTTGGCTCGCTCGCTCGCCGCGGCGGCCGTCATGGCGCTGGCCATGACCGCGGCCCTCGGCGCGCTACCCGATGCCGTGCGCATCGGCCCGCTGGACGGCCCCTTCGTGGACGGCGCGGCGCGTTTGGGCATCGGCGCTTCGGTGGGCAGCGTTGTCTACCTCGCCGCCGCGCTGGCCATGGGGATGCCCGAGGCGCGGGCGGGATTGCGCTGGCTACGCGGGCGTCTGGGCACTTGATCGGGCTCGCGGCTCCTAGCCCGACGTTCTCGGATCCGATCAACCTAGGCGAGCATCCGTGTCATCGCCGAACGTGAGATCAAGATGACCCGACGACGGCAACTTCCGTGACGTGGCACCGTAGTGGCGTGGCAGCGTAGTGGCGTGGCCATCCGATGTCGCGCAATTCCATCTACGCGATCGCCGTGCGTCACGTTGTTGGAACGCGTGATCGGGAGCCGTCTACCCTCTTAGGCACGCCTCGGCGGGATGGACACCGGTACCCGGTACGCGGATGCGGCGACGAGCGCGAGCGCGAAGGCGACGACGTGGGCCAGGTCGGCTATCCACGCGTCCGGGGCCGTGAAGGCTCCTCCCGAAAGGGTTCGTACCACCAGGATGGCTGCGAGGCCCAACCCAACGAGGACTGCAGCCGGCCTCCGAACAAGATCGCGCTCCAGCAGCCCGATCCCGTACGCCAGACAGGCGAAATAGCCCGCGGACGGCCCAACATCCGGCACCGTTGTGAGAACGGTCGCAGCCTCCGGCCAGAACCGGCCGCTGATCGGCAGCAAGACCGCGGCGAGGAGGAGGACGGTTGCTGCGTGACCGACCCAGAACACCAGCGCGGTGATTCGGCTTCCGTTTCGGAATTCCAGCCAGGCAAGGACCGCAACCAGCGTTAGCCACGATCGCCAAAATACAAGGCCCCCGTGCGTAATGAGCACGCTGCTGAAGACTCGTTCCCAATGGAGTTGAAGTACATGTCGAGCGTTCAGCCCGACGTACGAGAGCGTCGCATGGTCGATGCGCGACCAGGCGGTTCCCGAACCGATCGCGATTCCAAGCATCAACGTGCTCATCGTTAGGGTCACCGGCAATCGGGCGAGGCGCCGCATCAAGGGACAGCGATGCGTGCCGCGGCGATCCGGGCGCGTGCCAGGCGATCACGTCCCTTGACGAGCCTTGCGACGGCAAGCAGCGAGGCGGGTCCGTCCCACGGCATGAGGAACGCGTTGTAGCGCGGCGACCACTGCGGGTGGAATTTTGTCTTGAAGTGCCGAAGGCCGCGGTAGTTGTAGAGGTGCTCAGCGCGCTGGGAATAGGCATAGAGTGCACGCTCCGCCCAGCGCGAGCCGCGTTCGACACCCACGGAGGAGAGGGGCGCGGCGCCCAACCCGAACGAGATGTACCCTTGGGCCGCCATCGTCTCGATCGTGCGGATCAACAGGAAGTTCATCGCGCCCTCTACACGGCCAGGAATGTGTCGCATGAGGTCGATCGTCACTGGTCCCCCAGGGCGCGTGGCCAGGACGTTGAGAAAGGCCACCACGGCGCCGGAGGCATCCCGGACCAACGCCACCGGTCCGGCCTGCAGATAGCGGTCGGAGAAATAGCAGGCGCTGCATTGGAGCTCCTGCGTGCCCTTGGCGCGCAGCCACGTGTCGCTGACCGTGCGCAACTCATCGATGAGCGCAGCATCATGCGGCGCTTGCTTGAATTCGAAGCGCGCTCCGACGGCTTCCATGTCGCGCAGCGTGCGTCGAAAGCCGGCCATCTTGCCGCCCTGCATGGAGAAGTCCACCAACGAGACTTCGGCATCCTCGCCGATCTTCATGAAGTGATATCCGAAGTTGTGGAGATGGCTCATCCACGCTGTGCCGACGGAAGCGAAGCCGAGCGATACGCCCCAGTCCTCCGCGGCTTCCTGCAATCCCTCGATGACGTGTGCAGGTTTCACGCCCCCCTTGAGTACCGGCTCGCCGAACACGACAAGGCGGTCACCGGTCCGTTGCAGGAGCGCCACGGCCACGTCCTCGCATGAATCGTCGACCAGAAACCAGGCCATCTTGTCGCCACCGCCGATCAACAGGCCCTCCGCGCTGTTTCCCTCCGCGCGTACGAGCGCCTCCGCACGTTGAATCTCGCCTTCGTTCGACGTCAGCCACGAGGATTTCGGACGCATCGCCTGCCGCACGAGGATGACGAGGGCGGCGATGGACAATACGAGTGCCCCCCGAACGAATCGCGCCACGTCGTCGTGTCCGGCAAGGATGACCCATGGCCCGCGCAACAACGCCAACGTGTCCAATCCGGCTACGCCGATCACCGTGTACAGCGTCATCGCGGACACCGCCGCGGCCAGGGCAGGCTCCCATCCGACGGGCACGCGCCCCTGTCGCACAAACGCGCGCCGCGAGCTGAGGAGCATCGCGGCGAGCAAGAGGGCTATCCCCGCTTCCTCAAAATCAGCCCCCTTCAGCGGATGCGCCACCACGGATGCGGCCAGCAATCCTAGGGTTGCCAGATACGCGGCGCGATAGCCACGCAACAAGCCCCGTACAAGAAATAGCATGAGCCCCGCGGCCAGAGTTGCGACGAGATGAGAGGCGTCGATAGCAACGACGGGCAGAAAGCGCTCGATGTAGCTCAGCCGCGCGTCGATGGCCGGCAGTGCGCTACTGAGTAGCAGAAGCACCGCGTTGACGAGCACGGCTCCGGCTACCGCGACGCGCTGGAGGCCGCGCAGGCGCGCGGAGGACCGGGTTGCCACCACATACAGAACCACGAGGGACGCAATCCACGGCCCCAGGTAGAAGCAGGCACGAAAGGTGACGACGGCGCCGGCGGCGGCGGCATGCGACACACCGGCGAGGCTGAACCCCTTGAACCAAACAGCATCCGCGCTACCTAGGCCGCCCGGAACCATGCTGATCATTCCTGCCAGCTGGCCGACGAGCACGAGGCGGGCGCCGTCTACCACGTCGAGACCCACCCCGACGGATCGAGCGATCGCAACGAAGGCCGCGCCGGTCAATCCCCATTCCGCGATCGCGACGCCTACCAAGCGCTTCCACGGAAGAGGCGGTAGATCTCCTGCGTCGGGCGACCAACGCTCATACGAACGCCCCGCGATCGCGGCGAGCACCGTCCCGGTTCCGAGAGCCAACACGGCGCGGACGAAGAGACCGTCCATGACGGGAGGAAGGGGCGCAAAGAGTGCGAGCAGCCAGGCAACGAGACCGATGGCGCCAGCCACGGTGTACCCGACGATGCCGCGTGCAACCTCCGCTGCGTTGAGGCCTGCTTTGCGGTAGATGAGCAGCCGAATTGCAGGGCCGCCGACCGGTCCGATGCTGAGGAAGTTGGTCCAGCCGAACAAGACGGCCCCCAGCATCCATCGACGCCCAAAACTGAGCGTCCCGGCTGGCACGTTGAAGGCAAACGCATCGTAGAGGCCCATGATCGCCAACGCCGCGCCCGTGATCGCGATGCCGATGGCGAGCAGGCGGAGGTCGGCACCGGCAACGATGGTGTGGACGTCCTGCACGTCGAGGAGGCGAAGCTCGTGTAGTACAGCCCAGACGAGCAACGCGGGCAGCCCCAGCTGCAGCGTCCAACGCAGCGACCGCCGCACACGCGCCGTGATGGGTGCCAACGCCGCGGCGGGAATCGTGTCGCCGATCTCAGTCTTGGGAGTCATGCGGATCGCGCCTCAGGTGGTGCCGGGAAGCCCGAGCCCGCCGGATCGCTGCGCGCCCACGGCGCCCAGCAAGAGTATGGTGGAACGGAGGGAGCGGTGGGCATTTTGGCAGTGCGTTCGCGAGCGCGATCGTGAACGCCTACAGCGCGCTATGAGCCCACCCATATCCATACGCCGTGAAACAGGCGTCGCATCCCGACGATGTACGCGGCCCAGCCTGCCGCCGTACCGACGCCGAACGCGATCCCGTAGCGCGCCGATGTCGCCGGTAGCCTGCCCAGCAGCCACAAGGCCAGAGTCGGTCCAACGGCCAGTAGCGGCAGGCTCGCGGTGGCCACGATCGGGATATGCAAAATGGACAACACGCCTGACTCCACCCAGCGCTCCACCTCGCGGATAGGCCCGAGTACCGTCGCGTAGGCGATCAAAGTCGAAGTCGTCACCCATCCGATCCGCACGAGCGAGTCGACGACGGGAATCACGCCGCTACGCGCCGCCCGATCGCGCCACGCGTGCAGCGCGAGGACGATCGCCACGGCCACCGCGGCAGCTGCCACCGTGGGCGCAAGAGCGGGCATCGGCGGCGTGATCCACTCCGGGAACGGAGCGGATGAGGAATACGCGATGCGCGGGCCATGCGGCGCGGCCGGCGTCCTGGTGATCCAAAACGGGAGGCTCAGTATGAGCAATGGTGCCACCGTTTGCCGCGCGCAGTGCTGCGACTACGTGTCGTTGCCGCCCACCCACAGGACGTCGAGTCCCAGACGGATGCGTGCGGTTGCCCAAGCGTTTGCCGCAACGCGTCACCCATCGGCCGCTGCCTTGGGCTTTGCATTGTGCGCAGCATCGGGCGCCGCTTCGGTCGCTGCGTCTTGCGCTGCTCCCGGCGCGGAAAACGGAGCGCCGTCAGCCCGTGTCAAGGATGCGGCGGTCATCGCTCCGCGCTCCACGGCGACGCGCTGTTCGTCCACATGGAGCTCCGGCCAGCGCTGGGTCAACCACGCCGCGATGCGGGCGACGGCCAAGTGCACGCCGGGTGTGGGGCGCGGCAGGCCGAGTTGGGCGAGGCTGAGCGTCGCGTCTTTGTCGCGTCGCGTGAGCACGACGGCCAGGCGCTGGCTGATGGTCGGCTCCTGGATGAAGACGTCGAAGAGCACGCTGTGCGCGTCGTTGAACGCACCCATCGCGCTGATGTGCCGGTCCTCGTGCTCGAATCGGATCGGAGCGAAGGATTGGCGGATCGCCTGCAGATCGAGCGGACCGCGCAGGACGAGATGGGGCATGGCGAGCTCCTCGGATTGCGGCGCCGCTGGCGCGAGCCGCTGGTTGCGCCGATAACGAAAGTAATGCCCCGGACGGCCTTGCTCGCGCGCCCGGCCTTCGTACTTGGTCACGACGCGTCCGCTCATCGCGTCGGCCCAAGGCTCGCCAAGATCGTTTTCGAGCGCTTCGCAAGCGGTGAGCACGCCGTGCGCGGCATCCGCGTAGTCGCGGATGTCGGTGGCAAGATACAGTACCCCGCCAGGCCGCAGGCGGTTCGCGATCCAGTCGACGGTATCGGCTTGGATGACGCGCCGGCCGTGATGACGCTTCTTGAACCAGGGGTCCGGGTAGTTCACGTGCACGGCGTCGAGTGTGGCCTCGGTGAACAAGAGTGCGAGCGCGGATTCCGCCGCCGCGTGGATCACCCGGATGCGGTCGTTCTCCCCGCGCATCAAACGCCGCTCTACCTTCTCGAGGCTCTGGTTGCTGACCTCGACCCCGATCACGTTGTGCTCGGGGTGCGTTTGTGCAAGGTGGAACAGCATCTCGCCGCGCCCGAAGCCGATCTCGAGAATAAGCGGCCGCTGCGTGCCGAAGGCCAATCCCCAATCCATGGGCCACGGCAGCTCCGAGAGCGCAAGGCGTCGCGGCGCCGTGGGATCCGCGCGCTCGTCGAGGCGCGGTGGACGAGGCCCCGCATCGGGCAAGACGGCGCTTTGCGCAATCTCGGAACGCCCAGTGCTGCCCTCGCGGCTCACGCGCATCTGCGCAGCGTCACGCGGATCACGGAGCGCCGAGCGCCTGCAGCGCCTGGCTTGCGGGCGCGAACGAGGGCTGGAAGAACAGCGCGCGTTGGTACGCCTCTCGCGCCTCCTCGCGTCGACCGAGGCCCTCGAGCGCGCGGCCGCGCCAAAACTGCCACTCCTCCAAGTTCTCACCCTTCATCGGCGCGAGCGTCACGTCCGCCTGTGCGAGCAACTGCTCGTTCCTGCCGAGAGCGTGCAGGCTCTCCGCGTAGCCGAACTGGTACCAGAACGCGCGAAACGGCAGCCCGATCGCGATCGCGCGTTCGAAGGCTGCGACCGCCTCGTCGTGACGACCTCGGCGCGCCAAAGACTCGCCCAAAGCATAATGCGCCCACGCATCCTGTGGATGCGCGTCGGCGAAGGCTCGTACCTGCTGTGCTACCCGCGCCTCGTTGGCGGCAGGATCCGCGTCCTCGCCGAGCACCGCCCGCGCCAGATCGGACTGCGATGGGTCGTAGACGAGGACGTATGCGCCCAGAAACGGCTGCCACATCGCAGCAAAGGCCGCGGCCGCGTAGCGTTGGCTCGGTCCGTAGTAGGAGTCCATCGCCACGACCTCGCTGCTGGCGTCGTCGTAGCCGGTGACGACCCGGTAATGCCCCATCTCACCGCGACCATCCACGCCGATCCACTGCTCGGCTACCAGCGGCATGCCGGCGCGCACGGCTGCCCGGGCCAGCGCAGGCGTCCCGCCCCATCGCACGTCTGCCCGCAGCCCGCGCGACTCGATGTAGCGCGCGATCTCCTCCGGTGACACGTTGGTGTCCTCGCGATCGGGCTTGAGGACGGCGGCGATGGCCAGTTGGTCCTCCGTCACGCCGAAGGCCGAGAGCGCCATCATCGTTGCCGACGGCCCGCAGTTGTTCCACTTCTGCCAGGTGTGTGCGACACCGGGCAAGGTGTGCACCACCGCGTTGACGTCCGCCACGGGCGGCACCCGCGGCGCCGTGGGCAGGGCGCTTCGATCGGGCGTCCCTGACGGCGTCGGGGGCGCGGCGGATGGCTGATCGGACGTGCCGGACGTCTCGGTCGATTCGGGCGTGCCGGCCATGCCGGGCGGGACAGTCGACGACGTCGTGGTTGTCCGGGATGTCGCGGACGATTCGCCGCGATCCTGTGTCGTGCTGCCCTGCTGGGCATCGGCCGCGGCCGCGGCCGATGCGGAGACCTCTGATTGGCGCATATTCGACGCCGGACCGACGGCATATCCGGGCATCGGGGTTGCGTCGGGGATCGGTGTGCGTGCGGCTTTCGTCGTCGCGTCCGGTTGACCATCGGGCGCAGAAGCCGGTGCGTCTGGAGGCGAGCCATCGCCGACCACGGAAAGTACTGCCGGCGAGATCGTGGGCAGCGCCTCGTGCGCAAGCGGCGTAGGAAGTGCGGACCCCGACGTCACGGCATTCCCGGGCGCGGGCACGCTGTTGGCGCAACCCGAGATGAGTAGGAACACGGCCATCGTACGCAGTGACAGCGAACGGCTGCGGGCAAGCGCGTTAGACGCGCGCGTGCGCCTGCAGGTTACCGCGCCGGCGCGCACGGTAGATCGAAGCATGATCCGACGCCCATGCTCTTGACGCATGCTCGTTGCGGCGGGCAGAATCGCCGACCTCCGTTCGGGCCGCCAAGCCCGTCGCGCCTTGGTCATGCGTCCTCTCGATGGGTGAAAGCCGGACCCGAAACGATTCAGCGGTGCCAAACGTGAGACCGACATGGGCTACATTTCTACCACCGCGCCGAAGCGTCGGCTGGCACCCGAGATCGTGCTAAGCAACCAGGTCAAGTCTAGCATCAGCACCCGACGTACCCAGCCTCCGATGGTCCCGAATTCCGCCGTGCGGCACCTTCGACCGCGCACTTCCCACCCCGCATGGAACACGGCGCGCCGCATCCCGCCTCGGCACGAAGGCGTCGGTCCTCGCGCAACCATTTCCCCTTAGCGTGCCACGTCGACTTCAAGCACCTTCATTTGCCGGAATCTGCGAACCCATCCGCCACGTTCCCTCCCTGCAGGAGCATTCGCAATGGAATACGAATTCATTCTTGTCGACGTCGAAGCGTCGATCGGCATCATTCAATTCAACCGACCCGACAAGCTCAATGCGCTGAGCCCTGCGCTGATCGGCGAAATGGCCCACGCCATGGAAGCGCTCGACGCCAACGACGCCATCGGCGCGATCGTGTTGACCGGAGACGAACGCGCCTTCGCAGCCGGCGCGGACATTGGAGCCATGGCGACCGCGACCGTGGTGGACCAGATCGAGATGGACATGTTCGCGACCTGGGATCGCGTGCGCAAGATCTCCAAGCCGATCATCGCAGCCGTGAGCGGCTTCGCGCTCGGTGGCGGCTGCGAGACGGCGATGATGTGCGACATGATCGTTGCCAGCGAGACGGCGCGCTTTGGGCAGCCCGAGATCAAGATCGGCGTGATACCGGGTGCCGGCGGCTCCCAGCGCATGGCCCAGGCGCTGGGCAAGGCCAAGACGATGGAGATGGTCCTGACAGGTCGGTTCATGAGCGCCGAAGAGGCGCAACGGCACGGTCTGGTCAACCGTGTCGTACCGGTCGAACGCTACTTAGAAGAGGCCAAGGAGCTGGCGCGCGAGATCGCAGCCATGCCGCCGGTGGCGGTCCGATTGGGCAAGGAAGCGGTCAATGCGGTCTTTGATGACTACCTCGACCGCGGGCTGCTCTTCGAGCGCAAGAACTTCTACATGCTCTTTGCGACGGAAGATCAAAAAGAGGGTATGGCTGCATTCCTGGAGAAGCGCCGGCCCACGTGGAAGGGTCGCTGATTTCGGACGATCGATGGGCGAAGGACGGCGGTGTCGCGGGCCAGCCGGCGCGCCCGACACCGGCCGGACCGACGCGCTTGACACGGTTCGCGCGCAGCGCGCGCGTGGCCTGGACGTGCGCTGCGCTGCTTGCGGTCGGCCTTGTCGTCCAGTCGCTTCGAACGGAGATGGCCGCGCCGTGGGAGTTGGCCGGCCTGAGCCACGCGGTCGGCATCCCGGTCGGCATGCGGCTCACGGCCGGCTTTGCCGTGCGCAATCGCAGCCGCTTGCCGCTGCGGATCGTCTCGATCACCGTCCGCGGCGACGAGCGCGGGATGCCGCAGGACCCGGCCGCGAACCGCCGTGTGCGCTTGGACGTGGTCGAAGTCGCGGTGCTTCGGGGCGTTCCGGACGGTGAAGCAGTGCCTGCCTTGCCTGGCACCTTGCTCGAGCGCGAGCTGCGTGGAGGATCACCGAAGGGGGCGCGTGTTTCGGCCGGGGAGGCTGTCGAGCTTGGGGTCAGTGTTGTTGGCGACGGAGCAGGCGAGTTCGGCCTCGGTCCGATCGAGGTGGCCTTCCAATGGGGTCCATGGAGCGGCGAGCAGACAGTGCCGCTCCCCCGTGATTATCGCGTTCGGGTGACCGCGCCGGACGCCTGAGGCGGCCGGACGCACGGCAGGCTTGTGCGCGTGTCGCCTTCGGAGCGCGGGGCAAGAGCGGGACGTCCCTGCTCCCCGGCTTCGTCCTCGACGTGGGGGCGCTGTTCCGGTAGCGGAGGCGCGCGCGCGTCGCCTCAGCCCGCAGCTCCGACCGGCGGCGCCGCGCCGTCTCGATCCTCGCGAAACTCCCGGACGCTCTCCCG
>JAJCYU010000310.1 GCA_029262755.1 Anaerolineae bacterium
CCCGCCCCGCTTCCGTTTACTGCGGTGTTGCGTTGTCCTACGTGCTACCTAGCGGCCGCCGATGGGGCCGTTCGGGTTCGGTGCCAGCGTGTTCGGCAGGCACAGCAGCATCGGGTTGAGCGGCGGCGTCGCCGGGCTCCAGCCCGTCGGGCAGCCACCGGGCGGGATCTCACCGATCGCCCGACCCGGGATCAACGGCATGTGGAAGTTGGTCGGCATGCAGCCAAGCACGGGGTTCAGCGGCGAGGTCGCCGGCCGGAAGCCCTCGGGGCAGATGCCGTCCGGACGTCCCGCACGCAGCTTCGGGCGCTCCGAGGCGACGATGTCGCCGGGCAGGCAGCCCAGTACCGGATTCAGCGGCGGCGTTGCCTGGTTCCAACCCTCGGGGCACTCGCCCTCCGGCGGCGCCGGCTGGTTGCCCAGATCGATCAAGATCGAATCTGGGAGGCACACCAGAATCGGGTTGAGCGGCGGGGTCACCGGTCGCCAACCGCTGGGGCAAAGCTCGAGCCCGCCCCCCTTCCGTGCTGCGCTGACATCCGCGAATCCCGCGGCCGCCACAAGGGCGAACATGCTCGATGCAACCAACACCTTCAAGACGGTCCGTACAGAGAAGCTCATGATCCAAAATCCTTTGGGTAACAAGACCACAATGGTCCGATCGAATGATCATCGAGATCGATGTGCGCCCAGGCCGATGACCAAAACCGTAGAGCGGACAGCACGGTCACGACTCTACCGGTTGGGCAGCGGTGCCCGATACGGGCTTGGGCCACAAATGGGCCACTTGTGGGCCAATGTGATTCGGGACCTACTCGCCCCGCATCAGCGCCGGAAGGTAGATCCGATGGACCTCGTCCTGGGCCTCCGCCGTGGCCGTCGATGTAGAGATCGGCGTTGGCGTCGCGGTCGCCACAGATGTCGCCACCGCTGTCGACGTCGCCTCCGCTCCGACCGGCCGCTTACCCGCGACGAAGAAGCGGTTGCGCAGCCACACTACGCCCGGCTCGACGGGATCGTCGATGAACGTGATCTCGCCGAGACCAGGCGCGTTGAAGGTGCCCGGGCCTGCGTTGACCCAGCGCCCGCAGTCTTGGCCAAGCATCTCGACGCGGTCCTCCTCGCCCTCTCGGATCAAGCGCATTTGCAGATTGCCGCCTCCCGGCCGCGTGATCTCGAAGTTCCATGACACGCCGGAATTCACGCTGCCCTCGTAGGTGCCGACGAAGTCATTCCATCGCTCGCGGTCGAGGCGACAGGGGGTGGAGCGATCCGGGCCGCGCGGGACGTAGGCACGCAACGCGCAGGCGGTTGCGCTCTGAAGCAGGCCACCGCCGTTGGTCGTGGTCGCGACGGCAACACCCGCCTCGGGAATCCACTTCATCGTGGCGGTCCAGCCCCAGGCGCCGCCGTCGTGGTGGACCATCTCGTTGCCGTCAAAGTACTCCACGAAGGTGCCGAGGCCGTAATACTGGTCTGCGCGCAGGTCGCGGTGCCGCTGACGGGTGGTCATCGCCTGTACCGAGTCGGCGGAGAGCAGCGCGCGTCCACCGTCCATCATCAGCGCGGCGAATCGAACGAGGTCGCCCGCGGTCGCGTTGGCGTAGCCCGTAGGATGGCGCGCCCAGTTGTTCGCTTCGTCGAGCGTGAAGATCTCGAGCATGCCGGAGAAGGGGCTGTTGTAGTGCCCGTAGGCAAAGTTGCCACGCGCCACGCCCTCGGCCGCATGCATCGTCGTGTTCGTCATGCCGGCCGGCTCAAACACACGGTCGTCCATGTAGTTCGGATAGGTCTCGCCTGTGATGCGCTCGAGGATCTGCCCGGCATACATGTAGTTGGCGCTGGAGTAGTTCCAGAAGCGCCCGGGCGGCGCGTAGGGCTGCTGCCCGCGCTGCCGGTCCACCCAGGCGCGCATGGCGCCCGGCTCCTGTGTGCCCCAGAAGTCCGCCTCGCTCATGGCCGACGTATCGTGCAGGCCACTCGAATGGGTCAAGAGGTGCCGCGTGGTGATCGCCTCGGCTTGGCCCGGCTCCGCCAACGCGAAGTCGTCGAGGTACGTGGTGATCGGCAGGTCGAGATCGAGTCGTCCCTGCTCCACCAACTGCATCAGGGCGAGGGCGGTCAACGTTTTGGTCGTCGAGCCAATCCGAAACATCGTCCCGGTATCCACCAGATCCGGACGGTCGCGGTGCTTCCGGCCGAAGCCGCGCTCGTAGAGCATCACGCCGCCGCGCATGACGGCGATCTGCGCTCCGACCGTGCCGCGGCTGGCCATCTCGTCCTGCATGCAGGTCGTGATCCGCGCCGCCGGGTCGGTTTGGGCGCGCACGGCGGGGGCAGCGAGGCTCGCGCCCATGCTCGTGGCGAGCGCGGTGATTACCGAGAGCTGAAGCAGGAATCCGGCAAGGCGTCCGGAAATCACAGGCGAATCCTTTCACGTCGCAACAGGCCCATGATCAACGAATCCGTCGTTTCGCCCGCCACGGTCCAGCGCTCGCGGAGCAAGCCTTCACGCTG
The DNA here is from genome assembly GCA_029262755.1 of Anaerolineae bacterium. Lineage (GTDB taxonomy): Bacteria > Chloroflexota > Anaerolineae > Epilineales > Epilineaceae > JAJCYU01. Next base: position 2,518 of record JAJCYU010000310.1, read on the forward strand.
GAAGCCGAGCCGCTCCAGGGAGCGGAGCGAAGCAATGTTGCGTGGATCGAGATCGGCTTCCAGTCGGCCGAGGTCCATTCCGCCGGTGTCGAACGCGTAGTCCACGACGGCGGTCAGCGCTTCGTGCATGAGTCCCTTGCCCCAATCGGCGGAGCGTAGCGCGTAACCGATCTCGCCGCGACCGTTCTGCGCATCCAGGTGAAACAGGCTCACCGTGCCGATGACCGGCGCCTCCAGATGCGCCCGCAGCTCCAGCGCCCACCGCAGGCTCTCGCCCTGCGCGAAGGCCTCGAGCGCGCCGTGCAGCAACTCGGCGGCTTCGGCCTTCTCCTGCATCGGCGGCCGGCTCCAGTAGCGCATGACCGCGGGGTCGGAGAAGATCGCGAAGAGGTCGTCGACGTCGGGCTCGGCCAGCGCGCGCAAGGTCAGGCGCTCGGTCGTCAGCGTCGGGAACGTGGAAGGTATGAGCACGTCCGGCCGAGTCGGCGCATACGGTGCGCGATCCCCTTGCTCGCGACCCTCTTCTTCACGTTCGTCTCGCTCGCGTGCTTCTCGCTCGCGCGCCGGATGCGCGCCGGCCGGGCGTGCATCGATCGACAGCGGCGACCCTGCCGCGTCCCACACCGCCCCGACCGCGCGAAATTGCCGCGGGTGGCTGAGCACGTCCGTGTTGTCCACGAACTGATCGATACCGCCCACGCCCGGCGGCAGGGCCCGCACCGCGGGGTCCGTGATCGCCGCCTCGAGCGCCTCGCCGATCGCCTCGCCGTGGATGACCAGGTACGGACGGTCGTGGAAGGGCGAGACCGTCTCTCGTACGGCCGCGCTCAGGCCCAGCCCGTTCTGCCGCCGCGCGAGCTCCTCGAACGCCGCGCACAGGGACCGCTCCCTGTCCGCGACGGCACGCGCGTCGAGAACGCCCGCGAGATGCCGTTCAAGCGCCGATCCCTGCTCCTGCCGCGAGAAGGCGGTCCCCAGCCACTTCGTATAGGGCGCGTACTGTTTGGCCTGGAGCAACGCGAGTTGCATGGCCCAGCGCACGAGCCGCGCCGCCACCACACGCGAGCCCAGTTCGTCGCCTGCCTCCGCGGTCCGACCGACGAAGGGCTCCTCTTGGCCGACGAGGCGCCAGCCCGCGGCCAGCAGATAACGCCACACGTCGTCGGGGTACCAGGCGAGCGTGCGACGCATCGGCTCCAACGCTCCCAGCCCGTCGTGGAAGACCTCACCGCCGGTCAACGCGCGCAGGCGCTGCTGCGGGAAGCCGAGCCAGTCGCGCACGGTGAGCGGCCGGCTGAGGTCGACGCCGAGGTGATGCCTCATGGTCGAGGGCACGTGGAGCAACTTGATGTATGGCTTGAGGGGCCCGTCGCCCGGATCGGCCGCGAGGATGGTGCCGGGCTCGTCCGCAGCCGCCTCGAAGTGCGTGCCGTAGCCGCGAAACGTGCGGGGCAACGCCGCGGACAAGGCGGCCAGGATGGCATCGCCGTGGGCCTCGCGATCCGCGGCCCGCAGGTAGAGGTCCACCCGCGGCCCCCAGTTGTGATCGCGGCTACGCGCGGTGTCGAAGCCCTGCACTTCGGAGCCCGGCCCCAACATCGCCGCCGAATGCGCTAGGTCCGGGAAGCGCCCATCGAGGATCGGGCGCACGGCTTCGCGGTAGTAGGCGCGAGAAAGCTCGATGCCGGGGATGAATGTGGGGGGCATGGGGTGGCGCTACGCCACCTGAACGGGTTCGATGCGGTCAAGCTGTTCGCGATGCGCTTGCTCCGCTTCCCAGAGATCCACCGCGCGCTGAGCGTTGAGCCAGAACTCAGGCGCATTGCCGAAGAGGCGTGCCAGCCGGAGAGCCATCGTTGGGCTCATCGCTCGCCGCTCGCGCAGGAGCTCGTGGACGGATTGGCGCGATACACCAAGGGCCGTGGCGAGCGCCGAGACCGTCAGGCCGTAGTCGGGTAGGAAGTCTTCGCGCAGCATTTCGCCCGGGTGGGTGGGCCGCACCTCGCGCCGACGGTGTCGTTGAATGCTCATGGGTTGCCTCGTGCCTTAGTGGTAGTCAGTGACCTCGACGTCATGGGCGTCGCCGTCCTCGAAGCGGAAACAAATGCGCCATTGTGTGTAGATTGCGATGGAGTGCTGCCCTTGGCGGGTCCGCCTTGAGGCCGTGGAGCCTATTGCCGGGAGGCACACGCAAGTCGTCTAATCGCGTTGCCAGATCGACCTACTCCAGCTTCCGAACCGCACGGCGCAGTATATCCGGCGGAAGTCGCCGCGATCGTCCCGTCCGAAACAGGCGCTCCGTGTGCTTGTCCGCGAACGAGTGAATCATGGCTGAATGGTAACGCGTCACGTGACGCGTTACAAGCGCAAACTCCCCCTTTGACCGCCGGCAAACCGTGGCGGATCATGCCAAGCGTGCACACACGCCCAAGGGTCTAAGACAATTCCGAGCAGACCAAGCGGCCGTACAGGGACGAATCGCGCGCCCTATCATCCCGACATCGCCCGCGACCCCACCCTCCCGGTGATCCCCGCGCGCTACCAGCGCGTCGACGCCGCGCGCGAGC
>JAJCYU010000311.1 GCA_029262755.1 Anaerolineae bacterium
GTAAGCGTTCAGGGAACGCACACTTGAGGAACAGGGCGCGGGTTCGATCTCTTTTGCACGGCGAGGTTTGCAAAGGAGATGAGACATGCCCCGACCAAAGCAAGCGAGACGTCTGAAACTTGAAGCATTTTGGCGCGCGCACCTGAAGGGCTGGCGCAACAGCGAGTTGAACCAGCGGGAATATTGCGAGCTGCACGGCCTGCCGTTGAAGCGGTTCGGGAACTGGCGCGCCGAGTTCAAGGATGAAGAGACGATTGTCCCGGCCGGCCTGCTCTGGCGGCGAGGTGGCGGCGATCGCACTAGGGCTAGCACTAGGACTAGGGAAATTCACCCGCCGCCGACGCGAAGACGGCGCAACTACTCGGATGCAGACAAGCGGCGCATCATCGCGGAAGCCTCGCGCGACAACGCATCGGTCTCCGGCGTCGCCCGCCAGTACGGCATCTCAACTGGTCTGCTGTTTCGATGGCGCAAGAATTTTGGCATGGGGCCGATGCATCGCATCGTGCCAGTGACGATCACGGACATGCCTGACGGTCTCGTGGACCTGTCAGCCATCACCCCTGCGCCCACTCAATCCGCACCTGTCGTGGTCGAGCGGGCCGCCCTGGCGATCGAGATCGAGTTGGCCAGTGGTCGACGTGTTCGCTTCGAACGTGACACCGATCCCGAAACGATTCAGCGTCTGGTCACAATGCTGGAAGGGGGTGCCCAATGATCGTAGCACCGACCGGCGTCAAGGTTCACATCGCCTGCGGCGTGACCGACATGCGCAAAGGGATCGACGGCCTGGCAACCATGGCCCAGGAGATCCTCCTCGAAGATCCGTTCTCGGGTCACCTGTTCGCATTCCGTGGTCGCAAGGCCAACCTGCTCAAGATCCTATACTGGGACGGTACAGGGCTTTGCCTCTTCACCAAGCGGCTCGAGCATCGGATCTTCGAATGGCCGACTGTCGGTTCGACGGGCGAAACGATCAGCCTCACGTCAGCACAGCTTTCGATGCTGATCGAAGGGATCGATTGGCGGTCGCCGGACCGCAGTTGGCGACCGGCAGTGGCGGGTTAGACTCACATCCCCAACTGGGTGTCTTGCTGGCTCAAATAATCAGCGCGAAACGCTTTCTGGGACGGTAAAATCAGGGCATGAGAATCGATCTCGATGCCCTGCCAACCGACGTCTCCGCACTTCAAGAGATGATCGGCGCGCTCGTGGCGGAACGCGACACCGAGCGCGCCGAGGCACAGGCCGAGATCGACCGGCTCCGCAATATGGTGAAGACGCTGCAGCGCAGCCAATTCGGTCGCCGATCCGAGCAACTCGACCCGGATCAGCTGCATCTCGGACTTGAAGACCTTGACGCCGATATCGCCCAGACCGAGGCGGCGCTTGCTGCAACCACCACTGAAAACCTGCAGCCAGAGCCCGCTGCCAAAGATCGCCTCAGCCTACCCGATCACCTTGAGCGCGAGGACGTGACGCTCGACGTCGATGCAGAGGCCTGTCCCTGTTGTGGTGGTACGGTCCACCTGATCGGCGAGAGCGTCAGCGAGATGCTGGATTATGTTCCGGCCCGCCTGCGTGTCATCCGTATCCGTCGCCCGAAGTACGGATGCCGGGCATGCGGCAAGCTCCACCAGGCACTGGCACCAGAACGGCCGATCGCCAAGGGGCTGGCAAGTGCCGGACTTCTGGCGCACGTCCTGGTCAGCAAATACTGCGACCACATTCCGCTCTATCGGCAGTCACAGATCTTCGCCCGCCAAGGCGTCACGCTCAATCGTTCGACGTTGGCCAACTGGGTCGGCGGCGCGGCTTGGTGGCTTGAACCCCTGCGTGCGCGGTTGGCCGAACAGGTCTTTGCGTCGCCAAAACTCTTCGCCGACGATACAACGGTTCCGGTGCTTGATCCCGGGCGCGGCCGAACGCGAACCGGCCGATTGTGGGTTTATGCGCGCGATGACAGACCATGGGGAGGTACCGATCCACCGGCCGCGATCTACTACTACAGCCCGGACCGCAGAGCCGAACGACCGGCAGCTCACCTCAAGCAGTTCGAAGGCATCCTGCAGGTCGACGGCTACGCCGGATTCGAGCAGTTGACCGCACGAGGAACCATCGCCCTGGCAGCCTGCTGGGCACACACACGCCGCAAGTTCTACGACGTCCATCAGGCAACCGGCTCGCCGATTGCCGAGGAGGTGCTGCGCCGGATCGGCGAACTGTACGCCATTGAGCAAGCCATTCGCGGAAAGACGTCAGAGGAACGACGCCGGGTTCGTTGCGTACGTTCGCGGCGAATAACGAAAGCCATGCGGCCCTGGCTCGAGCGCCAGCTGCAGCGTGTGCCGGCTCGGAGCGGACTTGCCGAGGCGATCCGCTATGCCCTGGCCCGGTGGGAGGCCCTCTGCCGCTTTCTGGATGATGGCCGCATCGAACTCGATACGAATACGGTGGAACGCGCAATCCGGCCGATCACACTCGGACGCAAAAACCATCTGTTCGCGGGATCGGACGGCGGCGCCGACCGATGGGCCATCGTTGCCACGCTCATTGCGACCGCCAAGCTCAACAACGTCGAGCCCTATGCCTATCTGAAAGATGTGCTGGACCGCATGGCCGGTGGCCATCCCAAGGCCCGCCTCGACGATCTCCTGCCCTGGAACTGGCAGCCATCACCCACCGAAACCTGACCTGCGTGTCAGAACTGGACGCTTACGATAGAATCCGACGCAGGCATCTAGCGGCATGGTCTCCGTTTCAGCGTGCCCGCAATGGGGACACGTTAAATCAGATCTGAGCCGAACAGCTTTTTCTGTTGTGGCCATAGCGCTTCATTCCGGAGTTCTACGCGGGTCCAAAATCCATGTGTGCGGGGAATCTGAGCGAAGAGCCACATCGTGTTTGCAGTTGCGACGAATTCTAGAGCAGTTGGCTCGCCAAGCTGCGCTAAAGGATGCGGCCGCCGCGCAACTCAGCGTCGTCGAGTATTTCTGTCACACAATCAGAGTGCGAGTAGTCTGCCAAAGCTTCAATAATGCGGCATTGCTTTACGCGGCCACCTGCGCACGTACTGATTATGTCTTCCAATTCTGACTTCAGTGCTTCCAACCGAGCAAGTCGCCGTTTCACATCGGCCAAGCGTGTTTGCGCAATTTTTGTGACCGCGTCGCATGACTCGTCGGGTTGATCAGTCAGCGCGAGAAGTTCTCGTATTGTATCCTGTGCGAAGCCCAGTTCCCTGCAATGTTGGATGAAGCCGAGACGTGTGACGTGGTTAGCCTCGTACAGACGAGTGTTTCCTCGCGTGCGGCGGGGCTCAGGCAGCAGCCCGATTTGCTCATAATATCGGATGGTTGGGATCTTGCAGCCAGTCTCGCGCGCCAGATGACCGATTGTGAACTCTTGAGCCATCAAAAAACCTCTTGCATCTATAGTGACTAGAGATGCTACGGAGGAAAGAGCGCGAAAGCAAGGCTGGAGACTGATGGCACCGGCCCAGTGGCCGGCCAAGGTAGCTGATTACGAACGCGGAAATCGATTCTAAATGTGTAACACCACCACCGTTGATGTTCCCGACCGAGTACGCTACCGGGTCACCGGCATGGATTGTCCGTCTTGCGCTGGCAAAATCGAGACGGCGGTTCGTTCAGCCGGCGTCGACGACGTCAAGGTCTCCATTGCCAGTCAAATTATGACGGTGCGCTCAGACGATCCGGCTGTTGTGCTCGCGGCGGTCGAACGCGCGGTCTCGGCCATCGGCTACCATATCGACCGGCTCGACGTTCCTGGCGCGGCAGCCGCAAGCGAGACCAATGGCGGCGCTGCAGCCAAGAGCCACATCACTCCAGAGTACAAGCGTGCGCTTTGGATTGTGATCGCTCTGAACGTCGGCTATGGCATCATTGAAATGTTCGGCGGTTTCATTGCCGGGTCGCAGGCGCTTAAGGCCGATGCATTAGACTTCCTCGGGGATGGGTTGATCACGTTTCTCGGCGTTCTCGCCATCGGCTGGAGCCTCGGTTGGCGTGCCCGCTCAGCGCTGATCCAAGGTCTGTTTCTCGGTGCCCTTGGCTTAGCGGTTCTTGTTGGCACGGCCTACCGAGTGTTGGTCTTAAACCAACCGGAAGCCGGGCTGATGGGCGCGTTTGGGTTTATCGCATTGGTCGTGAACATATTAGCTGCCATGGCCCTCATTCCCCACCGGAATGGTGATGCAAATGTCCGCGCCGTTTGGCTGTTCTCACGTAATGATGCCCTCGGAAATGTTGCTATCGTTTTGGCTGCCGGTCTGGTTGCCTGGACCGGGACTGCTTGGCCCGATTTGGTCGTTGCCGCCGTTATCGCCGGGCTCTTTCTGCAATCCTCGTGGATCATTGTTCGAGATGCCCGGGCTGATCTCAAGGAGACCGCATGACTTATCGCGCGCTCGGATTTGTTGTTGCAATTTGTGCCTTCAGCTTAGATCAGATCACCAAGGCGATCGCACTTGCAACCACGTCTTTACAGGCCGGCATTGAAGTTTTCCCGTTTTTCAACTTCGTACTGGTACGCAATTCGGGCGTGAGTTTCGGTTTATTTGCAGGTGCTTCCCATTGGTGGGCACTCGCTTTGATCGGTATTGCAATGGCGATTGGCCTGTCGATCTGGATGTGGAGATCGCAGAGCAGGCTTCAAGTTCTTGCACTGGGATTACTGATCGGGGGGGCGCTGGGAAACGTGTTGGATCGTTTTCGGCATGGCGCCGTTATCGATTTTCTCGACTTTCACGCAGCTGGCCACCATTG
>JAJCYU010000312.1 GCA_029262755.1 Anaerolineae bacterium
TCACTTCTCAAGCGAGGACATCCTCACCCCGGGCGACAAGCCGCAGGTGTTGATTGCCATGAACCCCGCTGCGCTGAAAAAGTCGCTGCCCGAGCTCGAAGCGGGCGGCACGGTGATCGTGAACACGGACGAGTTCACGAAGGGGAATCTGCGCAAGGCCGGCTACGAGGTCAGCCCGCTCGAGGACGACAGCTTGGCGGGCTTCACGGTGCGCAAGGTGCCGTTGACCAAATTGAACCGGGACGCGCTCTCCGAGATCGAAGGACTTACGACGAAGGAAATCGATCGCAGCAAGAATTTCTTCGCGCTGGGGCTGACGTTCTGGATCTACGATCGCCCGTTGCAGACGACGGTCGATTGGCTGGAGAAGAAGTTCGCCAAGCGCCCATCCGTCGTCGACGCGAACCGCAGAGCACTTCAGTCGGGCTACAACTTCGGCGAGACGACCGAAGCATTCCAGATGCGGTTTTCCGTCAAGCGAGCAACCCTGCCTCCGGGAACCTATCGCACGGTTACCGGCAACGAGGCGGTTGCCATGGGTATGGTCACGGCGGCCACAAAGGCCAACAAGCCCCTGATCTACTGCAGCTATCCGATCACACCGGCGTCCGACATTCTGCACACGTTGGCGCGCCTCAAGAACTACGACGTGCGAACGTTCCAGGCCGAGGACGAGATCGCGGCCATGGGCGCAGCCGTCGGCGCGGCCTTCGGCGGTGGCTTTGCCGTCACGGGTACGAGCGGTCCGGGTCTGGCCCTCAAGGGCGAGGCTCTCGGTTTGGCCGTCATGCTCGAGCTTCCGATGGTCGTGGTCAACGTGCAGCGCGGTGGGCCCAGCACGGGCTCACCCACGAAGACGGAGCAATCGGATCTCTTGCAGGCGATGTTCGGACGTAACGGCGAGAGCCCCGTGCCGATCATCGCGCCGGCCACGCCTTCCGACGCGTTCTTCATGGGCATGGAGGCGTTCCGGCTCGCCGTGCGCGCCATGACGCCGGTGATCATCCTTTCGGATGGATACATCGCCAACAGCGCCGAGCCCTGGTCGATCCCAGTTCCGGACTCCTTGCCTTCCATTTCCGTTGAGCATCCGACGGGCATGGGCCTGGCGGAGGGTGAAGCGTTCCTGCCCTACGCGCGCAACGCAGAGACCGGGGCACGGCCATGGGCCTTGCCGGGCACTGCGGGACTCGAGCACCGCGTCGGCGGCCTGACCAAGGAACCGCTGACCGGTAACGTTTCCTATAGCCCAGAGCACACCCAGCTCATGAACGACGAGCGTCGTGCCAAGGTGGCCGCGCTCGCAGACGCCATTCCAGAGCAGGACGTGTTCGGACCCGAGGAAGGCGATTTGCTCGTCCTCGGCTGGGGTGGACCATTCGGCGCGATCCGCCAAGCGACGCGCAAGGCACAGGCGATGGGCTACAGCGTGGCGCATGCGCACGTGCGCTACATCAATCCATTCCCCCGGAATCTGGGCGACGTGCTCGGGCGCTACAAGCAGGTCCTTATTCCGGAGCTCAACGGCGGCCAGATGGCGCTGCTCATCCAGGGCGCCTACGGCGTGCAGGTGGTGCGGCAAGAGAAGCTGATGGGCCAACCCTTCCGCATCGCGGAGATCGTCGGCAAGATCGAAGAGTTGCTCGGTTGAGTCTGGTTGTCCCGGAATCCAATCGAACGCACGCTCGGCGCCAAGCCGCCGGCATACGAGGAGCCAACCATGAGTGAAACGGTCACGCTAGAACCCAAGCCGCTCACCCGCAAGGACATGATGAGCGACCAGCAGGTTCGCTGGTGTCCCGGCTGCGGAGACTACGCCATTCTTGCGACCGTGCAGCGTATCATGCCCGAGTTGGGCATCTCGCGTGAGAATACGGTGTTCGTTTCGGGCATCGGCTGTTCGAGCCGCTTCCCGTACTATATGAACACCTACGGAATGCACAGCATCCACGGCCGGGCCCCTACGGTGGCTACGGGCCTGAAGCTCGCCAACCCGGACCTCACGGTCTTCGTGATCACCGGCGATGGCGACGGACTCTCCATCGGCGGCAACCACCTGATCCACGCCTGTCGTCGCAACCTCGACATCAACATCATCCTGTTCAACAACCGCATCTACGGTCTGACGAAGGGCCAGTACTCGCCCACGTCGTTGCCGGGACACCGCACGAAGTCGTCGCCGATGGGGTCGGTCGAACAAGGCTTGAACCCCATCAGTGTTGCGCTCGCCGCGGAGGCTTCGTTCGTCGCCCGCGGGATCGACGTCCACACGAAGCATCTGGGCGAGATGATCGAGCGCGCGGTCGCGCACAAGGGCACGTCCTTCATCGAGGTGTTCCAGAACTGCAACATCTTCAACGATGGCGCTTGGGAAGACGTTTCCAACCCCAAGTCGCGCGCGGAGCACACGCTGGAATTGCGCCATGGTGAGCCGCTCATCTACGGCGCCGACGCTGACAAGGGAATTCGCCTGAGCGGGTTCATGCCGGAGAGCGTCGCGTTGGACGGTATCGACCAAAGCGAGCTGCTCTTCCACGACGAGCAGGCCGAGAGCACCCATCTGGCCTACATGCTCAGCCGCATGACGCGTCCCAACTACCCGGTGCCGATCGGCGTCTTCCGCGCCGTGCAACGTCCGGTGTATAGCACGATGGTGATGTCGCAGGTCGATGAGGCCATCGCGCAGCGTGGCCGCGGAACGTTGGAGGCGCTGTATGACAGTCCGGAGAAGTGGACGGTCACGGCGGAGCAAGCCAACGGTCACGGCTAGGAGCGGTCACGGCTAGGGTCGCATTCGAGCCCTATCGGCCGGTCGACGTGGTCGTCGTTCCCAGTTCAACAATCAAGATACGAGCAACCCCCCGCTCCCTAGGGAAGCGGGGGGTTGTTTTTGGCTGCCTTGAGCGCTCAGCCCGGAAGGGCGGGCGTGCCGCCATCTCGCTACGGCATGCCCTCGGGACGCGGGCATCCTGCCTTGAAGATCACGGGGTTCGCGATCGCAGACCAAACCAAATTGGGGTTCGCGAGCGTCAGGGATCGCCGGAGGGGGTTGTGCGGACCCGGGCCCAGGTTGGGGTTGGTCGGTTGTAGATAGCCGAAGACGCGATCCGGATTCGCCATCGCGCTCTGGATGACGGCGGGCGGAACACGGCCTTGAAGATAGGCGCATGCTTCCGCGGCCGGCGTGTCGCCTTCCGCAGCGACAGGCGTCGGTGCAACGCCGACCATGGCCAGGAATAGGACTGCGCCACTGAGCCCGAGGACGGCGATTGCGCTGCACGGCGAGAGGCGCCGGGCGAAACGACGAAAAATCGTGGAATTCATGGCGTGAGCTCCAGCGTCGGGATGCCTACACATCCGTAGGTTTCGAAGGAGAGCGTACGGGTTGCGGCGCTCTTGTCGTTCCGTGGGCGAACCCGTACCACGGTCAGCGTGGCGGACGTGCGCCCCAACCGGCCGACCAGGGACATCCCGCCACCCATGTCAGCCGGTTGAAAATCGGATGGTAGGGCACGTTCGGGTTGCGCAGGCTCAAATGAATCCGCGGTGGGTTCAAGGGCGATGCCGGCTTGTTGGGATTGCGTGCCTGCTCGAAGCCTCCGATGCGACGCGGATTGGCCAGGGCAGCCTGGATGGCGACATCGGGCACCCGGAAGCGCAAGTACGCGCACGCGGATCCCGCGCTGGGCGGAGGAGGCGGCACCGCAGTCGGGGCGGGCGGCGGTAGCTGGCTTGTGGGCGTCGCCGCCGGCGGTGGAATCTGGCTCGTCGGGGTCGCCACTGGGGGGACCAAGGTGGGTGTTGGATTTTGCAAGCTTGGACTCGCACTGGCCTTCGGTGCGGTCAGCGCCAGCGTGAGGACCACAAGGCCCCCGGACAACAAGAACGTCCGCGCTATCGTGCGGAACATGGCTATGCCTCCTCTTCGTGCGACGTGTGGGGATCGCCGCGCGGCGCGGGGCTTGGGCCGGCCGGCGCGAGCTCGTCGTGGGAGTCCGCGCGGTCGCGCACGCGACCGGAGGGCTTCCCTGTCCCAGGGTGGGCGTGAGTGTATCGGGATCGTGCGGCGAATCAAGCCCGCCGTTGTGCTTGGCCCTTGGCTTTGCTCCTGACTCCGCCGCCCGTCTTGACCTCAACGTTGGTTCTACGGCTTGAAGATCCATAGCGCAGCGAACACTGCGCCCACAATGGCCGCAACACCCGCCACGCTGCGCCACGGCGTAGTGGGGTTTGGGTGATCCGACTCCGACGCGGCGCCGCCCGCCGCGCTCGCAGTGAGGATGATCACAGCGAAGGCTGTCAGCGCCAGCACGGGAATGGAGATGAAGCCGAACCAGTTGATGTACTGCCCGCTGCACGGCACGCTGGTCAGGCAGGCAGCGCTCTCGGTGACGAGACTCGTCTTCTGCATGAGCACGTGATACAGCGAGATGCCACCGCCGACGAACGCAAGCGGCAGCACGTAGAGCCGCAGTCCCGCATCGCGTCGCAAGAGCCCGACGGGAATCAGAAAGGCCAGCGGGTACATGAAGATGCGCTGGAACCAACAAAGTCGGCACGGGATGTACAAACGCACCTCGCTGAAGTACAGGCTACCGAGCGTCGCGACGAGCGCTGCAGCCATGGCGACATACATTCCACGCTCCGCAAGCAGCCTGTCCAGCGTCGCGGCGCCACCGCGCTCCTCGTTCGGCTCTGCTTCGTGCCCCGCCTGTTGCTCCACCATTCGTCGTTGTCCCCCTGTTGCCGGCTCATACACCAGCGGCAAGAATAGCAGGCGCGCTCGGGCAACAGCGCTACGGGGGACTTCGGTAGATGGCGAGGGTGACAGCTGTGGGGGCGCAGGCATCGTGCGGGGATCGTGCGGGGATCGTGTATCGCGGAGCACCGCACTGAAGAGGCCCCACGGCCGAACACATCTCCCATGCGACGGCGCCTGTCGCCAAAGCACCGGTGGCTCGTCCAGGCAATGGCACGGTGGTTAGCCCTTGGGGATCCTCCATACCGTGTTGCGCTCTTCGAATGAGCCTGGCGGGATCCAGCGATGGTCGTATCGAGAGTCCCTTGCGCGCGGAGGTATGCTCTAGCATCGCGCGTTCACCCGGATGTCCTCGTCTGTCGTCGTCGATCTGTGATCGATCCACAACACGACCTCGATTGCCGGAGCGCGGCCGTTCTTTTGTCAAGCCCATGCTTACCGCTCGTGCAACCAGCTTCAGCACCCTCAATCCACCGCCCCGATGACGCAGGTCGATCCGGCGTGCATCGCCGTCCAATTGGATGCGTCAAGGACGCTGACATCCATCGTCGACGGCGTGTCCATCGCCAGCGCTAAGACCGGTAGCCGCTCGTCGTGTTCGCGGAGAATCGCGCTGACGAGCCGGGCGAACGAGCGCAACGACCGTTCAACGTCTCGAGGGTGCGTGCTCCGTATTCACCGCAAGACGCGTACGTATACCACCCTCCCGACACCCATATGTCCGCCCTGAACGCCAAACTATGGTCTCCGATGTGTCCGGCTGTGGGGAGTTTGTGCACGAAGACCACCGGCTGACTCCGACCGTTCAGACGCGAGATCCCCCACCCGCCTGCGTATACCGACGAGAGCGCCTCGAAACCCTCGATACTGGGCCACCAAATCCTGTGATATGCTGGACCCGTCAATCGGTAGGAGGAGTTTGGCTTTCGGCAGTCCCGAAAAGGGCCTAGTTTTCGGAACTCCATGCTCGCTCGTCCCGATTGCCGTAGATAAAGACGGAAGTCTGCCCTTGGCGGGTATACCGGAATGGGTCGATTTCGAGACGCCGGCTTGATGGCAGCTTCGATGGACGATGGCATCGACTGTAGCGGCACATGCTAGTCGGAATACATCAATACAATCGGTGACAGCATGTGATCGAATCCGCAAGGCCGACGAAGGAAAACGCATGGCTAGATCTGCCGTGCCTCTCGACTACAGCAGAAGAAAAGGACCAAGACGATGAAGGGTTTTGTCGACAACATCGAAAGGCTGACCGAAGAGAATGATTTGTTTCGCAAGGTGCTCTACACTGGTCACAGCCTCCAGCTTGTCCTGATGGCGATCAAGCCAGGTGAGCAGATCGGCGAGGAAGTCCACGACGACCGCGACCAGTTCTTCCGCATCGAGTCCGGTGCCGGCACGATCTCTATCGACGGCGTCGACCACCGCGTCAAGTCCGACGACGGCATCATCGTGCCGCAGGGTGCGCGGCATAACGTCATCGCCACCGGCAGCGAGGTGCTCAAGCTTTATACGATCTACGGCCCGCCCGAGCACATTGACGGCACCGTGCACCAGACCAGCGCCGAGGCCCAAGCCGCGCACGAGCATTTCGACGGCAGGACCACGGAGTGACGCTAGTTGGCCGCTCAGTCGCGAGTCACACGCGCTCATCGTGACCAGTCAAGAAACTCCGACCAAGTATGGAAGAGATGCAACATTAGAGCCGGGTTCGTATTCATGGCCGGCTTCATGGTGCTCGGCTTCGTGCTGATCTGCCATCGAGACTTTGCGCCTGGGAAGGAGCAACGCAACGGGGTTCCGCTAACACTAGAACAGAAACCGGTGACAAGGAACCCGTGACGGCAGACCCCGCCGTGCGGAGCCCGATGATCACGTTGTGCTGAGGCGTTCCTGCCGCGCGGCGGATTGGCCAGGCTGCGCCCGGCTATCGGGAGCCCCGTTTACGCCCGCTTTCTTGACAACCACCGTTGACGTGCATCAAGGGAGCAGGGGTCTGCGGAACCCCCGATCAGTACTGGCGGACGAAGCCTTGACCTGACCGTGGGCGTCGGAACACTACATAGGAGTCACGTGCGAGGGAATCTTCTTGGAGGATTACCATGCGAGTTGGCATCGGAGAGCTCCATCACAATTCAGGATGGGTTGCGGCGATCTTGTTTGTCACCCTAGCCATCCCACAACGCGCTCACGCGCAGGCCGAACTACCGGAGTCCTGCCGCAACGGCGTATCTGCGGACGAGATCGTGCGGTCGGCACGCGCACGTGCGCGCTTCGATGGCCTCAAGCCAGTCGATGGTGATACCGAGTTGCGCATGACCAAACTGGAAGGACTGACGGCCGAGGAGCATGACCGCCGATATCCTGACGACCGACTCATGGGACACTTCCCGCCCGTGGAGCCTGAGAAGTGCTTCTGGCGGGTGGAGCTGGAAGGCGTCGGTGAATGGTGCGGCGGCCGCTTCCCCGGCACTTGCACTCCCATTTTTAAGATCGACGTGGCGTTTAGAGGGGCGACGGGAAGTGTTGTCTACGAGAGCATTCACTTCGATAAGAAGGAGTACGACTTCCCCCCGTCCTGCCGCACAGGCGTTTCGAGCGACCGCGTAATTTCCGAGGCGCGTGCAGTGGCCGTGTCCAACGGCCTGCAGCCGCCCTCAGGCATGTCGACTACGAGCATTTATGTGCTCGAAGCTCTCACCGCCGAAGAGCATGACCGCCGGTATCCTGAAGACCGTCTCATCGGTCAAGGTCAGGTTGTTGTCGAACCGGAGGCATGCTTCTGGCGCGTCGAGCTCGCGGGCGTTGGCTGGTTCTTCGGCGAGCCCCCCGGCTCTGGTCCTCGTTTCATGAACCAGATCGACCTCGGAATTACTGGAGCGACTGGCGAAGTGAAGTATGACGTCATCCGCTTCTCTGATGATCCTTGGCGAGTCTGGGTGCCATTGGGCCTTAGGAGTTGGTAAGCAGCGTTTCGCGTCGCAGTACCGCGATTACACGACAAGGCGCCCCCGCTCAACGACAATAAGAAACCCGCACCGTATTGCCTCACCAGAGAATGTCACCCTGGAGGGACCCGTTGCCGCATAGGGGATCAGACCGAGCGTCGCGCTAAGAACCACGTTCCTCGACCTCCGTGTCCGGACTGGCGAGTTGGTTGCCACTGTCGGTGTCGGTGTCCGTGATTGCGACGGCCCTGAGCACCACCGAGTGTCCCCCGGTCTGCGGGGCGTCGTTCGCCAACCATGTCTCGTCGCCCGTCAGGATCATCTCCTCGTGCCACTCACTGAGCCGGCGCTGACGTGTTCGTAGCTGGCCGTCGACGAAGTCACCCGGATGACTGAATGAATCCCCAGGTGCAAGGACTTGGCGGTGACAGTCGGATCGGCCCGTTGGATCCTTCGACGTCGACTCATCCATCGCCAAAGCCGCGACCGGTAGCCGCGCACCCTCCCGACACCCGTATATCCGCCCTGAACGCCAAACTATGGTCTCCGAAGTGTCCGGCTGCGGGCTCAGCGAGCACTGAACCGCTCCGGATGCCATGGCCGGGCTAGCGTCGCAACAAAGGCAGCGCCAAACGACCGCCCGTGGGCTGCGCCCCCGGCCACCCCGCTAGCCGTTGGACGCTTCTGTCCTCGAGATCCGCGACGTAGACCACGTCCTCGGCGTCGACTGCAACGTCGCTTGGGGCACCGAGCTGCGCGACGCTTCCGCCCAGATCCCACGTGGCCCACGACGTCCCGGTCGCATCCACCGCGTGTAGGCGCCGATCGACGGTGACCACGATCCAACCGCCGGCCGGTCGGGCTGCGATACGCAGAGGCAGCGCCTCGAAGCGGAGGTCGACTTCCGCGGTCATGGCGCCCGAGGTGGGGTCGAGGACGGCGAGCCGGCGCGCGCCGGCATGCAGGGCAACAACGCCTTCCTCCCCGATCGCAAGGTCCACCCAGCCGGGAACCCCGCTCCACGAAGGCAGCGGCCAGTTCGATTGCCGTGCACCATCGTCCAGCGCAGCCCGTAGCACCACACCCTGCGCGGCGTCCAAGGCTACGACCTGTCCGGTGTCCGTATCGGGCTCGACGGCCACGAGCACGCCGAAATCGGTCCGCGTGATCGGCGCCTGCACCTCCATACGCCAGCGCCGCGCACTTGGGACGATGCCGGAGGGGTCCTCCGCTGGCCCGACGCGCTCGAGACGGACCACGCGCATGCCGGGCCGTGGCACGTCGGGGTCGGCCGGGTCGTCGTAGGTGTCGGAGGCTCGTACGCGCGACAGCACTAGATCACCGCTGGCGTCCCCAACATGAGTCGCCCCAACCAAACCGTTCCAGCGCGCCTGAGCGGCCGCGTGGACGCGTGCTTCGCTCGGATTCGGAGCCGCCCCCCACGCGTCCGTGTTCCACACGAGCAGGCGCTCCAGGATGTCGACCACGAGCAGCCGGCCGGCGGGACGCGCATCGAGGCGCAACGGTCCGGGCGTCCACGCACCGTCGGGCAGTGGCAGCGCAACCTGCGACGTTACCTGCCCACTGCGCGTATCCACGGTGGCCACTCGTGCGGGGCCGAGCTCGTTGGCCTGAAACAACGCGTGCGCGACACCCGGATCTCCGCCGGCCAACGCAACGACACCGCGCCCCAGCGGCGTTCTGGACCGCGCTTCACCGCTGTCGCGGTCCAAACCGACCACCATCGCATGCTCGGTTCCGTCCAACAAGAGCATTTCACCGGCCGCGTCGAAGCTCACGTCGCGCATGCGCCAGCGCACAAGGGTGCGTGGACGCAGCGTCTCGCCGTCCGCGCGGAACTCGTAGAGGACGTTGGGCTGGTTGGGTATCGGGTGTTCCGCCGCAAAGAACAGCGTAGCGCGTGGCGAGGTGGCAAGGCCGGAAGGAAGTTCGGCGATATTCGAGATGGCGCGCTGGACGGGAACGACAGCGTCCGGCTCCCCGTCCGCCGTGTGCGCCACGAGGGCGCTGCGCCCACGGTCGTAGGCATAGACCCGTCCGTCGGGTAGCAACGTCAACGCTTCAGGCTGCTGCAAACCCTCCGTCAAGGTTGATTGGTGCATGCCATCCAGGTCATACGCGACGATGCGTTGATTGCGCGTATCCGCCAAATAAACGCGCTCCCGAACGGCGTCCACTGCGATCCCAAGCGGTCCATCGAGATCGGTCGCGTCGGCTCCAGGTCCACCCCCAAACACGACGTTGGTGATGCCCTTTGACGTCAGGGACTGCGCGCGATGCAACTGCACGTCGAGCACGAGCCAGCCGCCATCGGGATGGACCGCCAAATCGACCGGTTCCACAACCCCGCCCGGTCCCGGATCGCGCGCGGAGCGCCAGATCCGTTGATCGACCTGTTGCACAGAGAGTGCCGCAGCTTGGATGCCACGCACGGCTGTCGTGCCGCCCGCTCTGTCCCCCGCTTGAAAGGCGACTGCGGAAAGTACTTCTCGACTCGGGTAGGCCGAGGCGCTCGTAAGCCCGGACCACGCTGGCCGTCGCGGCACCGCTGCTACGGCCACGGCCAACCCCATCCCAAACCCAACCCCAACCCCAACCCACAGCAGCAGGAGGCAGAAGCGGTTGCGCGTTCGCGGAAGCTTGGACGTGCACACGTGGTGATCGTCGCCGCGCCGCGGATTCGTACCGACGCTCGATCCACTTCCCTGCGGATGCAGACGGCTCTTGCACGTCATGTTGGTCTCCGCGTTGGCGCTACGTTCCATGTCCAAAGGCCTCCTCGATGGGTCGCCTACCCGGCGGCGAGATCGAGGGACGCGGCGAGCCGTGACCCCGCATCGGCGCTCATCGCAACCAGCGGTGCCCTTGGCGGCCCGATCGGTTGGCCACGAGCAGCCCAAAGTGCCTTGACGCCGGCCACGGTCGGTACCTGGTCCAACTCCTGGCGCGCTGCCTTCAGACGCGTTGCCGCGCGATCCATGTCCGCGCCGGCCGCGTGCGCCTCCCACACCGCGAGGACGAGATCCGGCCGCACGGCGGTCAGCGCCGTGATCGAGCCGGCGCCGCCCTCGGCGAGTACCTGGGCGACCAAGCCGTCGTGGCCGGTGAGGACCATGCCCGCCGGCAACGCAGCGCACAGCGCCTGTGCGTGCTCCGCGTCGCCCCGGGAGTCCTTGATACCGATGACGCGACGCGGGAATTGCCGCTGGAGTGCTTGGGCGACATCGATGGGGATCGGCACACCGGTGAGCCTGGGAATGTCGTAGAGCATCAGGCCTTGGCCCGGCCCTACCGCGGCTTCGATCAATTGGGCATACCAGGATTCGATGCCGGCGCCCGCTACGCCAGGAAAGTAGAACGGTGGCTGCACGACTGCCACATCCGCACCCGCTGCGAGGCAGGCGCGGGTAGCGCCAATCGCATCCGGTAACGCCGCTGCGCCGCTGCCGGCCAGTAGCGCGAAGGGTGCTGTGCTCGGCGGACGGGCGTTTCGCCACCGGACAGCGGTGGCGATCAGCTGGGTGCGCTCCTCCACGCTCAGGGACGGGCCCTCGCCCGTTGAGCCGGCCAGCAGGACGCCGTGACACCCGGATGCCGCAAGGGAATCGAGCATTCGCGGAAGCGCGGCGAAGTCGAGCTTGCCCGCGTCGTCCATCGGCGTCGGCGCCGCGGCCAACACACCGCGTGGTGCGTGGAGGACGTCAGCGTGGGTGGGAGTCTCGGTGCCGCCTGGCCGTATCGTCACCCCTCGCCCGCTTCGTCGGCCCCACTCGCCGCGTCGCTGTCCGCTCCGGTCGCGCCGTCCTCGTCGAGCGCACCAAGCGAGCGTACGAACGCGACCACGTCCTCGAGCTCGTCGGGCTCGAGGCGGAAGCCCGGCATACCGCCCTCCGGCCGACCCAATTCGATCGAGCGTCGGATGAAGTCGTCGCTCGCGTGGCGTTGGAAGGTCTCTCCGGCCAGGCGCGGCGCTCCTTCGGCCCATCCGTCGTCCCCGTGGCATGCGGCGCATTCTCGGTCCCACACCGTACGACCGGCCTCGATGTCCCCCGCGGAGCGCCAGGTCGGGTCGAGGAACACCTTCTCCTCCGTGCGCCATTGGGCGACATAGTCCACGATCTGTCCGATCTGGTCGTCGGTCAACGGCCCCCCTTCGGAGGATGCATACGCGCTCATCTTGACGCCGGGGTGAGGTCGGCCATTGGCGCCCGGTCGGCCCTCCGCGATGCTGGCTCGCAAGAATTCGTCGTCCGCCACGCGCAAGAGCGCCTGGGAGTTCAAGTTCGGCGCATCGTTGTTGGCCACGGTGAGGCCGTCGACGCCATGGCAGGCAGCGCAGTAGCGAACGTACATCGCCGCGCTATCTTCGTCGCCGCCGTCGCCGTTCTTGGACCGACCGTCGCCGGCCGCATTTGGATCGCAAGCCGTGAGCCCGAGAAGAAGCACGAGCGCACTCCAAGCCGCGGTCGAGGCCTTGAGCCCGTTCCAGTGCCCGCGCGAGATCCCCGAGCCTTGGACTTCCAAGCGGCGGAGTTCGAAGCGGCGGAATACGAAGTATCGAGTTCCATCTCGACCGAATCGCCGAGGCCACCCGAAGCGGTACGCACTCTTCATCACGAACTCCTCGCCGTCCTCGGCGGAATTGCTGCAGTTTGCGGACAGTTCCAAGGGGCTGTCGCATCTGCGTTGGGGCTCGTCCGTCAACAATCTCACCCGTTCGGCCGTCGCAGCATCCGCTGTGCCGGCCCGCTGTTCCTCAGCAATAGCGCTGCCGTTCCTTCGCCTCAGCGAACCAGCACAGCGGCGCAGCAACGCCCTCGGTTGGCGACCTTGCTAAGGGACGAGCCCGTACATCGTGGCACCGGCTCCGTGGGCCGGCAAGCGCTTAAGCCATCGGTCGATCGTATCATCCGCTACGGAGAATCAGCGCGCACCGAGCCTACAACCCGCAGTACCGCGCCACCTGCGTCGTCCAGGACGTACAGTTCGCCTTCATCGTCCTCCACAAAACTGGCGATGCTGCGACCCGTGTCCGCGACCACCGCCGTGCGCCACGGCCCGTCGGGCTGCCCGGCTTGCTCCGGCGCGGCTGCCCAGACGCGACCGGTACAGTAATCCGCGAAGAACAGCAGCCCCCACAAGGCCGGCTGCGCCGCGCCCCGGTATACGGTTCCGCCGGTGACGGAGCAACCGTTCCCTCCCCCGTGGTCGTAGCGCAGGATCGGTCTCGTCGTGGCGCCGCGCGGATCGCAATCTTGCCCCGGCTCGAAGCAGGTATCGGCTTCCAGCAACCGCCAGCCGTAGTTGCGACCTCCGGGATCGCCCACGGGCTCCCGATTGATCTCTTCCCAAACGTTCTGGCCCACGTCGCCGATGTAGAGGTCGCCGGTGGCTCGGTCGAAGTGGTAGCGCCACGGGTTGCGGAGACCGGCAGCCCAAATCTCCGCCGCCACACCGACCATGCCCACGAAGGGATTGTCGGGCGGAACTCGGTAGCGGTTGTTCGGCGTGAGCGCGCCCGGGTCCCCGTCGGACGCAGCGCCTGCAGCTAGGATCTCTTCGCGACCCACATCAATGCGAAGCATCTTGCCGAGCAAGCTGGATGGATCCTGGGCGTTGTTCCACGGGTCGCCCGCGCGACCGCCATCGCCGGTACCAATCCACAAATACCCTTCTGGACCGAAGGCGACGTGCCCGCCGTTGTGATTGCTTGCCGGCTGCTCGACACGCAGCCACGTGACTTGCGCCTCCGGCGCGGCATCGGCGCGGGTAGTCGCCAGATCGGCGCGCAGTTCTGCGATGACCGTCGCCCCCGCCTCGTCGCTGTAGCTGATGACCACGCGACCGTTGGTGGCGTACTCAGGGTGAGCCGCAACCCCGAGCAAGCCTTGCTCGCTCGCCGTATCGCGCACCCGTCCCGAGAGATCCGCGAAGACGGGGGCGCTATCGGTTGGGCGCAAACCCAACGGGACCACACGCAGAACACCGGCCTTCTCGGCCACGAGCAGGCGTCCGCTGCCATCGTGTAGCGAGCTGGCGGCGATCGGACGCTGCAGTCCGGTTGCAACGGGCTCCAACCTAACCTGCACGGCATCGGGCGCATGGCGTGCAACCAGCGCCGCAGCATCCGCGGTGCTCCTCTCCGCGTCGGCGGGCTCATCTACCTGCCGGGCAGCGGCGTCCGGGGCCAAGGTTGCCGCGCTGCCGGGCGCATTCGCATCTGGGGTTGGCTGCTGCGCAGGCGCGCCTTCATCGACGATCGACGTGCGTTCGGCCGACTCTTCGTTGTCCTGGACCGACACGGGCGATGGCATGAGGGCGGGCGCAGTGTCCGACTTGCTAGTGCGCGAACCCTCCGGGCCGCAGCCGGCGACCAGTGCCAGCACGAGCGCGGCAGCGACCGAGAATCGCCCAACGCCGATAGGCGTGCGCGAAACGAAGGTACATTGAGCAGGCATTACACGACTCCGTGCGAGAGGGTCAGGCGCGGCCGATCATTCTAGCGTCCGGTGCTACCGTGAAGGCCGCAGCGTTCGCATTCCTTGTTCCGGCCCGCGCCGAATCCTAGAATGCCGTCGCGCCACGCAACACCGTGCAGCGACATCGTGCACTGACAACGCGCAGCAACATCGTGCAGCGACCCGTGCGCGCGATCGATCGGAGCCCCGCCATGTTCGCAACCGCCCGGCAGGACCGTAGCCCCGACCCTCGACACCGGGTCCTGGGGCCATGGGCCCTAGGCATGGTGGTGTTGCCGGCGCTCTTCGCACACTCTCTCACCATGCCCCGTGAATCCAGCGCCCGCCTCAGCCGGCAGGATCCGGAAGCGGCGGCCTACCAATGGCTGCGCCTCGGCGCCGGCCCGGCCCTGGCGGGCCATGCAGCGGCGCTCGTGCCGGGCGATGATGCGACGCGGCGCTGGATTAGCCTCGGCGGCACGGGGGAATTCGGCGCCAGTGATCGCAGCTACGTGCTCGAGCTGGATGGCAGCGGGGAGGCGACCTGGTCGCAATTCGCAGCGTCGGACAGCCCGCGGTCTGGAGCCGGCGGAGCGGTGGGAGCCGGAGCGCGATTGGCTGTGGATCCAGGAGAAGGCGTGGCCTACGCCCGATGCAACTGCGCCCCTCCGGGCGCCTGGTTGCTCGACGTTGGCGCTGCCGCTTGGTCCGGCGTCCGCGGCAACCCGCAGGCGCCGCTCGTCGGGAGCCTGCTGACCTACGACACGGGGCGTGACCGCGCCCTGACCGTCGGCGGCGACCTGCTCGGGCTCGGAAGCCTTGTGTCGCATACGGTCGCTTACGATTTGTCGGATACGCGCGCAGGCAGCACAAACCTGCCCCCCGCGCCGTTCGCGTTGATCTACCAGGCTGCGGATGTCGATCCGCGCAGCGGCCATTGGCTTGCGTTCGGTGGCCAGGATGCCGATGGCGTGACTCAAGGGGCGCTGTGGCGAGCGTCCCTAGACGCTCTGGACCAGCCCGGCGCGTGGTCGATCGCGAGCGCACCGGCCGGCGCGCTCGCGCCGCCCGCTCGGGCCGGTGCAACGCTGACGTTTCTGGGCGACCACGGATTCGCCGTTCTGTTTGGTGGCTACCGGCCAGGGGAAGGCGAGCTTAGCGATGCATGGCTCCTGGACTATCGAAGGCCGAACGCGCCGTATTGGACCCGCTTGAACGTGCAGCTCGGGCCGGACGGCGCTCCGGATGCTCGCTCGGGCCACGTGGCCGCGTGGGATGCCGTCGGCGACCGCCTCTTAGTGCACGGTGGCCTGCTCACGACCGGAGACACGCCGCGCTACTTCGGCGACACATGGGCGCTGGTTGCGTCGGGGATCGGCACACCGCCGACGACGGCGACGACGACGACGTCCCCGCAAGGGACGGCAACGGTCGACGGCCCCCTGCTCACCGCGACGCCGGAGCCCGGCCACGGCGACGTCTATCTCCCTTCGCTGCGCCGGCCATGAGCGACCCCACAGGCAGCCCGCGTTCGGGACTTCGCTCGCAGCCTTCGGTGGGCGCCTTGTCTTCCGACAGCCTCGTTGCGAATGACGCCCGACGCAGCGCCGACGACCGGGGGATCGATATCCTGGTCGGCCACGCGCTCTTCATGGCCCTCGACCCCAAGCAGGCCGGCAAGGCCATGCCCTATCCCCCGCTCGGCACGCTCTACG
Organism: Anaerolineae bacterium; assembly: GCA_029262755.1. Classification (GTDB taxonomy): domain Bacteria; phylum Chloroflexota; class Anaerolineae; order Epilineales; family Epilineaceae; genus JAJCYU01. The sequence goes on from JAJCYU010000312.1 coordinate 15,905, forward strand.
CGGCGGGACATCTGCGAACGCTCGGCTACCGCGTCGCCGTGTACGACGCGATGCTCGAGCCCGACGAGACGACCTTTCGCGAGGCGCTGCGCATCCACCGTCCACGGATGGTCGCGCTCGTCGAGGACAGCTTCAACTTCTACTCGAAGATGTGCCTTGCGCGCATGCGGGAGGCCGCGCTTGGCATGGTCGCCGACGCCTCAGCACAAGGCATTCCGGTCGTGGTTGCCGGTTCCGATGCGACGGACGCGCCGGCGGACTTCCTCCGCGCGGGTGCGGGCGCGGTCATGCTCGGCGAAGCGGAGCACACGGTTGCGGAACTCGCCGAGCGCCTGCTGGGAGACGATTCCGGCAGCCGATCCGCGTCCTCCCTCGGCGATATCGCCGGCCTGGCCCTGGCCGGCGCGGACGGCACCGTCCAACGCACACCGCAACGCGCGCCCGAGCGCCGTCCCGACGTCTTCGGCTTGCCGGCACGGGATCTGGTCGACGTGGACGCATACCGCGCGCTATGGCGCGACGCGCACGGCGAGTGGTCGCTCAACATCGTCTCGACCCGCGGCTGCCCCTTTCACTGCAATTGGTGCGCAAAGCCGATCTGGGGCCAACGCTACGCCATGCGTGAACCGGAAGCGGTGGCCGATGAGATTGCCGCCCTCGCAGCGAGTTGCGCGCCCGACCACCTGTGGTTTGCCGACGACATATTCGGATTGCGCGAACAATGGGTTGCGAGTTTTGGGGCGGCCATGGTGCGCCACGACGTTCGTGTGCCCTTTACCGTGCAGACCCGTGTCGACCTGATGAGCGAATCGGCCGTGGCAGGACTTGCAACGGCCGGCTGCCGGCAGGCATGGCTGGGCGTAGAGAGCGGCTCGCAGACGGTGGTCGATCGGATGGACAAGGGCATCCAAGTGGCGGACATCGGGCCCGTCACGCAACGCCTCCGGGCGCAAGGAATCCGCGTTGCCTACTTCCTGCAACTCGGCTATCCGGGCGAAACCTGGACCGACATCGAGGCAACGGCCGATCTCATCCGCGCGCACGTACCCGACGAGATCGGCGTCTCCGTCAGCTACCCACTCCCCGGGACGCCCTTCTACGACCGGGTCGCGCGCGAGCTAGGCCCGAAGCGACATTGGCACGACAGCGACGAGCTCGCCATGCTCTTTCGCGGCCGCTATGGGAGCCCCTTCTACCGTCGAATCCACACTGCCTTGCACGGGCTCCTGGACGCCTATCAGGCAGCGCAGAGCGCAGAGAGCGGCGAGTCAGACATTGGCGACGCACCGGTCCAGCCAAACGGAAGCGCGAAGCGTCGCTCGTCCAACGCGCAGCGCGCCGGCGCCGCACATGTCACGCTCGCTGCCGCCGAAGCCGTCTGGGAATCCTTGGCCGCCGATGAGCGCGCAAGCCGCAGAGACGCGCCCACGCTGTTGCCGACGGTCGCCTCCCCGCCCGCTCCCCGCCTCGATGGCCGCGCGAATTAGTGCGGCGCAACCCTGCGGAGGAGGGCAAGCGAACGTGCTACTACAGCGGCTATTCGAGCCTGAGTTGAAGCACCGTTTCGGGCCAACAACTGGCGGGCCGCGGCAGCAGATGCACCGGTGCTCGAACCCGTCCGTGTCATGTTGGCACTCTCGTTGGCCGGGTACCGACGTGCATCGCTGATCGGATTCCTCACCGGCTCGTCGAGGTATCGACCGCAGAGCCGTCTGGGCGTCGTAGCACCGTCGCGCCCGTTGGAATCCATAGTGTTGCCCGACGTGTTGGGACCTGTGCCGTACTGCTCGCCAGTCGGGTGACGTAGGGTGATCATTGAACTGCGTGGGCGAGTTTGGCAGGGCCAAACGAGGCGTCCACAGGCGTTCGGGAGGCTGAGCATTCGGGCCATCATCACGCGAATCGAAGCCTAGGCGCCCCGGCCCCCGTTATGTCGCGTAGGGCGAGCGTGGGGTGGGCACCGGGTGATCGACCGGAATATTCGGGCGCCCTATGACGTCATAGCCTGCGAACGACCCCGGGCTGGTGCCCGGCCCCCCCTGCGTGACCGGCGACGCATCGGTCGCGCTTCGCTTCGTTCGAACGACAACGATGGATAGGGAGATTGGGATGAACCTGCATCGCACGCCCCCCCGGCGACGCATCTATTCGGCCGTTGCATTTGCAAGCGCAATGGGCCTGTTGACCCTCACCTTGAACGATCCCGCGGCTCCTGCGAACGCGCAATCGCCGTCCGCCGAGTCGGCATCCGGCGTCGTGGATCACACCCTACGGACCGCCGACGCGGGCGCCGATTCGCAAAACGCGGATGCGGCCGCCGCTTCGCGCATCGGATCTGCGGCTGCGTTCGGAGCCGCGGAGCGCGGTGGGAACGCCCGCTTTGCGCAGCGCTCCTTGGGCCTGTTTGGCCTGGACTACTCCGGTTGCGGCGGTGTGACCGCTCCTGCGGTCGATGCCGACTACGAGCAGGAAGTGGTGGAGTTGACCAACCAAGAGCGCGAAGACAATGGCGGACTAGCCCCGCTGAAGCGCTGGGACACCCTGGTGGACGCAGGCCGATATCACGCCGCCGACATGCAAGACGACGACTACTTCAGCCACAGCACCTACGACGTGGTTGGCGGATCGTTGAGCCTGGTGTGCGGCTGGGTGGCGCGCGTGAGCGGCTACTACGGCGGCTACCTGGCGTTGGCCGAGAACATCGCCGCCGGCTACACGACACCACAGGGCGTCGTCGACGCCTGGATGGCGAGCGCCGGCCACCGCGCCAACATCTTGAGCACAAGCGTATGGGAGATCGGGGCCGGCTATAGCTGCTGCGGCGGCACCTACACCCACTACTGGGTGCAAGACTTCGGTCGCAAGTCGGGCCGGTTTCCGCTCGTGATCGACCGCGAAGCCGCCACGACAAGCTCCACGGTCGTCGATCTCTATCTGTACGGCAACCACACCGAGATGCGGATTCGCAACGAAGGCGATCCCTGGCCGGCGTGGGAGGCGTTCACGAACGAGATCACATGGACCCTGCCCAGCGGCGCCGGCGAGTACACGGTCGAGGCGCAGATGCGCTCCGGTTCGCCGACCTACAACGCCGAGGACACGATCGAGTTGCTCTCCAGCGGCACCGCGACACCGACCGCCACATCGGCCGCTACCTCGACAACGACCCCAACCCCACCCCCGTCGCCCACCGCTACGGCGACTACGATCCCGACGAAGACGCCGGTCGTTCCGACCTCGACGCCGTTGCCGACCAACACACCCGTGCCACCGACGGCGACGCCGCTACCGACCAACACACCCGTGCCGCCGACCGCGACGCCGCTGCCGACCAACACACCCGTCCCACCGACCGCGACGCCGCTGCCGACCAACACACCCGTGCCGCCGACCGCGACGCCGCTGCCGACGAACACA
>JAJCYU010000313.1 GCA_029262755.1 Anaerolineae bacterium
GCGACGGCCATCTGGTCCTCGCGCCGGCCTCATCGGCCTCCAAGAGCCTGCCGACGACGCTGGACCTGACTGGGGCGAGCCTCCACGTGGAAGGCACGTGGATCGGTCCGTCCGCCGATGGAAGCGGGAACGGCGAAGAGACGCCCTTCCGGCTGCGCGGCGAGATCGCGTGGGGCGGCGCGGGTAGCCTGCGCGTTGCGGGCGACGACAAGGCGAGCGACGATACGATGGGCGAGGCTGATCCGGTGTCCGGCGAGGCCGACGGAGATCCGGAAGCCCACGTCCACACGGACGACCACGCGCATCCGGAAGGCACGATCGTCGCCGGCCGTACTGACGACGCGCAACCCGCCGGCGTCCTCCTTCCCGCAGGCGCTACGAGCGTCGCGACGGCGACCATCCGGCTGGCCCCCCTCTTCGACGATGTGGACTGGGTGTCTTTGGACGAGGAAGATGCGGTCCGCGGTGTGTTACGTAGGGCGAGCGCGGACGCGGTCTGGCGTGTCGAGGTCCCCGCGGCTGTGCGTTGAACCCAGCCCGACACAACCCACGACGATCCGCAGGACGGCACCTTAGGGAAGGTGCCTTCGGGACGGCGCGGTCTGTGCGTCACGCGTCGCTCACAGGTCGGCGCGATCGCTGGTCGATGCCGACGTTGATATCGATCGACGTCGAGTTCGCGAGCACGGCTGACGGATCGCTGATGCCGAGGAACCCTTGCCGGGTCATTTCGGTACCAAGAAGCGTACCGTTCGCCGCGCACCCCGCACTCCCAGACTGTCCGAACGCCCGTTTCGACCCGGCGCTACCATTGTCCCCCGCGCCGAATTGCTATTGTTCGACTCCGGACACGAATTGTCCTGGTACATTTAGATTCCGCCCTTGCCCAACGGAGACCCCCATGATCGTGGACCCCCCCACGGCCCCCAAGGCCATCGAGATCGGGCACCGGCTCGCCCGCCGCACCGGGCGAATGCATGCGAGCGCGATTCGCGAGATCCTCAAGGTGGCATCGCGTCCCGGCATGATCTCCCTCGCCGGCGGCCTGCCCGCGCCCGAGAGCTTTCCGGTCGATATCGTGCGCCAGCTCTGCGACGAGGTCCTGAGCGAGGACGGCGAGCGCGTGCTCCAATACCACGCGACGGAAGGCTACGGTCCGCTGCGCGAGGCGCTCGTGCCCTTCCTCGCCGAGCGCGGGGTGCACACGTCCGTCGACGACGTTTCGATCTTCCACGGTTCGCAGAACGTGCTCGACACCCTGGCGAAGGTGTTGATCTCGCCCGGCGACGTGATCGCGGTGGAGTCACCCTCCTACCTCGGCGCGCTCTCGGCCTTCGACGCCTACGAGCCCAACTACGTCATGATCGCGACGGACGATGAGGGTGTGCTGCCCGACGATCTCGACCGGGTCTTGCGCGAACATCCGGTCAAGCTGGTCTACCTCGTCCCGACGTTCCAGAACCCGACCGGCCGTACGCTTTCGCCCGAGCGGCGAGTGCGGGTCGCCGAGATTTTGCGCGAGCACGATGCCCTGCTCCTAGAGGACGACCCCTACGGCATGCTCCGCTACGAGGGAACGGCGCCCCTGCCGCTGCACGCGCTCGCGCCGGAGCGGGTGGTCTACACGAGCACCTTCTCGAAGATCCTGGCGCCGGGGCTGCGCCTAGGCTTTGTTGTGGCGCCGCGCGCCTTGTCGCGCTGGATGGTGATCGCCAAGCAAGGCGTCGACCTGCACACGAATACCCTGGGGCAGGCGATCGCCGCGGCCTATCTCAGCGGCGGCTATCTGACAGCCCACCTGCCCAAGATCCTTGAGCTCTACCATCCCCGCCGCGACGCGATGCTACAGGCGCTCGAAAACCACATGCCCGATGGCTTCGTGTGGACCCGGCCGGAGGGCGGCATGTTCCTGTGGGTCATCGGCCCGGAACGGGTGGACGGAGAAGCGCTCAACGCCCGCTGCATCGAGCACGGGGTGGCCTTCGTGCCTGGCCGCTTCTTCCATGCCGATGACAGCGGCAGCCACACCTTCCGCCTGAACTTCACGGCGGCCAACCGCACCACGATGGACGGCGCCGTGCGGCTGATGGCGGACGCGGCGCGCGCCATGCTCAGCGCGAGCGCCTGAGCAGTGACCCTCGAGATCGCCATCGAGCGGCCCGGCTCGGACCCGCTCTACCGGCAGATCGCCGCCCAGATCCGCGCCCGCATCCGCGACGGTCGCCTACCGGCCGGGGCGCGCCTGCCTACCGTGCGAAGCCTAGCCGGCGAACTCGGCGTGACGCGCAACACCGTCCACGATGCCTACGGCCGATTGCAGCGCGACGGCTGGGTCGAGTCGATCGTCGGCAGCGGCACCTACGTGCGCCGCCGCATCCAACCGCGCGACATGCTCCAGGCGATGGCCGACGACATGAGCCCGCCGACCGCGGAGCGCCTGCTGGGCGACCTGTTGCGCCTGGCCGGTCTGAGCGACCGCAGCGCCTCCGGCGTACGCTCGATGGCCATCAGCGTGCCGGACCCGGAGCTGGTGCCGACCAACGCGATCTGGGACGCCATCTCCGGCCTGCGCGGCGAGCATGGCCTCCTCGCCGGCTACGGGCATCCGATGGGCGACCCCACGCTACGCGTCGCGTTGGCCGAGGAATGTGCCGCCCGCGGTGTGCCGGCCGAACCCAACGAGATCATCGTGACCGCGGGCGTGACGCAGGGCCTCGCCCTCGCCACCCGCGTGCTGGCCGATCCGGGCGACGCCGTGCTCGTCGAGCAGCCGACCTATCTGGGCTGCCTGCACGTGATCGCGGCCCTCGGCCTACGCCCCATCGGGATCCCGCTCGATGACGAAGGACCCGACATCGCCGCGATCGAAGCGGCCATCCGGGAGCACCGGCCGCGCTTCCTGTACACCGTGCCCACCTTCCACAACCCGACGGGCATCACGATGAGCCCCAGCCGCCGCGAAGCCATCGCCGATCTGGCGGCACGGCATGATCTCTGGATCATCGAGGACGACGTCTACGGCCGGCTGTCCTACGACGGCCCGCCGCCACCAGCCATTGCCGCTTTCGACCGGGCGCAACGCACCATCTACCTGTCCAGCGTTTCGAAGACCCTGGCGCCGGACATGCGCATCGGCTGGGTGGTGGCGCCCAAGGCAATCCGCGAACGCATGCTCGCGCTGCGCTACGCGACGGACCTGTGCCTGCCCACGATCCTCCAACGCGCGCTCGCCACGTTGCTCAACGATGGCGCGCTCGACCGACACCTCGCGCATTGCCTGCCGATCTACCGCCGCCGGCGCGATGCGCTGATGATGGCGCTGCGCCACCACATGCCCGAAGGCGTCACCTGGACCCAACCGCGCGGCGGCCTCTGCGCCTGGCTGACGCTGCCGCAGGACGAGCGCCTCCGCGACGTCCACCGCCTCGCGCTGCGCTACGGGCTTGCGGTCGCGCCGGGCGAAGCCTTCTGGACCTCGACCCCGGATGACATCCACCTGCGCCTCGCCTTCGGCCACCACGACGAGGCCACGATCTGGTCCTGCGTCGAGCTCCTCGCCCGGCTGATCGACACACGCCTGACGTGGGAAGAGGGCGACGCGGTCCGCCTCGCAGGCTGGACGCCGCTGGTATAGGCTGCCCCGGCTTTCCGCGCCGCCTCGCGTTCTTGGATCAGCGCGCAGCCCAGGGGATGAACAAGCGCCCTGCGGCCGGCTCTGGTCCCGGTCCCGGTTCGTCGCCCGGCTGCCACTCGATGGGCACGATGACGTCGCGCGGGTTGCCGCCCGTCGAGAGCACGATCACGCCGCGCCGCGGACCGTCCGCGCCCGCGATCGACGCGGGCTGCGCGCATACCGTTGCCTCGACCCGCTCGCCCGCCTCGATCGCCGCCGGCAGCCCTTCCAGGCGCAGGCCCTCGCCGGTGATGGCGAGCACGTCGAGGTCGAAGGTCGAGGCATCTCCCTCGACCGCCCAGCCCTGGACCCAGACCTGGTAGGCGCCAGGCGGTAGTGGACGGGTGCCGCCGAGCTGGATCCGCTCGTTCGCGCTGCTGGTCGTGCCGGCGCCCGCGAGTTCGTCCGGGTAGGAGAAGGCGCCGTCCTCATTGCGATCGTAGAGAAGGAACAGATCGAGGTCGTCGTCCTCTTCGCCGGTGAGCCGGATCTCCATCACGGCGATCGGCTCGTCCGCCTGGAGATCGAGCTGGAAGCCTGCGCTCGAAGGATCCTCGGGATCGTCGGCCGTCACCGGCACGTCGGCGCGCGCGACGTGAAGATTGTCCAGCCCCCATCCCCGCCCGACCAGGCGGGGCATGGCGGCATGGGCCGTGAAGGTCAGCGGCGCGCAGGTGGCGCCGCGCATTGGGACGGACGAAGGTACCTCGCCGACGCGAATCGCGACGAATCCGCGGTTGCGGAGCCACTCGGCGCGGCCGGGCCGGTCCGGATGCTCGATGAACGTGAGCTCGGCCCCGTCGCCCGCGCCGTCCCCGTCCTGGTCTGTCTGGAAGGTGTTGAGGTAGCGCTGCACCAGCGCCTCGGGTGCGGCGCTGCCCTGCTTGAGCATGAGGCCGTCGCCCGTGTGGTGCACCCAAATCGTGGTCTGGTCGCCGTCGCGGTTCTGGCTCACGTAGGTACCCGCGTAGGCCGCCCACGTGTCCGGATCCGTGCTGCGATCACCCGGATCGGGCAATTCCGGTTGGACAACCTCGAGAATGGCGCAGCGCGCCGCGTTGGAAAGCGATTGTGGCGAGCTGGCCAACACGCTCACCGCGAACGCACGCTCGGGCACCCAGTACAACTGCGAGGAGTAACCGTCGATGTTGCCGCCGTGCTGGAGCAACGTCAGGCCGGGAAGCTCTTCGGAGCGCATGATCCCGTAGCCGTAGTAGAGACCGGGTATGCTCTGCAGGTCGATGCGACGGCCCTGCATCGCGGACGCAGACTCCTCGCTCAGCACGTCACCGCCACCGTCCATCAGCAGCTTCGCCCACGCTACCAACTCCGTCGGGGTTGAAAAGGCGAAGCCGGCCGGACCGCCCCACAAGCTGTCGTAGTCGTCCGGCGCGAAGGTGCCCGCGGGCCCGCCGCCCATGGCGAAGTTGCCGTCCGCGATCACCGCGGCCGGATCCATCGTCGTGCGCGCCATGCCGGCGGGGCGCCACACTTCGTCGACCAGATAGGACCGGTAGGGCCGGCCGGTCGTGCGCTGCAGCACAAGGCCCGCCAAGCTCCAGCTCGGGTTGCTGTAGTTGTAGAACGAACCAGGCGGCGCGTAGAGCTGCACCACGCCGCGGCTCGCCGCCCACTCTTCGAGCGTCGTGGGTCCGTACGCGCCCGTCAGATCGTCCGGGATCCCCGCGCTGTGGGTCATCAAATGGTGGGTCGTGATCGCGGAGGCATCCCACGGCGCGGCGATCTCGAAGCCGGGCACGTAGGTCGTCACGGGCGCGTGGAGGTCGATACTCCCCTGCTCCACCTGCTGCATCACACCGGCGGCGGTCATCATCTTCGTCGTCGACCCGATGCGGAAGAGCGTATCCGGATCGATTGCATCCTCGCGCTCCGGATGCTTGAGCCCGTAGCCGCGGGCGTAGACCAACTCGCCCTCGTTCAGGACGGCGATCGACGCGCCGTGCGCGCCGCGATCCGCCATGTCCTGTGTCATGCAGGCGTCGATCGCGGCGAAGGGATCGCCGTCCTGGTCGATGACCTCGCCGCGATCGCCGCGGACCTCTGCGTGCCACGCGCGGAAGGCGTCGTCGTCCAGCCGCAATGACGCCTCATCTTCGGGCGTAGACGGTTCGGGCAGGGTCGACGGAACGTCGTCGAGCAATGTGCTCGGCGCAGCGTTCGCGAGCGCCGGTTCTCCGGGCGATGACGGAACGCGATCTGTTGCTCCGGCGGCGCGCGACGCCGTCGCACCCATGAACATGACGACGAGGACGACTAGCACGATGGCGAGACGTGGTTGGTGCGAGCTGGGGTAGCGGCGCGGCATCGAGAACTCCAGAGGTGTGGGAAGGGCGAGCGCGTCCCGGGCGGGGTTGGCAGACGGCGTAGCGTGCAGGGCGTTTTTCCGGGGCGCCGCCGTCGCCGTCCCCTATGCGACGTAGTGCTTCGATCGTCGCGAATGCAACCGGTGTAGCGCGCAATGGGACCATGGACCGGTCCGACAGGTTTCGAGGCGCAGCGGATTCGCGGACAGGCGCGACACGCGCTTCATCCCCCAAGGCGGCATGATCCTCTCGACGCGGACCACGCCGGCCGGCTTATCCGGCAACGTTGGGCACGATTCCACGCATCACCGTCGGGATCTGCCGCCCCGACCTCGTCTGGGCTACGCTTGGCTTGTCCCCCAAGCCACAACAAAGGACTGAACCATGGATCAACACGAGCCGCGCAAGAACGTCCTCGGTGGGGCGCTGGAGACCTGTTCCATCGCGCCGCGCACCGGTTTCTTCCGCGACGGATGCTGCCGCGGCAGCCAACTCGATCCCGGCGCGCACATCGTGTGCGTCGAGGTCAACGAAGCCTTCCTGACCTTCAGCGCAGCCCACGGCAACGACCTCTCCACACCGCGCCCCGAGTTCGACTTCGCCGGCCTCACGCCCGGCGACCGGTGGTGCGTCTGCGCCGAGCGTTGGGTGCAGGCGATGTGGACCGGTTTCGCCGCGCCCATCGTGCTCGAGGCCACCGATGAGGCGATGCTCGAGCACGTCGAGCTCGACGTGCTTCAGGCCTACGCCACGGCCGCCCGGCCCACCGGCAGCACCGAGTGACGCGCAATCGCGCCTTCAGCGGCGCCCCGTGGGAGCCCGAGGTCGGCTACTGCCGTGCGATCCGCATCGGCGACCGGATCCTCGTCGGCGGCACGGCGCCCGTCGCGGAGGACGGGGGCGTGCACGCCCCCGGCGACGCCGAGGCGCAGGCCGCGCGCTGCATCGCGATCATCGCCGCCGCGCTCGCGGAGCTGGGCGCCGCGCTGTCCGACGTGGTCAGCACGCGAATATACGTGACCGACATCGCGCGCTGGCCCGAGATCGGCCGTGCGCACGCCGCCGCCTTCGGCGCCCACCCGCCGGTCGCGACGATGGTCGAGGTCGCCCGCCTGATCGACCCGGCCATGCTCGTGGAGATCGAGGTCGAAGCCGTGCTAACCGGGCGGGAAGCGGCCGGCAGCTAAGGCTCGCCTACGGTCACGGCTGCGCGACAAGCAACGTATGCACAACCACGGGCAAGGGGCGCGAAGGACGCGTCGAATTCGGTCCGGCTCATCATTCGCGTCGATCGCGCGAGTAACGACAGCAGCGCGGGTGCGCCAGGCACGTTGATCGCATGAGCAACGTCGATCGCGAGGACGCGCCGGGCACGTCGATTGCGAGGACGCGCCGGGCACGTCGATCGCGTGAGCCACGTCGATCGCGTGAGCCGCGTCGATCGCATGAGCCACGTCCATCGTGTGAGCCACGTCCATCGCGAGGATCCATCGAGTTCGCCGGTAGCACCGAACGCATCGGCCCCGTTGATCGCCTGTGTCCCGTCGTTCCCGACGATCGCATCCTTCTCGACCCTCGACCCTCGACCCGACAACGCCCATCCGCCGTTCGCCGATCCACCCGGAGGCTGCCATGTCCCCCCTACCCCTCTCGTCGCCAAAATCTCCGACGCCTCCCGAGCCTCCCCCGCCTCCAACGCCGCCCACGTCCCCGTCGCCGCGCGCCAGCCGACGTCCCCGCGTGGACCTTCGCGCGATCGCGGGCGGCGCGACCGTGACGCTGCTCGTGCTCGCGCTTCTCGCGCCGCGCTTCGACACCGCGTGGGCGCAGCCGATCGGCGATCCGCCGGTCTATCTGCCGATCGGCCTGGACGGTGTCGCCGGCGAGGCAGCGCCCGCGCAAGCAACGGCCAGCCCGCCTCCGACGACGCCGCAGCCCACGGTGTCTTCGGTACCGCCGCCGCCGTCCACGCAGCCACCTCCCGGCACACCGACGGAGCCGCCCGTTCCAGGGACGCCCACGCCGGAAACCGCGCAGCCCGCGCCCGCACCGGTCGTCCTCCTGCCGGGCGGGATCGATATCGGCGCGTGGTTCGGTGACGCGACCACGATCCTGGATGCGCGCATCGTCGGCGACGATCTCCTGCTATCCGTGCGCTACGGCGGCGGCTGCGTGGACCACGACTTCTGGTTGGCCGCGAGCACGCTCTTCATGGAGTCGCAGCCACCGCAGGTCGCGATGCTCCTGTCGCACAACGCGCACAACGATCTGTGCCGCGCGTTGATCACCCGCGATCTGGCCTTCGACCTGCGACCCCTCGCCCGCTCCTTCGCGGAAGGCGGCGCGGACAACGGCACGTTGATCCTGCGCCTTCCCGGGTGGACCGGAGAGCTGCGCTACACGTTCTAGCCTCGACCGGATCAACCGGATCAACCGGGTGATTGCGGGCGATTCGGGACGGCGCGTGGGACGACCTTCGCGACAGCTCGATGCGAACGAACGAACAGCGGGGCGGCCATTTCGGCCGCCCCGCTGTTTGATTCGCTCGTGGATCTTCATGGCGCTCGTCGCGACATAACGTCGATGTCGACGAAGCTACATCTGCCTAGGCCGGCTTAGACCGGATAACCCTTGCCGCCCTGCACGCCCTTGAGGCACGAGATCTCACCGCAGTGCCAATGGGTGTTGTTTAGCACGGCGACGTTGAGCATGTAGCCCACCGTCGTGTCGCCCGCCACGGGATGCGAGATCTCGGTATCGAGGTCGGCGTCGGTCAGGCTGTCGAGGTAGCTATCGGTCTTGGCGCGGACGGCCTGTGCGTACTCGCGCAGCTGGGGAAGATCGACCTCAACGTTCTGGGCCCACTCGTGCCAGTCGGGTAGACCGGTTTCGCCTTCGCGCGGGGCGGGAGGGGGCGGGTTGAAGCCGGCGCGGCCGGCGTGCGAGCTGGCGAAGAGCGGCGGCTTCTGCTGGAACAAGCCGTTGATGATGCCGTCTTCCGAGGTCAGCACGTGCGCGTACTGTGCACCGATCGGGTTGGCATTGCCCGGCGGCTGCCACTGGGCCTGCTCCGGCGTGACGTCCGCCATCGTGCCGTCGATGAACTCGCGTGCGCCGTGGATCTGCTGCCGTAGGTTATCGACGAGGGTTCGGGCCATGGGTGTTGCTCCTTGCTCGAGTGCAGCGCGATGGAAGTGGCGGGGGGAGCCGCCAAGGATCTCGTCAAGCGCCTCTACGTAGCGTTACGCGTGTGACAGGCTCCTGCCCGCGGACCCGCTACGCCTTCACCACGCGTACCAGCGTATCGACATCCGGGACGGCACGGCGCTGCTGGACAAGCAACGATCGACCCGCCCGCGACACTCCGATCGACCATTCGATCCGTCCTACCGGCCGATCTTTCGTCCGCCGGTGCGATCTCGGACGCTGCCTCGATCATCGCCCCGCACGCGGCACGAAGACCGGTCCCGGCCCCGCTCCGCCCGTGGGCGTGTCGCTCGGTCGCGGCGTCCCCGGCGGCGTCGGCGCGGCCGTCGCGGTCGCACCCCCGCCGCCCCCTTCGCCGGCCGTGCATAGATCGAGCCAACCGTCGCCCGCACCCCCAGGCGCCGGGCAGCGACCGACGCCGACCGCGCCGCGGTAGGTCTCACGTAGCGCGAGCGTGCCCTCCGGGCCGGCGGTCACGCGTTCGTGCAAGGCGTCGTCTACGGTGGTCACGTAGATCGTGTCCGGCTCGACGCCCACCACGTGCAGCCCGTGCGGCACCACGTCGTCGAGGCGCAACCGGGCGAAGCCGAGGGCAGCGCGCGGGACGTCGCCGTTGGTGAGCAGCACGTCGGGCTTCGCATCCGGCGCACCGGAGGCGCCGAGGCGGACGGCCAAGGGTGTGCCGCCCAGGGGATCGCCTTGCGCCGGGATCCGCGAGGCGGAGCCAGAACCCACGTCGG
>JAJCYU010000314.1 GCA_029262755.1 Anaerolineae bacterium
CACCCTGGCACGAACATTGCACGTGTTCCGCCATCGCTGAGGACCGGTCGCCAACGGTCGCGGCGGCGGCAACTGCGGCGCCCGTCCCGCGGTGCCCGAACAGCGACCGGCCCTCAGCGACTCCTCATGCGGCATGGCTAGTCTCCCGGTCCAAGACCCCGTTCAGCACGCAATCTTCACGCCCGTCGTGCTCGCTATTGAGGCTACCCCGTGCGCCGTTTGCTGCGCTACTTTCTACGGCTCGTGACGCTCGCCGCTAGTGCTTATGCGCTGACGGTGCTGTTGGCGTGGGCGACGGACGGACTATGGCCCGGGCGGGTCTGGCCCGCCACCTTCGCGATGCTCGTCCTGCCGTGGCTGCTGTTGCCCGCCGCGTTGGCTTGGCCCGTCGCGTTGCTGGCGCGACATCGCGCCGCGTCCTTCGTGCTGGGTGGCGCCACGCTCTTGCTCGTCGCGGGCTATGGTGAGCTCTTTCTGCCGCGACCCGCGGTAGCCGAAGGTGCGACGCACAACAGCCTACGGATCATGACGCTCAACGTGGGCCCCGCGGGGACGCCGGACCCCGGGCTGGCCGACGCCATCCGCGCGTTGGATGCCGACGTCGTCGCGCTGCAGGAACTTGACGGCGCCGAGGCCCGCTTCTTGGAGGACGAGCTCTCCGCGGACTATCCATACCGCATCTTGTTGCCCGTCGAGCAGGTGGGGTTCACCGGCAAAGGGCTGCTGAGCCGGTATCCGATCCTCGCGCATCAGGTGCTGACGATCTCGGACCCCACCCGCCCTCACCTCCAGGCGGACATCGAGGTGGCGGGAACGCGCATCCGCGTTCTCAACGTCCACCCGCATCCACCGCCGCACCTGCCGTCCTATCGAGGCGACGGGACCTTCCGCGAGCACCCGGTCACCAACGCCGATCTGGCCGTGCTGGCGCGGATGGCAACGGAAGCGGCGCCTGCGATCCTGCTCGGCGATCTCAACAGCACGCCGCACTCGACGGCCGTGCGCGCCATCCGCCAGGCGGGGCTCCAGGACGCGTTTCTCGCCGCCGGTTGGGGCCTCGGCGCCACGTGGCCGGCCGAAGTGCGGGGACGGAGCTGGCCGACACCGGTCATCCGGATCGACTACGTGTGGCACACGTCCAACTTCGACGTCGCACGCGCTTGGGCAGCGCCGGCGGTGGGCACCGATCATCGTCCCGTGGTGGTAGATCTGCGCTGGTAGGCGGCACCGGGGATTCTCCAGAGCGCTACAATGGGCCGCCCCCGTCCCGGAGCTCCCGCCTGATGTCGCTACGCAACGTCGATCGTCGTCTGGTCACCATTCTGCTCATCGTCTTCGTGCAGATGGTGGGTTCGGGCATGATCCTGCCGATCCTGCCGTTGTATGCGCTCGGCTCGTTCGGGATGGAGCCGCAGGTCATCACGCTCCTGGTGTCGAGCTTCTTCGCGGCCCAGTTCGTCGGCGGCCCTGTGCTCGGTCGGCTGTCCGATCGCTACGGACGCTTGCCCGTGTTGATCGTCAGCCAGATCGGCACCGCGCTCAGCTTTTGGGCACTCGGCGCGGCGTCCGCAGTCTGGGTGCTGTTCGCATCGCGCATCTTCGACGGCATTACCGGCGGCAACATCATCGTCGCCCAAGCCTATATCACCGATATCACGCCGCGTGAGAAGCGGGCGCAGTCGCTGGGCTATATCTTCGCGGCCTTCGGCCTCGGCTTTATCATCGGGCCGGCCGCCGGCGGCCTGCTCTCGCGCTTCTTCGGCCCGCGCGTGCCTTTCTATGTCGCCGCGGTGGCCGCGCTGCTCGTCGTGGTCCTCACCTGGTTCACCCTCGACGAGTCGCTGACACCCGAGCGTCGCAGCGCGAACGCGCGGGCGGATCGGCCGCGCCTCGGCCTGCCCGACGTCCTGGCCAACGGCACCCTGATGCTGGCGCTATCCATCGCCTTCATCGGCCAGTTCGCGCTCGGCATGTTGCAGGCAACGTTCTCGCTCTTCGGCGAGGCCGTGATCTTCTCCGAGTGGGACGCGGGCAACGTTGCGCTCGGCGTCGGCGCGCTGCTGGCCGTCGTCGGGCTGACGCAGTTTCTCACCCAGTCGCTGTTGCTTCGCCCCTTGCTCGCTCGTTTCGAAGAGGCGACGCTCGTTGTCGGCGGCACCCTGCTGCGTGCGGTGGGCATGCTGCTCTTCGCCCTCGCCACCGGGCCCCTGCTCGGGGTCGCCGGATCCATCGTGTTCCCTCTGAGCATGGGCATCATGATGCCGCCGCTGCAGTCGCTCACCACGCAAACCGTGGACGACTCCGTACGCGGCGGTGTGCTCGGCCTGTACCAATCGGTGGTCAGCCTGTCCACGATCGTCAGCACCGCGATCGGCGGCGTGCTCTTCGCGATCGCGCCGGCGTTTCCCTACGCCTTTGGTGCGGTGCTTTCGCTGGTGACGGCCGTGCCGGCGTTGGCACTGGGCCGGCGCTGCGCCCGGCTCGCGGCTGAGGAACGTGCGGCGGAGGCCGTCGCGGACGAGTTCGAGATGGAAGCAAGCGCCCCGGCGGGGTAGGAGGAGTCGGACGGCCACGCCCCCATCCAGCGCTCGGTGATCCACGATCCATGGAACCGGCGGGACCGTGCTAGCGACTCACCGGCAGACGACCCTCGGTGCGTCCGTGCATCGAAGGCGAGCGCACGCCGCGCATCATATGCCTCTGATACACTCTCGGAGGAGCGACCCTGCCCGGTGTTCAGCGCTCTCGAATGATCGCCGGCCCCCTCTTGCCCGGCCCGAGGATACAAATCATGCCCCTGCGAACTCTGCTCGCGCGTCTTGCTCGCTCATCTGCTCGCGGAGCCGCGACGTCCGCGCAATCGTCGGAAGCCGACGCGCCGTCGCGCGACGTCGCCCGTGCCGCGATCGCGCCCGCCCGTCTTCGGGTCCGGGAACGCTGGTTCGCGTTGGCACTGGTGGTCGCGGGCTTCACGCTCGTCGGCACCGTGCTACCCGACGCCGCGTCGACGCCGGCGGCATCGAGAGCGATAGGGACGGGTGTAGGTACAGGCGCAGAGACAGGAACAGAGATGGGCGCGGCAGAGACGGGTGACGTACCTGGCCAGGACCGGGCGATCGAAGCCCAAGCTTCCGACGTGCTCGCGAAGGTCGGCCAGGACGCTCCGTTACTCGAGCGCGTCCAGGCGGCCTGCGCCACGACGCATCCCTGGCTCGTGACGGCGGTCCACGTTCGCGGTTCGGACGCCGCGTCGCACGCCGAGCAGCCGGCGGTGATCGCGTACCGCGACGGTGCGGGCGCGAAGCCGGCCGATACGGTCGTGTTGGCCACGCAAGGGCAGGTCGGCGCTGTATACGGCCTGGCCTACGACGACGTACGCGGACAGCTCTACGCAGCGGCCTATCACAAGGTGGGGCTGTCCTTCGGCCCTGGTGGGCCGGGTCAGATCTACCGCATCGACCTCGCGTCTGGCGATGTGTCGCCGTGGGCGACCGTCTCCACGGGCGAAGACCCTCATGCCCCCGAGCTGGCAGCAGATCCCCGCGCAGATGATTCGGACGCGGCGCCGCTCGTCGGTCGCCTGGGCTTCGGCGATATCGACTTCGACCCGGGCACGGACCGGATCTATGCGATGAACATCGGCCTCGGCCGGGTCGAGGGGCTTGCGCTCCCGGACGGGACGAACGCGGACCGCTTTGCGCACGGAGCGGGCCGTGAGCGCTGGTTCGAAAACGCGCGGCCCTTCGCGCTTGCGGTGCGCAACGGCTGGATCTACCAGGGTGTGGTCGATTCCTTCCAAGAACCGCTCCCGCCGCCGCCCAAGATCTTCGAGGCCATGGTCTACCGCAGCCGGCCGCGCGGCCGGGATGCCGAACCGTTGGCGCGCGTCTACCTTGGCTACCGGCGCCCGATCGGCTGGTCGACCTGGAATGACGGCGCGAACGCCGCCGGCGCCGATCAACCGATCCTGGCCGATATCGAGTTCATGCCAGACCGGGTGCCGCAGGAAGGTCCCTTGGTGCTTGGCATGCGCGACCGCATGGTCGACATGGATCCCACGTGCGTGATCCGGCCGGGTTGCCGCGCCGGACGCAGCGTCGGCGATCTCATCGCGACGGAGCGGGACCAGCAGATGTACCGACCGCTGCTCGGCGGCGATGCCTTCGACGATCTCGGCGTCGGCGGGTTGGATGCCACGTGGGGCGGGCTAGCGGCCTTGCCGGGCCTAGACGTGATCATCGCGCCCTCGCTGGCGCTGCGCGACCAGGTCGGCGTTCCTGCCGGCGCGCTCGGCGCGACCTGGTTCGATACAGAGAGTGGACGCATCCTGCGCGCGGAGCCGTTGGTGGACGTCGCGGCACTCGGCGGCGCGGACGGCCAGTTCCTCGGCGCTGGCGACAGCGAGACGCTGTGCGCCCGACAGGGTCTCGCAGAGCCGGACATCGCGGCGGAAGCCACGCGCGAGATGGCCGCCATCACCACCGCGACGCAGGCGGTGGCCGGCAACGCGACCGCAACGGCTGCGGCGCAGACCGCGGTTGCACTCCCAACCTTCATCGGCGCGACGCGCACCGCGCACGCACCCACCGAGGTCGCCCGTGCGACCGTGGCACGCCAGACCGCCACGGCGCTCGCACCGACGATTCGCGCGGCGGCGCCGACGCGCACCGCGGCCGCCGTCGGGCGCGCGGGCACCGCGACGGCCGCGTCGGCGCGCGCGGCCCTCGTGGCCCCCACGATGCAGGCGCGCCTGCGGGCGATCGCGCTGCCCACACGGCCGGCCGCCACGGCGACGGCCTTGGCCCAGCAGTGGACGACCGTGCAGAACACCTGTGGCAGCGACAACCCCTATTTCGTTACGACCTGCTTCGTGCCCTCCCTCGACGGGCAGGGCAACGCGTACCAGCCGCCGTGGTTCGAGCGCCAGGTCATGGTCGTCGCGTTCAACGACAGCGTGCCCGAAGACCCGAACACGCACGTGCCGCTTGCCTGGCAACCCGAGGTCGGCGCCGTCTTCGGCGAAGCCTATGACATCGCCAACGGACAACTCTACCTCGGCGCTTTCCATAAGCGCCTTGCGGAGTACGGCCCGCTCGGCCCCGGCGGCATCTACCGGATCGACATGAACACCATGACGGTCCACCCCTTTGCCCTGCTTGAGGCGGGGCTCGACCCGCACGACATCGACCGCAACTTCGACCAGCCCGGCGCGCGTTGGGTGGGTCGTCTCGGCCTCGGCGATCTGGAGCTCGCGCCCGAGCTCGGCGTGCTTTTCGCCGTCGACCTCTATCAGGGTTTGATCTGGCGCATCTCCGTACCGGACGGCGAGATCCTCGGCGCCTTTCCGCACGGCGCCGTGGGCGAATCCTGGTCCGACGTCGCCCGACCGTTCGCGCTCGGCTGGAATGACGGCTGGCTCTATCACGGCGTCGTCGATGGGCGCTCCGAAGACCCGGACGGTTCGGGGACCAACGAGTTCCTCGGCGCATACGTCTACCGCTCGCGCGCCGACGGCAGCGAGCTGCACGAGGTGGCGCGCACGACCATGGACTACGGCCGCCAACCGCCGTGGGAGCCGTGGCACGAAATCGACGACGGTACGGGTCAGGATCGCTCGCCGATGTTGGTCGACATCGAGTTCCGCGGCGACGGCGATCTGGTGCTCGGCTTCCGCGATCGTCGCGGAGACTCGCGCGTGTTGACCAGCGCCGGTGGCGACATCGTCGTGACGAGCCGGGTTGCGGAGCGCTGGATTCCGCTGCCGGCGCCGGAGTTCTACGACGATAACATTCGGCACAACGAGTCGTCCTGGGGCACCTTGGCCTCCCTGCCTTGGCTCGACCAAGTGCTCTCGACCGTCATCGACCCTTGGCAGATCTGGAGCGGCGGCACGGCCTGGTTCGACAACCTGAGCGGCGCCTACGTCGCCCGCGAGACGATCTACGCCGGGCGCAACGTCACCTTCGGCAAGACGAGCGGCCTTGGCGATATCGAGGCCTTGTGCGTCCCGCCGTCG
>JAJCYU010000315.1 GCA_029262755.1 Anaerolineae bacterium
CCCCTCGATGCGGTACGCGACCCTGCGCTCGTGTCGTCCGCCGTGGCCGCCGCGATGGGTCTGCGCGAAGGCGGCGGATCGTTGGGCGAGGAGATCGCCGCGGCGCTGGGCACCCGCGCGATGCTCCTGGTGATCGACAACGTGGAGCACGTAGCGGAGGCCGCCCCGTGGCTCGCCGGCCTGCTGGAGCGCTGCCCGCACCTAGCCGTGCTGGCGACCAGCCGGGTGCGGCTCGACGTGCGCGCCGAGCATCTGCTGCCGCTGACGCCGCTCGATGTCCCTTCGGAGGACGCTGCGTCCTTCGCGGAGGCAGCCCACAGTCCCGCCGTCGCGCTCTTCGTTGCCCGTGCGCGCGCGGTGCGGCCCGACTTTGTCTTGAACGAGGCCAATGCCGACGCGGTCGCGGCGATCTGCCGGAAACTCGACGGGTTGCCGCTCGCGCTCGAGCTGGCCGCGGCACGCGTGGCACTCCTGCCGCCCACCGCGCTGCTGGACCGCCTGGCACAGCCGCTCGCCCAATTGGCGGGCGGAGGTGACCGGCCGGAGCGCCATCAAACAATGCGCGCCACGATCGCCTGGAGCCACGAGCTGCTGGACGACGAAGCGCGCGTCCTCTTTCGGCGGCTCGCCGTATTCCGGGGCGGCTTCACGCTGGAGGCGATGGACGAGGTCTGTGGCCCGCAGGAGACTGTGGGGGACGAGGTGGCCGTGGGGTATGCGAGCTCGACGAAAATCGACCTCCTGCCCGCGCTTACGGCGTTGGTGGACGGCAGCCTCGTCCGATCGCTGCCGCTCGTGGACGGCGTTGGCGAGCCCCGCTTCGCGATGCTGGGCACCGTAGCCGCATTCGCCCGCGAGCAACTGGACGCCGGTGGTGAGCTACGTTCGATCGCGGCGCGCTACGTCGCCCACTACCGAGCGCTTGCCCAGGCGGCGCGCGCAGCGTTGGTCGGAACAGAGAGCGCGGCGGCGCTCGCCAGCCTCGACGCGGAACAAGACAACGTGCGTGCGTCCCTACAACTTGCCGCTGAGATGAGCATGGCGCAGGAAGGCGTGCTGCTCGCAGGCGCCGTGTGGCGGTGGTGGTACCTGCGCGGGCGTTTGCACGAGGGGCGCGTGCACCTGGAGCGCGCGCTGGCGGCGGTGGGTGATGTGCCGGCTTCCGCGCGCGCGCAGGCCGAGACCGGTGCGGGCGTGCTTGCCTGGAGTCAAGGGGATTTCACGGCTGCCGAGGCCCACCATCGCGCCGCGCTGGCGTCGCACGGACCCCAAGGCCCCGTCGCTGCACGGGCTGCGGTGCTGAACAACCTGGCGATCCTGGAGATGGACCGCGGCGACCACGATGCAGCGCGCGATCTGCTCTCCCAGGCCCGCGCGCTGCTGGAGGCGAGCGGCGACAATGTGGCCCTGGCCGGCATCCTGCACAGCCTTGGTGCTCTGGAGGGCGGCATGGGCGACAACCGAGCTGCGCAGGGTCACTTCGAGACCAGCCTTGCGCTGCACCGCGGCGCGGGAAACACGGAGTCCGTCGTCTCAGCGCTGCACAATCTCGCCGAAATCGACCTCGCCCTTGGCGACACCGCGGCCGCCCGAAGGCGGATCGACGATGCGCTCGTGCTGGTCGGGCCACTCGGCGATCGGGCTTCCCAATCTGCCCTTGCCCACCTGCTGGGCCTGGTCGATCTCGCGGAGGGAGAACTCGAGCCCGCGCGCATCCATGTGAGCGAGTCGCTTCGGCTACGCATGGAGATGGGAGAGCGCCGCGGGATCAGCCGCTCCCTCGTGACGCTCGCCGTTCTTGCCGTCCGGGACGGCGAGCCCTTACGGGCCGCGCGCCTCCTCGGTGCGGCCGAGGCCCTTCGTGAGAAGCTCGGCGCCTCGTGGTCCAAACCGGAGGCCGCGGAACTCGCGACCGCGATAGACGCGGCACGCGCGGCGGGCGGCACCGAAGCCTTCGACGTTGCGTGGCACGAGGGCGCCGAGACCGACCTGGTTGCGCTCGCGAACGCTGCGGCCGGTCACGAGGCTGGTGAAGCCCGGCCGATGCGCGAGGTTCAGTCCGGCCGATGAACGAGGGTAGGTGACGGTGGCGGCGCCGGACGGAAGCGGCATCTCCGCTACGGCACCGTGGCCGTTGCAGCGCGCCCGATCGCGCCCTCAACCTCTGTCCGCAGCGCCTCTGGATCATGCCGAACGCCCCCCTGCATTACCCATTCGACCCGCGCTACGTCGGCGATATCCACGCTCGGATCGCCCCCGACGACCATGAGGTCCGCGCGCCGACCGGCCTCGATCGCGCCGCGGTCGTCCAGCCCGAGCGCGCGCGCCGCGTCTACGGTGGCCGCTTGAATCGCGGCGAGCGGCGTCAGGCCTGCGTCCACCAGATGGGCGAGCTCGCGGTGAAGGCCGGCGCCCGGCACGATGAGCGGATAGACCGGATCGGTGCCGGCCAGCACGATCCCGCCGCCCTCGTGGATGCGGCGCACGAATTCCGATTGCACCGCAAGCGCGTCCGCCACGCATGCCCCGCTCGCCTCGCGGTAGTCGGCCGTGCGCGCCAGCACGCCTTTGCGCGCCTCGGGCGCCACGAAGCGTAGCCATTCGTCGTCCACCGGTATCGCATCCGCCATGGACTGCGCATAGACCGTAAATGTGGGCACGATGGGCGTCCGGCTCTCGAGAATCGCGTCCACGAGCGCGCCGACCTCGGGTCCATCGGGGTCGAGCTCGGCGATGGCGCAGGTCTGCCGATCGAGGGCGTACAAGCCCGGCCACAGTTCCGGCGCCGCGAAGACGCCGTGCTCAAGCCGGTCGATGCCCAACGCGAGCGCCTCCGCCACCGTCGTGCTGCCGAGGTGGCCGGTGACGCGCAGACCGTCGGCGTGGGCGGCGTCGATCAGGCGGCCCAAGGCTTCCGGCCCGACCTGCGAGTAAACCTTCACGCCGTCGATGCGGTCGCGCCAGCGCTCGTAGCGCCGAACCAGCAGCTCGCCGCCGCCGGCTCCGTCGAAGAAGGGCCCGGCCGTGAGCACCCGCGGACCGGGCTCGTCGCCGCGCGCGATCGCGTCGCGGGCCGCGATCGCGGCCTCCGGTTCCCACTCGCCCGGCGCAAACACGGTGGTGACCCCGCCCGCGAGATAGAGGCGCGGGTAGGCGTCCAGGAAAGCGTAACCGTTGCCCGAGAGTCCGAACAAATGTCCATGCACGTCGATGAGCCCGGGCAAGACCGTGCGCCCGGCCAAGTCGATGCGCTCTGCGCCCGGCGGCGGCTCCACGTCGGGCCCCGCCGCCACGATCCGGTCGCCGCGGATCACGAGGGTCCACCCTTCACGCGGGGCGTCGTGCGAGCCGTCGATGACCCGCGCGCCGACCAGGGCGATCTCGCGATCCGGCGGGACGAGGAACGGACCGCGGACGGCCGGTGTGGGTCGCGCCGCGGGACGGCGCAGCGCGAGGGCCACAGGTCGATCGATACGAACCGTGGGTGACGGTTCGGCGGCTGCCGCCGGCGATTCGCCTTCACCCCCAGGCGACGGTTCGGCGACCGAAGCGGGAGTACCGTCAGCCACGTTCGTCGCCTCGGTGAGGCCGGACGCCGGCCCGTCCGGCGCGCAGCCTGCGACGAGCACGGCAGCGGCGACGGAATAGGCGACGGCGACGGCGCGGAGAGCGTCGCGGCGGAACCGGCATGCGACGGGAAGGCGGCGTGGAATCACGGGCATCGGCCTTGGCTCTGATCGGCCGGAACGCCGACGGCGCCCGGCCTAAAACATCGTGTTCTCGTTTGCAGCGTGCTCCGGCACGATCTGCAGCACGTCCCAATGCTCCACGACCTTGCCGTTCTCGTCGAGGCGGAAGATGTCGATGCCGGCATAGTCCTGGTCGCCGGGCCACTCTTGATGGCAGTGCAACACGACGAGGTTGCCCTCCGCGATCGCACGCTTGAAGTGCACGCGCTTGCCCGGGTACTCCGCGGCCATCCGCTCGAAATAGTCGATGAAGGCCTGCTTGCCATCGGCGACCTCGCTATTGTGCTGGATGTCCTCGTCGCCGACGTACCGCTCTACCGCTTCCGCGGGCCGACATTGGTTGAACATCAGATCGTAGAAGGCTTTGCATGTGGCTTTGTTGCGTTCGAGCCGTTCTTCCAAGGTCTAGGACTCCCTTTAGCAAGACGGCACCGCGAGCGCGGCCCGATTCGATGGGTGATCATTTGCTGCGCGGCCCGTGATTGTACGCCACCGGTCTCGCACCGACCGGCCGTGGTCGACCGCGCACCTGCGCGCTGGCATCCTTGGCCCATGATCCAAGGGTTCATCAGCTATTCCCATGCGGACACCGAGTTCGCGACGCGGTTGGCGGAGGCCCTGCCGGGGGTCGGGATCACGCCGTGGATCGATCGCGACGGGATCCAGGGCGGCGCCCGATGGAGCACCGCGATCCAGGACGCGCTCGACGCGGCTGAGGTGCTCATCCTCGTCCTCTCACCGGATGCGATGGCGTCCACGAACGTCGAGGACGAGTGGCAGTACGCCCTGGACCAGGGCATCCCCGTGGTGCCCGTGCGATACCGCCCGACGAAGGTGCATTTCCAACTCGGGCGCTTGCAGTACGTGGACTTTCACGACCAGCCCTTCGATGCTGCGATCCCCGTGTTGGTCGCCGGCGTGCGCAGCGCCATCGGCGCCGCAAACGGAGCGGAGGGCGAAGACGCGGCGCCCGCCGTCACGCCCGTCGCGCTGCCCTCGGCACCGCGTCACAACCTGCCCCACCCGACCACCGCCTTGGTTGGTCGCGAAACCGCCTTGGCCGATCTTGCCGTCGCACTCACGGAGCACCGGATCGTCACCCTCACCGGCGCGGGCGGCTCCGGCAAGACGCGCCTGGCCCTCCAGGCCGCCACAGACGGGCTCGATGACTTCGCTGACGGCGCCTGGTTCGCGGATCTGTCCGCGCTCGAGGATGACGCGCAGGTCGCCGGGGCGGTGGCCCTCGCGGTGGGGCTGCGCGAGTCGGGGGCGCAGGGAATGCGTGACGTGCTGCTGGAGCACGTGGCATCGCGTGCGCTGTTGCTGGTACTCGACAACTGCGAGCACGTCGTGGCCGGCGTGGCCGCGCTCGCCGAAGACCTGCTGCGCGCAGCGCCAAACGCACGCGTGCTGGCCACGAGCCGCGAGCCGCTGCGTATCCATGGCGAGCGGGTCATGCCCGTGCCGCCCCTGTCGCTACCGGATCCGGCCGATGCCGCCGATCCCGCGCGAGTCGCCGACCACGCGGCGGTGCGGCTGTTCACGGACCGTGCGCGGGAGGTGAAACCCGGCTTCGAACTGGACGAATCGAATGCGCTCGACGTCGTGCAGCTGGTTCGCCGCCTCGACGGTATCCCCTTAGCCATCGAGCTGGCGGCGGCTCGGGTGCGGATGATGGCGCCTTCGGCGATCCTTCAACGGCTGGACCAGCGCTTCAAGCTCCTGACCGGCGGCAGCCGGACGGCGCATGGCCGCCAACGGACGCTGGAGGGAGCCGTCGACTGGAGTCACGATCTCTTGGAGCCGGCGGAGCGCCAAGTGTTTCGGCGTCTGGCGGTTTTCCGCGGCGGGTGGACGCTCGAAGACGCCGAGGTCGTGGCTGCGGACGATAGCCTGGAATCGTGGGAGGTGCTCGACCTGCTGGCGGGTCTCGTGGACAAGTCCTTGGTGGAGGTGGAGGAGCGGGCCACGGGTCAGCGCTATCGCTACCTCGAGACGATCCGCCACTACGCGGCGCAGAAGCTGGACGACTCGCCCGACGTCGAGGACACGGTTCGCCGCCACGTGGCCTGTGTCGTGGCCCATGTCCAAAACCATGCAACCGAACAAGGCCGAGCCGAGGTCGATGAGCTCATTCGCTGGGCTGCGGACGAGCACGAGAACATCCGCGCGGCCTTCCGCCGAAGCGCAGAGAGCGGGGACGCGGCTTCCGGCCGTGCCCTGGCGGAAGGATTGGGCTGGGCCTTCTACGCTCGCGGGCTATTGGCGGAGGGTCGAGAGCTGCTCGAAGGAGTCCTTGCCATTCCTGGTGCCGCGGACGGCTCCAAGGACCACGCCGTCGTGCTCTTCCACCTGGGAACCCTGGCCAACCACCAAGGAGACCACGCGAGCGCGCGGCACCTCATGGAGGAGGCGATGGGGATCTTCGCGGCTCTCGGTGACGACGACAAAGTGGCACGCGTGCAGATCAACCTCGGCATCACGGAGATCCTGTGCGGCGAATTGGTGGCGGCGCAGGAACGACTTGAATCGGCGCGCGCGGTGATGGGTGACACCTACACCATTCTCAGCAACCTCGGCATGGTGGCCGAGCGCAGCGGGGAAAGCGAGCTGGCGATCGAGCGCTTCAAAGCGGCCCTGGAGCTCGCGCGTTCCGGCGGGAAGGCCTGGGAGATCGGCCATGCCGCCGGCAACCTAGGCAGCCTCCTGCGCCTGGCGGGGCGACTCTCTGAGGCGCGAGCGCTCTTGGAGGAGAGCCTCGCCGCAAAGCGCGGACTGGACGCCGCCCCGATGATGGTCTTCGCGCTGACCCATCTCGGACACGTCGCGATCGACGAGGAGGCCGTCGATGAGGCCTTCGCGCACCTGGCCGAGGCAACCCGACTCGCGAACACCATCGGGGAGCCCGCGCACCTCGTGGAGCTCGCGTACGCCGCCGCACGCCTGGCGCGCCTGGTGTCTTCGGCCGAGCACGTGGCCGAGCTACTGGGTGCCGGGGACCAACTCCGACAGGGACTCGGCACCCCCGAATCCGCCGCGAACGTCGGGGAGCGCGAACGCGTCGAAGGCTGGGCCCGCGCACAACGCGGCGAGAGCGACTACGAGGCCGACTACGCGCGCGGCGCCCGGGCCGGCCTTGTGACGGTGGAGAGCGCGATGACGGCTATGGCGGAGTTGTCTGCCACAGGCAGCGATTATGGGCCCAATACTCAGGCGCGGTAGCCGTTGCGATACAACGGCAAACCCGGTAGGGTCGATCGCGGGATAGCCAGGCGATGAATGCGGTTCGATTCGGCGGCACTTTCCCCCCAGGACCACGGGAATCATTCTCCGTGACGGTCGGCGTCGTAGCGAGCGCTTCGGGGCTCTGTGCTAGGGTGTAGGTAGAAGCAAGCACAACCTGTCTCCCGTATTTCAATCAGTTCCCGAGCCGAGGAGCGAATCGCTATGGCCGACGCCTCAACCTCGCCCTCAAACGTCGTCCGATTGCCCGGTCTTGGCGTTGTGATGGCCGATCATGCAGCCAGCACCCTGACGCCGGGCTCGGCACTTACTGCCAAGGCCCTCGGCTTGGACCGTCCCCCGAAGCGCTCCGAGGACCGCTCGAAGCAGCGCCTGGATCGACGCCGCTTCGAGGCCTACGCCACCAGCCAAGTGGGCCGCCCCGATGTGCCGTGGGCCTGGAAGTACGACAGCGGAGCGTAGGTGGGCGGGCGTGGATCGATGATGGCAGCGGGCGGGTAATAGCACTCGGCGGCGCCGGTCGCCGGGGGCCGCTAAGGCCGTTGAACTCGATGTACTGGGTCTTCTGGACGAAGTTGCCTTCGCTGTGCGCCACATCGGGGACCGATGTGAATGCGCGCGATGGATCGAATGGTCACGAAGTCATCCTCATGGTGTGATCTCCCGAACGAAGTCGACGATCTCTGCGACCGTGCGTCGACGATTCACGGTGCCGTGTTGGGCCACGATGCCCGAGCGCCTGGCTAGTCGCGATGCATTCTGGCACTCTCCGCAGCCATGACACGCGCATCCATCCGCTACAACCACGTGTGCCAAGCCTTCGCGTCGCCCGTCGCGCAGGATCTGCCTGCGTCGGGCGTGCGGCCGAGGAACGACAAAGGGCCGCGCGCCAGGGCGGCCGCTGCGTCGGCGGGCGATCTGCGGCCACACCGGCCCAAGCCACGTTGAAGCCCCTCACCTTCGACGCAGACCGGCTCGCGCGCAAGTCGCCCTCCGGCATCGACGTCGACACCTCGCTGCTCCACTTCAGCATCATCACCTACTTCATCGATCCGCAGGCCGCGCGTGAATTGATCCACCCCCGCTTCGACCTACTGACGATTCCCCATGGTGAAGGGGAAGCCGGGTTGTTGTCGGTGGTGCCGTTCGTGGACCGGGACTTTCGCTTCGCACGGTTCCCCTGGCCGACGTGGGCGTTCGCGCAGACGAACTACCGGATCTATGTCGTCGATCGCGAGACGGGCGAGCACGCCGTCTGGTTCCTCGGGACGTCGCTCGACTCGATCTCCGTCACGATCCCGCGCTACCTGTGGAAGCTGCCCTGGCATCGCGCGCACATCGAATTCGACTGCACGTTCGACCAGAGCGCTTCACGGTACGAACGCTACCGGATGACCGCGTCGAATAGCTGGGCCGACGCGGATGTCGAGCTCCACGACACCGGCGAGGCCCCGAAGCAGCTCCGCGGCTTCGACGATCTCGAGACCGGCATGATCGTGCTGACGCATCCGAGCCTCGGCTATTACTACCGCCGCGACGGCCGACTCGGCTCCTACTCCATCTGGCACGAGCGGCTGAAGGCAACCGTGGGAACGGTTCAGAACGCGCGCTTCGACCTGATCGACAGCCTCGGGCTGGCGTCCAGTGGCGACGCATCGGCCGTGCACAGCGTGTTGCTGCAGCACGAGGTGGACTTCACGATCTACCTGCCGCCGTTGTTGATGAATTCGGAGCGCGGATGACTCCGCATCCGTTGTTTCACGCGAGCTCCACCGTCCCGGCCGTGCCGTCCACGGTGATCATCTGGCCGTCGCGGATGCGCGCCGTGGCCACGGTCGTGCCCATGACGGCCGGGATCCCATACTCGCGCGCCACGATAGAGCCGTGGGCCAGGACGCCGCCGATGTCGGTCACGAGGCCGCGTGCTTGCGCGAAGAGCGGGGTCCACGCCGGTGTGGTGGTGGGGCAGACCAGGATCGAATCCGGGCGCATGTTCTCGAAGTCCGCGGGCGACAGAATCACGCTGGCCGGTGCGGTTACCCTGCCGGGGCTGACCGCAAAGCCGTCGATGGTGTCGCCATCGCTGCGGTTCTCCTTGGGCTGAAGGCCGGATGACAGGTCGAAGGGCCCTATCTTCATCCGGTAGTTTTCGGGCACCGTCGGCGGTGGTTGCAAGCCCATGCGCTCGTCGCGAAGCGCGCGGCGTTCGCGCGCTCGCGTGGCGAGATCGTCGCCGGTTGCGCCGGCGGCGCGCGCCGCGATCGCCTGCCGCAGCTCGACGCTGCGCAAGTAGAAGACGTCGTCGGGCGCTTCGAGCACGCCCGCATTCATCAGGCGCTCGCCCAACTCCAGAGCCAGGCCGCGCAGCGTCGGCCAGGCGGCGCCGACGTAGTAGAGTGCGTCTTCGCGGTAGGGCGTGAAGCGCTGCGCCCAGGCCAGGACTTTGCGGAAGATCGGCCGACGGATCGGCCCGAGACGGCGCAGGATCGCTTTGGCCATGTCCTCCCTTGCCTGCGCGAACGCCACGTTCTGCGCCCTGGCATCGCGCTCGGGATGCGCCAGCAGCGCATGCAGCCCGATGAACACGGGCAGCGGATTCTCGGCTTGCGTCGGGGCGACGAAGTCCAGGTTGTAGATCTGGTGCCCGTACGTCGCTAGGTAGTCCTGAAGCGCCGCGAGCGCGGGGCCACCGCCGGGCGACTGCTCAAGCGTGTGCCTGAGGTCGCGAGCCGGGCCGTCCAGCAGACGGTCGCGCAGCGTCTCGTCCTGCCCGATCAGACGGGCGATGGATTCGAGTGCAAATTGCGCGTCCAGGGTTTGCGACGGGTAGCCGCGCAGGAGCGGTCCGCTCGACAGGGGATACGCCAGCGTCGCATCCTGCCCCCCGCCTCGAGGCGGCTTGATCGTTCGCAGGACCCGCTCGAGCAGGCCGTCGGTCGTCTTCGAGAGCGCCAGCGGAAAGTTGGCGGCGAACCAGTAGACGGCATCCGCGTCCGCCAGCTCGAGCACTCCCTCGAGCAGTCGCTCGTCGTCGGCCTCCGACACGTCTTCTTGCTTCCACCGCGCGATCTTCGCCCGATAGGCCGGCAGCTGATCATCGCGCCAGTAGGGGATCACGAAATGCAGGAGCTTCGGGAGCATCTTGACGTACGTGACCACGAGGAGCCCAAGGGAGCGGATGTTGATCTTGAAGTCGGCCCGCATGTACGCGAAGCCGTTGACCGTGTTGAACATGGGCAGCTCGACGAAGCGACCGATGAAGTCGCGCGACCAGCCCATGACACCCATGATCCCTTCCATCGAATGATCGAGGCCCTGCTCCAGATAGAGTTCGGCGAAGAGCGGGGAGAGCGGCTCCGGCATGTGCTCCACCACCTGGCGCCGGAGCCATGCCGAGCCCTCGATCGGTGGGATCCATTCCACGGCGGCATTCCGGGCCGAGCCTGCGACGGGGTCCCCATCCCGCCGAAGCTCCGGCAGGGCCGTGATCGGCCGGGCTTGCAGGATGGCGAAGCGGCCATCCGCAAAAGCCCACTCGATGTCCATGGGCTGTCCAAAATGCTCCTCGATGAGCGTCGCGAGTACTACGAGCTCCGCTGCCGCCTCATCGTCCAGGACGCTTCGCCCACGCAGTTCGTCGGGCACGTGCTGCTCCGCCGAACCGGTGTCGGTGCGCACGGTCATCACGGTCTTGTCCGCGATCTCGCGCGAGACCACACGGCCGTCGCCCTTGTTCACGATCACGGTGTCCGGCGTGACGTGGCCCCCGACGACGGCCTCCCCGAGCCCCCACGATGCGTTGATCACGGCCTGGTCACGATCGCCGGTGACGGGATTCGCGGTGAAGAGAATGCCGGCCGACTCCGCAGGCACGAGCGCTTGAACCACCACCGCCATGGCCACGCCATCGGTCGGCACGTCGTGCTGCGCGCGGTAGCCGATCGCGCGTGGTGTCCACAGGGAGGCCCAGCAGCATTGCACCGCCGCGAGGACCGCCTGCGTGCCCCTGATGTTGAGATAGGTCTCCTGCTGCCCCGCGAAGGAGAGCTCGGGCAGGTCTTCCGCGGTCGCGGAGGAACGGACGGCCACGGACGATGCGCCGTCGCCCAGCGCTGCATAGGCGTGCGTGACGGCCTGCGCGATCTCGTCGGGCATTGCGGCCTGGGCGAATGCGTTCTGGATCGCCTCAGACGCCGCGTCCAAGCGCTTCGGATCGCGGCCGTCGATCTCGCAGACGGCGGCGTCGATGGTCGGCTGCAGTCGGTTGGCCTGAACAAAGTCGCGATAGGCCCCGGTGCCCACGATGAAGCCGTCCGGCACGGGCAAGCCCGCCTGGACGAGCCGCGCGAGCGACGCCGCCTTGCCGCCCGCACGCGCCAGGTCGGCCTCCGCGCTTCCGAGCGTGAGGATCAAGCGTGCAGGTAGGCCCGAACCGATCGAATCGCCCGTGTTCATGATTCAATACTCCTCTTGCTTCCGGAGAAACATCGCCCGCGGCCTGACGGCGCGTGCGAATCGCGGCTATCGCGCCCGCTTGAACAGATACGCGTACGGAGACTTGGTGTACGCGATGCCCCGACCCGCCGCGTGAAGATCCTCCACTGTTGGCTGCCGACCGCTCTTCGGGACGAGGTATTTCTCCATCGCCTCGGAGCTCGGGCGATAGGTGCCGCTGCGGCTCCTGATGACGGCTACGAGCGCATAGTCGGGATCCAGCGACGCCATCGACGCATCCCCATGACTGTTGTTGGCCAGCAGCCAGCCTCCGGGCGCGAGATAGCGGGTGCAGTATTCGCTGATGAAGCCGGCGTACAGAGAGATCACGAGCTGCACGGAGCCGTCCGCGATGTCGAAGGGTTCGCGGTAGTCGTGATGAAGGAACGTGAATGCGAAGGAGCGTTCCGGTTGCGGCCGGCCGGCCCGGACAAGCTGCTCCACATCGTCCGCATGGGAAAAGAAGACGCGCGCTCGCTTGTCGGTATCCACATACGTGACGTCGTCGAACACGACGGAGGCCGCGATGTCGACATAAGAGCCGGGGTATAGGACGGCGGTCGGCTGGATGACCTGCGCTACCGCGTCGAAGAGCCGGATGTGATCGCCGGGATGCCGGTCATAGTCCGCGTGGAAGCGGGCGACGTCGTTCGGGCTGCTCTTGCGGGGGCGTTCGGTGCTCAACGTACTACCTCCAATCGTATGACGGCTGGCTCGTCGGGCGGACCGAAATGTCTTAGGGGCCGAGAGCGAGGCAAATCAACACCGTGGAACGACAACCTGAGCATGCCATCGATGTGTTTCGATGCAGAGGGCGACGAACCTGCGCCCCCTCTCGTCGTCACGGGGAAGGCCTGAAGCGACTCCATGGCCTAGAGGTATACATCCTCGATCCTCTACACGTCGCAAGCGGCCCCGGCCTCCTGGCGTCCCATGGATGTGCACATTGCACCCGCACTCCCAAGAGGTGCCCCCATGCCCTTCTTGCTCCGCCTCCTCGTCGTCGCCACGTTGGCGTGCCTAGCCATCGCGCCGCAGCCCGACCCAGCCATCGCCGTGCCCGCCGGCTCCGCCTCCGCCCAGGACGCGCGATGGGCAATTCCCGCAATCACCGACGTGCTGTTGCGCGACCGAGTGGCCTACCTGGCCGTGGGACGACATATCGATGCCTACGACCTGTCCGCGCCCGAAGCGCCGCGGTGGCTCGGCCGGGCAAGCGTAGACGAGGACCTAGTCCAGTTGGCCTTCGACGCGCCGTGGATCGTGGCGGGCGGCGCCACCGGGATCCACCTCTTCCGACCGCAGCCAGGGCGTGAGCCACGCTTCGTGCTCTCCGTGCTTCGGCCCGCGGT
The DNA here is from genome assembly GCA_029262755.1 of Anaerolineae bacterium. Lineage (GTDB taxonomy): Bacteria > Chloroflexota > Anaerolineae > Epilineales > Epilineaceae > JAJCYU01. Next base: position 12,839 of record JAJCYU010000315.1, read on the forward strand.
GGAAGGAGCGCTCACGGAGTGGCGACCGGGCGAGCCGCATAGCTTCTTCTTGGAAGCGCATGGCGGCGAGTTGATCGTCGCCGGCTCCGCCAGCATCAAGAATGAACGAGGTGAGGCAGGACCGGGGTCTGTCGTCGCGGTGCAGCGCGCGCGCCTCGGGGAAGACGACCCGGGGCCGTGGCGCGAGACCTGGCGGCGGACGTTCGAAGCAGATGGCTTTAGCCCCCCTTGGTCCGTTACCGCGCTTGGCAGAGCAGGGGATGGTGCGATTCTGGGCGTCTATGCCAGCCACCGGCAAGTGGGCGAGAGTGCGCTCGTGCACACGCCCTCAGGGTCGATCTCGCAGCTACGTCCCGCGCAGCGCGCGGAAGCCTTGCTCGTCGATGGAGATCACACCGTGGTTGCCTACCGGCAGGCCGGCATCGCCTCCGGACGCGAAGAATTCGTGACGCTGGCGGTTGTGCAGGACGACGAGATCGTGAGTGCCCTGCCGTACGACGGTCCCGCCGGCCTCCCGACCAGCGGCGCGCCGGCCGCCCTGGATGGCTCGGTCGCGAACCTGTGGACCGGCATGCGCACGGGCTGGCTGCTGCGCCTGGACGCACACGCCGCGCCGCGGCCGCGCACCCGCGCGCAGATCCGCCTCCCGGAGCGGATCCGCGCGCTCGCCGTCGACGGCACCTTCGGCGTGGCCGTCCTATCCGACGGCCGTGCGGTCAGCGTTTCGCTGCCGGACGAGGGACGCGGGTCGTGGTGGCCGCTTGCGCAGGGCGGCAGCGTGTCGATGGGGGCTGCGCATCGGCTGAGCTTGCCTTTGCTAGGTAGCAATGGTGGAATGCCGACCAACTGACATCGAAGTAACAGCGGCGTTGACCATGACACGGAACAATCCAGATCGCGGAATCGGTCCTCGCCAACGGGACACGGCGGCTTGATGCGACTCCACAGCCTAGCGGTATCTACGCTCGAGCGATACGACCTCTCGGTCGCGCGTGTCGCCCTGCACAGCCTTGAGACCAACCACCTGTATCGGGTGACGACGAGCTCCGGTCGGCGGCTCATGCTTCGGCTCGCCACGCCAGGCTGGCGAACCGAGTCCGATCTGCGTTCGGAAGCACTCTGGCTCGATGCGCTCGGCAGGGATACGAACATCCCCGTGCCCCGCGTCATCAGAGCCGCGGACGGTAGTGCGGTCGTGGCGATGCAGAGGGCAGGCTCCGCGGACAATTGGTATGCGACGCTGATGAGCTGGCAGCCGGGGAGGCTGCTCGGATCGTACCTGACGCCGCAGAACCTGCGACGGTTGGGTGTGCTGTTCGCGCGGCTTCACAAACACGGAAGGGAGTGGACGCCGCCAGGGGAATTCAGCTCCAAGCGCTTCACCCACGTCCTTTCACGGGGCGAGCCCGAAGTCATCTTTCACGCGGACCAGCTCGAAGCCTATAGCAGCGAGAACCTAAGCCAGCTTCAGCGCCTGCATGAACGGGTCGAGTCCGTCTATGCGGGGCTCGATCGCAAGGATCTTCACGTCATCCACTGCGACCTTTGGCATGGCAACGTGAAGCTCTACAAGGGCGCGCTGTACCCCTTCGACTTCGAAGACACGGTCCTCGGATTTCGAATCCACGACATCGCCATGGCGATGCTCGACCTGTTGGAGGAGGTCGGCGATTCGCGCTATCCGCAGCTGTTCGGCGCTTTCCGACAGGGCTATGAAGCACACCTCGACTGGCCGGAAGGCGAGATGGAAGCGCTGCAGATCGGCCGGCTGCTCTGGAAGATCAACTGGGTTGCGCGCTTCCAACGAATGCACCTACGCCCCATGGTCGAGAACCACGTCCGGCTCTTCAACCACTACGAACGAAGCGGCGAGCTGCGGTTGGGCGGCGCGTAGCGACTTTCCCTGTGCGTCTGCCCGAACCCTGATCCTCGCAGCGCTTCGGCCTTCGTTTCAGCGGCGAACCCAGAGCGAACGAAGAAGCCTATAGTCCCTGAGTATTCGCCGGTACCGATTCGGGTCGATCAGGATGGGAGGGGTTATCGAACGTGCTCTTGTGACGGCAGGAATCTTCGTCGTCCCCACCCTCTTGCTCGTGATCTGGTTCCGGATAAACAATCGCCGCGTCGAATGGCGCCCGCTGCTCTGGGCGGGGTTGTCCTTCGCGATCTACATGCTCGCGCTTCGGAGCACGGACGTCCTGCCGCTGCCCGAATTTCTCGCGCAGTGGGAGCAAAACTGGGTCGGGAAGAGCCTCGCGCTTCTCGCAACCTGCGCGATCCTCGCCTTCTTGCCCAGTGTCGGGTTTCGAGAGGCCGGCGTCCGGTGGGCGCAAAACGCCGGCTCGCTGCGACCCGTAGCCGTGACCGCCGTCATGACCATCGTCGGAGCAACGATCACCTCCGGCCTGATATCGTCGAGCCCAGATCTTTCGCGAGAGTGGTTGACATTCCAGGCCACCATGCCGGGGCTCGACGAAGAATTGTTTATGCGCGGACTGTTGCTGCTTCTCTTTCACCAGGCCTTCGGAAAAGGCATGACCATTTGGGGCGCCGAAACAGGGTGGGGCATCTGGTTGACCAGCGTACTCTTCGGCTTGCTCCACGGCGTCGGTTGGGTCGACGGAGCACTTCAGTTCAACGTCGCGGTCATCATGCTCACCGGGTCCATCGGTTTCATCGCAGGCTGGGCCCGCGAGCGCACCGGCAGCCTGGTCATCCCGGTGCTCTTCCACAACGCCTTCAACGTCGCCCAGGCCTTCGTCTAGAGCCGCTGGTGGTAACAAGTCGTCCAATCTAAGGGCGTTAACCCGTCATAGGGCGAGCCATATCGACGGTCGCCGAGCGGCTGGCGAATCCCGCGTCGCTCTGGCACCCTTCGCGGCCATGACGCGCGCCTTGTGACTTCCCGGGCACATCGACCCTGCTGCACTGGCGTAGGCAAGGGCACGGCTCCGGCATGGCCCACCGCTCGATGCTTGCAGCGGCGTTTGCAAAAGGGGCCGCATTGCGTAGCCTTGTGCAAGAGGTTCTGCAATGGCCAATCCAGGTACTCTATCGAAATGGATCGACGCGCTGCCCAGCGAAGGGCGGTACGTGTTCTCGCGTCACGAAGCGGAGTCGGTGAGCGGAGCGTCGAGCGGCGCCGTGATGAAGACCCTGCGGAGGCTCAAGAGGCGCGGCCTGATCATCAGTCCGCGACGAGGCTTCTACGTGCTTGTTCCTCCCGAGTACCGGTCGGCTGGCAGCCCGCCCGCGACGTGGTTCATCGACGAGCTCATGGGTCACATTGGGCGACGCTACTACGTGGCGCTTTTGAGCGCCGCAGCGCTCCACGGTGCGGGTCACCAACAGCCCATGGCGTTTCAGGTTCTCGCCGATGCCGCGGAGCGCGACATCGAGGTCGGCCGCGTCCGTATCGAGTTCCATGTCAGCAACCGCATGAGCGGAGCGGCCACGCAAAGAATGCAGACCGAGACGGGTACGATGGTCGTATCCACTCCAGAGACCACCGCCTTTGACCTCGTGCGTTTCTCCTCGGCCGCGGGCTACTGGAGCAACATCGCGACCGTGCTCTCGGATCTTGCGGGACAACTCGATCCCACGCGGCTCGCAGCAGGCTCGGCGCGGGTCGCGCGCAGCGACGCGCAGCGGCTCGGGTGGCTGCTCGATCACCTCGGCGAGGGTCAGCTCGCGCAGGCGATATTCGTGGGGCTTCAAGGCAAACGACTCGTTCCGGTGCCGTTGAACACGTCGCGCGATCACCTCGGCGCAGCGGTGGATGCACTATGGCGTGTGGTGGTCAACGACGACGTCGAGCCGGACCTGTGATTCCGCGGGCGAACATCACCGCGTGGCGCAAGACGGCCCCCTGGCCCGACAACAGCCAGGTCGAGCAGGACCTCGTGATCACGCGCGCGCTCGTGGAGCTCTTCGCCCGGCCCACCGTGGCCGAGCAAGCAGTGTTTCGTGGCGGCACCGCACTGCACAAGCTCTTCTTCTTCCCACCAGGGCGCTATTCGGAGGACATCGACCTCGTTCAGCGAACAGCCGGCCCGATCGGGCCCCTCGTCGACGAAATCCGTGCGGTTCTAGATCCCTGGCTCGGCCCCCCCAACGCTTCGAGTCGGCGTTGGCCCAGCGGGTTGCGTGCGGCGTCGCTACCGTGTCCTTGGCCACCGATGCGCTCATGCCTTTGGCCAAACCCAAGGCCCACCCGCGGGCCATGACGCAGCGTGCTCTCCTCCATCTGCCAAGGTCGCCACCAATGGCCCAACGAACGTCTCGATCGCGGCAATGACGTGGCCAAGATCGCGGGAAGTGTCCGCGAGGCGATTCTTGCGGAGGAAAGCTTCCCATTGAGCCTGCTTGCCGGGCACGGCCACGAAGTCGGACGTGAGTGCTGTGACTCCGTCGCGTGGGAGTGCCGTGCCGCGCCGTTCGAAGGTGCTCTGTACGGCTCTGCCGAGGATCTTGCCTTCTAAGCTCAGATGATCTGCTAGCGCCTGAATGTCGAAGAAGTCCCGCATACGGCTGTTCTGCATCCCCAGCGTAACCATTGCGTGGAGCTTCTCCGCGATGGCAGTCTCGGGCCGGTAGGCTCTCAGGCGTGGCTGTGGAAGGTCCAGGAGGCTGGGATAGTCAAGCCATTCTGGCTCGGGGACGACGGCATCGCCGATGCCGACGTCGATCCGAACCGCGATCTTGGCCGGCCCCAGAAGCGCTCGTGCGGTGACGCGGCGGCCGCCGTAAGGATCTTCTCGCCGAATCGCGGTGACGCGGGTGCTGGCGGGATCGAAGCGAATTCCGTCCTCTTCGACTGGAAGTGCGCAGATCTCCAGTACGGCGGCCGCGAGGCTCTCGTCGGAGAGGTCTCCGAATCCGAGGAGGTCCACATCGCGGGTCGGCCGGATCTGTTCGCCGAGCCAGACCAGCATCAGCATGCCGCCCTTCAGCACGAAGCGCTGAGCATGGGGTGAGACGGAAAGCCGGTAGAGGAAACGCTCGGTCGCATAGCGACGCAGGACGAGGTTCGGATCGACGTTGTTGGCCTTGGCGTGGCGCACCAGCCGTACGTGAACCGATCGCGTGAACCCGCTGATCGAAGAGCTCACGCGACCAGCATCTCGAGATAGGGACGCATTACGTTATGGACGCGGCACACTCGGGCGTAACGATCCAGCTCGTCCATCGAGAGGCGGCCGTCCTGCCAGGATTCACGAAGTGCTTCCAACGCGACGTCGAGGCCGATCTTGTTTCGATACTTGAAGCAGTCGACTACGGTCTTCGCGACGCTGTAGATCCGGACGTCCTGACCCTCGATGGTGTGTACCTCGATTCCCTCGCGGAGAGCATCCCCAGAGAATCGTACGATGTGCAGCGGTGGGTACCCGAGCGCGGGCCGGCGCGCTCGCCGGTCGATGGCCATCCAGACGTCGGCGGGCAGCTGGGTGCCGATCTCGTGGAAGCCGAGCGCCGACAGGAGGCAAATCACGCCGTGCGGTACGGCGCGCGCCGCGATGCCAAGCGCGTGATGTTCGGTGATGGGCTGGTTGGGCAGCCGGTACTGGCCGCGTGCAACACGTTCGAGGTGACCCTGCCGGACCAGCCGGCTGAGCACTTGGCTATGGATACCGGCGCTGGCCATTTCGGCAGCCGTCACCATGGGCTTGCTCTTGGCTATCCGCAGGACGCGTTCAGTCTGTGTATCGAGCATGTGTTAGATGGTAGCTGGCCGCGCACTAATGTCAACGGTTACACACGTCGATTCGACCAGATGACGAGTATCAGTCCGCCGCCCCGTCCGGCGGCCAGCGCCCCTCGACGATTGGCGCGAGCACCTCGCGTGGCAGCCAACCGCTGTCGCCCCCGCCTGTACCCGGTAGCGCGACGCGCAGCCAGCGGCCCTGGCGCTCGAGCAGGCGCGCCTCGCTGGCCGGCGCCACCGCGAAGCCTTCGCCGACGGCCACGCCGGGCCCCGGCCTGACCTCGGCCGGCGCCAGCACGATCGCGCGGGGTGCGCGCGACTCCGTGGCGTCACGGGCGAGCAAGGCTGAGCCGGCCAGCGCCACGAACCCGAGCCCGCAGAGCGCGGCGCTCAGCGCGAGGCTGCGATGGCGGCGCGCCTGTGTCCTCCAAGCCCCGTAGCCGGCCAGCAGGGCGAGGCTCCAGCCGGTCAACAAGACGAAGAGCAATTCGTCCGCCGTCGCAAAGCGCCGGGAGACCGCGGCCCAACGGGCGCCGACCGTGTCCGGCGCGGTCGGCGCAGGCGCGGCGGCTTCGGCGCGCGCCCTTGCCAGGCCCGCGCGCAGGCTGCGGTCGCGCGGCGCTCGCTCGAGGCCGCGATGGAAGGCGAGGGCGGCGCGGCCCGGCTCACCGGCGGCCAGATAGGCCGAGCCGAGATTCTCGTACAGCGCCGGTGTCTCTGCGCCCGCGGCGACGGCTCGTCGCCAGGCATCCGCGGCCGCGCCGTAGTCTCCCTGTTGGTAGCTCTGCTGCCCCGCGGACACAAGGCCGCCGATGGCCGAAGGCGGGAGTTCCTCCTGGGCGGCGGCGGGGAGCGGTGCAAGGAGTGCTACGAGGAGCGATGTCAAAAGCGCGAGGGGCAGGGAGTGCGCGAGCATCCGCCCACGGGCCGGGCCTACGCCGCCGGATCTCCGCGATCCCCGCAAACCCCGCGGCCCCCGCAACTCCCGCGATCCCCGCGGCCGCGGCACATGCCGCTGGGCCGAGACGCTCACGTCCCACCTTCCTGGTCGTCTTCGGTCGGGGCGACGGCTGCGTCACCTGTGGTGCCGCTCGCCGTGGCGCCGACGATCGCCGCGGCGCGGTCGTGCTCTTCGACCCGCCGCAGCCATTCCTCGGCCAGCGCGGCCGCCGCGTCCAGCAAAGCCTCGTCGGCCGCGCCGGCCGCCGCTTGATCCGCAGCGTTGCCGGCGAAGCGGAAGCCGTCGATATCGCCGTGCAAGGCCATCGTTCGCGCGACGAGAGTCGTGCCGGCGGCCGTCGACTGGGCGACCGTCGAACCCACACCCGTTGAATGAGCACCCGCGGACCGAGCATCCGTGGTTCGCGACGGCGACGTGGATCCTTCCCCCACCTCCGCCAGCGCTTCCCCGAGCCGTGCGCGCGTCAGGCCGGCTGTCGGGCGGCCGATGGCCAGCGAGAGCGCGGCGTCGAGGGCCTTGCCCGCCGCTGCCGGCGCCGCGACGCTGCCGCTGCGGCCTGCCGCGATGTGGGATGCGACCTGGGCGCGGACCGGGCCCACCCGATCGGCTGCGATCCGGGCGCGCTGGAGGGCGCCGGCGCGGCGTCGGCCGATGTCGGCTCCGATGAGGGCGATCGGCAGCAGCAAGAGCATCCACGGCCAGAGACGCGGCGAGCGATCTGCAAGAAGCGCAGCGGCCTCTGCATCCTCGATCGGGCGGAGGCGTCGCGGCCCTTCCGGGAAGGGGCTTGGTTCGACCCCTGCCTCGGCGGCCGGTGCCGCTGGGATGTCCGTCGCGACCGGCTGTGCGGCCGACTCGTCCGGCGCGGCTCCGGCCAGAGGCGCGGCGTACAGGGAGACGGGCTGGCCGGCGGCTACCTGATACGTGCCGGCGACCGGCTCGAAGAAAGGGAGCTCGATGGCCGGCATGGTCACCGTGCCGGCTCGCTGCGGGATCAGCAGCCGCTGCCAGCGGCGCTCGCCCACGAGGCTCGTCGCGGTGGTGCGCGTGTTGGTGGTCGATCCCTCGTCGTAGGACAGCCAGCCTTCGATCTCGGGCCACGTCGGATCGGGCAACGTGTCGAGGTTGCCTTGGCCGGAAACCGTGACCTCAAGGCGGATGGGCTGATCCACCTGCGTGGAGGTCTTGTCGACGGCGGCGGTGAGCTGGTATTGGCCCACCGCGCCGTCGAATGCTTCGGGCGCATCGGGGGGCAATGGCTTCACGTTGAGTGTGACCGCCTCCGTGCGCAGGATCGTGCCGGCGAGATCGAGCGTGGCCGGCTCGATCTCGACCTCGCCCGCCGCGGTCGGGAACAGGAAGGTGCGCAGCTCGATGACCTCGTAACTCTGCCCGCCCACGCTGGTTGCATAACGACGTTGGTCGTCGGCCTCCTTGCGGTAGAGGCCGGTGAACTCCGGCGGCCCGTATGTGGCTCGCCGCTGGAGCCGGCGGCTCTGGTAGAAGCGGAAGGAATAGACGACCTGCTGGCCGACCCAGGGTTCGGCGACGTCGACCACAGCCTCGACGAAGTAGGCCCGGCCCAATGCGCCCCCTTGCGTCGGGGGCCTCGATTGCGGATCCCCCTGCGCGGGCCCGGTCCCGGGCGTGGCTTGCTGATCCACGGTCGGTGTGCGGCCCGGCGTCACGCGGATGGGTATGGCGCTGCTCGTATAGGTCGTCCCTTCCCATTCCAGGCGCACGGGCTCAATGGCGAGCATCCCGAAGCGCAGCGGCTGTAGCTCGTAGCGGTAGGTCACGCGCGATCGGGCTTGGCCGCCCACGATGTTCAGCTGGCTGGACGTGCTCGAGGACATCAACGCGAAGTCCTCAAAGCTCGGCAGGATGGGTGCGGGTGTCGTGCCCGAGTCCACGTCGACCACGATCTCCAAGAGCAGGACGTCATCCGTGCTCACGTCCTCGCGATCGACGGTCACGGTGAGCGGTCCGGTCGTCTGCGCCGCCGCCCGGCCGGTGGGTTGGGCGAAGGGCAGGAGCAGCGCGAGCAGGAGCGTCGCAAGTCGGAGAGCGCGGGTGCACGCGAGTTCCAGGACGCTGCTGCAACGTCCCGTTCGACCGTGCTCGGCAGCGGTGCGAGCTAGTGCTCGGTTGCCGAACCCTGCGGATTCCGTGCACCCGAACAATCTCTGCCCTGCTCGCGAGCCTTTGACGATCATCCCGCTCACCAATCCTTGCTCGAGCGCTGCCCGCTGGCAGGCATCTGCATTTGCAGGACCTGTTGCAGCGAGCGCGAATCACCGCCAAGTGCGCGCAAGAGCCGGCGTGCTTGTTCGGGCGTCATCCCCTCCAGCGCTTCCTGCAAGGCCGCGGCCTGTTCCTCGGTCAACTCGCCTTCCTCGTCGGAAGCCTCGCCCCCGGAATCGGCACGGGAACCCTCCTGCTGCTCGGCCTCCTCGCCTCCCTCGCCCTCTTGCTCCTCGCCCTCCTGCTGCGACCCGTCGGACGGATCTTCCTCGCTCTCGCCTTCTTCCTGCTCCTGCCCCTCTTGCCCGTCTTCGCCCTCCTGCTGCTGGCCCTCCTCGCCCTCCTCTTCCCCTTCCTGGCCTTCTTCGCCCTGCTCCTCTGACTCGCCCTCCTCGCTCTCCTGCTGCTGGTTCTGCATGGCCATCGCGAGCTCGAGATCGTGGCGGGCGTCTTCGTCGCTCGGGTCGAGGCGGAGGGCTTCGCGGAAGGCTTCGATGGCGGTCTCGATGTCTCCGCCGAGTAGAGACGCCGCGCCGAGGTCGAAGAAGGCGCGGGCGGCCAGGGGGCCGCGCGCCTTGGCCGCGCCGCGCCGGAAGGCCTCGATAGCGCCCTCGAATTGCTCGGCGCGTAGGCGTGCGAGGCCCGTGTTGATCCAGGCGGCTGCCGAATCGGCGTCTTCGGCAATCGCGGCCTGATACCAGGCTTCCGCGGAGGCGAAATCGCCCGCGGAAAAAGCGGCGTTGCCCGTCGCGATGGCTTCCTCCTGCGGTGCGTTGCAGCCTGCGCTCGCCAAGCCGGTCATCACGAGCAATAGCGGTAGTAGACGGCGGAAGGCGGGGCGAAGGTTGGAAGGGCTCATGCGATCGCCTCATCGGTCGAAGCGCGGTGCAGCGCGCGCTCGGTTGGGTGTCGATCCGGCATCCACTCCGCCGCGAACAGGAGGAGGGCGGCAAGGGCAAGAAACCAGGGAAAGCGTTCGGTGCGCAAGCTCTCTAGGCTGCTCTCCACGCTGCCCTGTTCCAGGCCTTCCAGGGAGGTGATCAGGTGCTCGAGGCCGTCGGCCGCAGCGCCAGACCGCCAGTATGCGCCGCCGCTGATCTCGGTCATCTCGCGCAGCGTCGTCTCGTCCAGACGGCTCACCACGAGCTGTCCGGTCTCGTCACCACGATAGCCACGAAGCTGCCCTCGCGCATCGAAGACCGGAACCTGTGCGCCTTCGGGCGAGCCGTAGCCGATGGCGTAAATCCGCACGCCGGCCTCCTCCGCCTCGCGCGCCGCGTCCAGCGGATCGGTCTCGTGGTCCTCGCCGTCGGTTAGGAGCACGATGGCCTTGTCGCCCGGGCGCCGGTCGTCGAACGCGCGCAGCGCCGTGCGGACGGCATCGCCGATCGCCGTGCCCGGCTGCGAGATCGTCTCGGGGCGGGCGGCATCCAGGAAGCCGCGGGCCGTGGCGTAGTCCGAGGTCAGCGGCAGTTGCACGAAGCTCGCGCCGGAGAAGAGCACGAGCGCGATCTCGTCGCCACCCAGGCGGTTCATCAGCTCCGCGATCTCCAGCTTGGCCCGCTCGAGGCGGCTCGGGCGCAGATCCTGGGCCAGCATGCTGTTGGAAACATCCAGGGCGACCACCACTTGCAGGCCTTCGGACTGGACGATGCCTTCCTTGCTGCCCCATTGCGGTCGGGCGATGGCGACGATCACGAGGGCCAGGGCCGACAGGCGCAGCACCGTGCGGGCAAGGCGCCGCCTGTGGCTCGCGCCGGCCATCAGTCGCGCGACCAACTCGGCATCACCGAGGCGTGCGACGGCCTCGGCGCGGCGGCCCGCGGCCGCGTAGGCCAGCCAGGCGAAGAAGGGGACGAGCAGCAGGGCCCACAGAGCCGCGGGTCGGGCGAAGCTCACGGCAGCCTCCGTAGCCAGGTCGCGCGCAGGCCAAGATCCAGGGCCAGCAGCAGTGCGGCCGGCCACAGGAGATAGGCCGCCAACTCGCGGTATCGCGCCCAGGAACGCACCTCGACCTCGCTCTGCTCCAGCGCGTCGATCTCGGCGTAGATCGATGCCAGGCCTTGTGCGTTGGTAGCGCGGTAGTAGCGGCCGCCCGTGGCCTCGGCGATGCCCTGGAGCGTCTCCTCGTCCAACTCGCTCTCGACGTAGACGATCCGCTGTCCGAAGAAGGAATCCATGGGTATGGGGACCTGGCCTGGACGGCCCATGCCGATCGTGTACACGCGGATACCCAAGGCTTCAGCCGCCGTGGCCGCGGTGAGCGGGTCGATCTCGCCGGCGTTGTTGGCGCCGTCGGTCAGGAGGATCACGATGCGGCTTTCGACGTCGGAGCTCTCGAGCATGGCCGCCGCATTGGCGAGGCCGAGGCCGATGGCCGTGCCGTCCTGCACGCCCAGCTTCGTCGCGAGGTCGATCTGGTCCAGTTGGCGCTCGAGCACGAGGTGATCGACCGTCGGCGGGCTTTGGTCGAAGGCCGTCCGCGCGAACACCACGAGGCCGATGCGGTCGAAGTCGCGCCGCTGGACGAAGTCGCGGATCACCTCGCGTGCCGCCTCGAGCCGGTTCTCGGGCTCGAAGTCGAGCGATGCCATGCTGCCCGAGATGTCCAAGGCCACCACGATGTCGACGCCCTCGCCCTCGATCACCTCCTGCGTGTGCCCCGTCTGCGGCCGGGCCATGCCGACGATCACAAGCGCGAGAGCCCCCATCCGCAGCCCGTAAGGCAGGTTGCGCAGCCGCACCCGCAGCGGCGGGCGATCCGCGGAGCGCACGGGGCGGGTGTCGGCGAAGCGCAGGGCCGGCGCATCCCCCTTGCGCCCGAGGCTGCGCCGGCGCCGCAGCAGCAGCGGGAGCAGGAGGAGGCCGAGCAGCAACCACGGCGTCGCGAAGCGCAGCGTGTTCATGAGCGCGCGGCCCCCGACCCGTCGTCATCGGGATCGACAGCAGGGTCCACGGCAGGGGCGAATGCAGGACCGACAGCCGGACCGACAGCAGGGTGAACAGCAGGATCGACAGCAGGGGCGTCCGCAGCACCGTCCGCAGGAGTATCCACCGAGGGCGCCGTCCGCACCGCCCACAGGCCATCGATCAAGATCCGCGCGCGGGGGATGGCGGCCTCGGCGGCCTCGATCCCCGGTTGCCACCCCGCGAACTTCACCTGATCGGCCTCGTTCAGGAAGGCGATCAGGGCGGCGGCGGTGTCGCCCGGGATGGCCGGCGTGGCGCGTAGCGCGGTATCGGTCTCGCGCGTCGTGCGCTCGAGGGCCGGCACACCGTGGACCACCTCGAGGAAGGCGCGTAGGCACTCCGTGACCTGCGAATAGTGCTGTCGGAAGCGGCCCGCCGCCGGCAGCCTCATGGCCTCGGCGCGGTCGAGCAAGGCATGAGCCTGCTCGCGAGCATCCTGTGCGTCGAACGAGGGCGTCGACAACACTTCGTCGGGCTCCGGTCGCGCGAAGAAGCGGCGCACGGCGACCGACAGCACGCCGAGCAGCGCGGCGACGAGGATGCCGGCGACAAGGTAGCGTTGCCAGGCGGGACGCAGGTCCGCCTCGATCGGGGGGCGGGACGGCCGCGGTGCGAGGTCCTCAGGTTGCAGCACGGCGCTCACGTTGTAGGCCGCGCCGGGCACCACGAGGCTGCGCAACGAGCCATCCGCCGCGGCGAGGCGCACCCGAACGTCGGGCGCCCGCACGCTGCCGGTCATCCAGGCCGTGGCGCCCACTCGCAGCCGGGTCTGCGCGCCGTTGGGCCCCGCAAGGGTCTCGGGGGCCGCCGTCGACGCGATCTCGAAGTCACCCCACTCGGCCGACAGCTCGGGAAATAGCACCGTCTCATCCACGCCGTGCGCCACAGCCAGTGTGATGGTGAGCGGCTCGCCGATGCGCGCTCCCTGCGGATCGATCGTCATCTGGGCGGTGCCGGCATCCGCGCCGCTCGGGTCCTGCGCCTGCGCGAGGGTAGGCGCGCACAGCGCTGCGATCAGCGCGAACGCCATCAACAGGAACGGCGCGCGAGCCCGCCGGAGCGGGGATCGGGACCCAACGGGGGAGGCTAGCGCATGACGCCACGAGAAGAAGCTCATCGAGGTCCGCGGCGCCTCAACGCCGTCGCCGCCGCCGCGTGCGGCGACGGAAGAAGGAGGCCAGCGCATCCGCGTAATCCTCGCCACCGCTGACGCGAATGCGGTCGACGCCGGCATCGCGCATGGCCGCGCGCAGGCCGTCGGCGCGGGTGTCGCGCCGCGCTTCGAAGGCCGCGCGCCACGTTGCATCCGAGGTGTCGACCCACAGCCGCTCCCCGGTCTCGGCGTCCTCGAGGCTGATCAGGCCGACATCGGGGATGTCGGACTCCAGCGGATCGTGCAGCTCGACCCCGACCAGGTCGTGGCGGCGGGCGGTGCGGCGCAGCGCGTCGTGGAATGCCGCCGGATCCGCAGCGAAGTCGGACACCAAGAAGACGATGCCGCGCCGGTTGAGTATGCGGTTCACCGTATCCAGCGCCTCGGCGATGTCGGTTCCGCGGCCGCTCGGTTGGAAGGCGAGCAGCTCGCGCACGAGGCGCAGCACGTGACGGCGCCCTTTGCGCGGCGGCACGATCAACTCGATCTGGTCGCTGAAGATCAACAGCCCGACGCGGTCGTCGTTGGTCGTGGCCGCGAAGGCCAGCACGGCCGAGAGCTCGGCGGCCAGGTCGCGCTTCCAACGGCCGACGCTGCCGAAGTCGAAGGACGCGCTGGCATCCACGACCAGCATGACCGTCAGCTCGCGCTCCTCCACGAAGCGCTTGACGTGCACGCTGCCCGTGCGCGCCGTGACGTTCCAGTCGATCGTGCGCACCTCGTCGCCGATCTGGTAGGGGCGCACCTCGTCGAAGGCCATGCCACGGCCTTTGAAGAGCGAGTGGTACTCGCCGGCGAAGGTGTCCTCGACCAGATGCCGCGTCTTGATCTCGATGCGCTTGATCTTGCGAACGAGCTCCGGTGTCAGCACAGGTCGGCCTTGGTGTCGGCGGCGGGGCGAGACGAGGTCGCGAGCTGGTCCGGCCGCGTCAGCCGGCGGGCATCACGGTACATCGACACCCTCGAGGATGCGCTCGACGAGCCCGTCACCGCTGACTTCCTCGGCTTCGGCCTCGTAGCTGGGGATCACGCGGTGTCGCAGTACGTCGGGCGCGATGGCCTTCACGTCGTCCGGCGTGACGAAGCCGCGTCCGTCGAGGAAGGCATGGGCGCGCGCGGTCATGACCAGGTAGATGCCGGCGCGTGGCGAGGCCCCGTACTCGATGAGGCCTCTCAGCTCCGGCAAGCCGAAGGCGGCCGGATCGCGGCTGGCACCGACCAGATCGAGCACGTACTCCTTGATCTTGTCATCCACGTAGATCCCGCGGGCCACCTCACGCGCGCTCAAGAGCTGCTCCGGCGTGACCACGGCCTTGGCCTCCGGCAACGCCGCGCCCGTCATGCGGTCGATGATCAGCCGCTCCTCGGCCCGGGCCGGGTATCCGACGTTGACCTTCATCATGAAGCGGTCCACCTGCGCTTCGGGCAGCGGGTAGGTGCCCTCCTGCTCGATCGGATTCTGCGTGGCGAGCACGAGGAAGAGGGCGGGGAGCGGGTAGGTGACATCCCCGATCGTGACCTGACGCTCCTGCATGGCCTCCAGCAGCGCGCTCTGCACCTTGGCCGGCGCGCGGTTCACCTCATCGGCCAACACGAGGTTGGTGAAGACCGGCCCCTTGTGCACGGTGAACTCGGTCGCCTTCGGGTCGTAGATCAACGTTCCGACCAGGTCGGCGGGGAGAAGATCGGGCGTGAACTGAATCCGCGAAAAGTCCGCCTCGATCGCCTGTGCCACCGTCTTGACCAACAGTGTCTTAGCCAACCCAGGGACACCCTCGAGCAGGACATGCCCATCGGCCAGCAACGCGATGAGCATCCGATCGACCAGATCGCGCTGCCCGACGACGACGTTGGAGATCTCGTCGACGAGACGATCGACGAAGCCCGCGTTCTCCGCGACGCGCTGCGTGATGCGCCGAACCTGCTCATGGCGCTCATCGGGACGCACGGAAATCACGGCCGGGGCCGTCGTCGGATCCTCTGCCGGATCCTCCGCCGCGTTCACGGTGGGGCTGGGTGCCGGTTCCATCTCGCTCATGCCGGTCTCCTGGCGGGAAAGCGGGTCCGGATCGAGCCGTCGAACCCGCACGTCAAACAACGCGCGCGCCGGACGTCGCTCCGCCCAGCGCGGCAAAGTATGGCACAGGGTCGGGGTTGGTCTCGTTCGCGAGACGATGGCAGCAAGCCAAGCCCCGCTCTGGGGGCTCCGAGGCGGCGGATGTGAGTGAATTCTGCGGCACCGGCCACACGATATTGCCGCCCAACGGAACCGGGGCTGTGGTGGAACCCATGCCCTACCTCGAGGGTGCCGCTCGACCGTCTCTGTCATGGGATGGCCCGTGCATCGGCGCATCATGGTCAGCCGGCCGTCAAGTGCTGTCCCGAAGCACGGGTTTAGCATGACGTATGCTTGCAATCCGGATTTACGAATAACAGTAAAAAGGGGGAGGTGTCGTCATGAGTGATCCGTACTAGTAGGAGCAACACGAAGTTCGCATGGTTAAGTTGCGTCGCGACAGCCTTGGTTCTACATCGCGGGCTAGCGTAGCGGTCCAAGCATTCTTCTACATCCGACGCCATTTGTGGGTCGTCGCGCTCTTCCCGTCGCGGGTGGGCGCGACCCCTAAGCTACCTCGCAACCGAGAAGCGGTTGTGTCATCGATGCACCCGCAACTCAATGCGAGCAACGATCGAGAGGTGCTGAATGTTGCGTTCTGTAAAGAATCTTGCAAGCCTTCTGCTTACCGTTTTGCTCGTCGGCATCATGTTTCCTTCGACTGCCTACAACCAAGAAGACCGCTCGAAAACCGTATACCTGCCGATCACCGCGATGAACGCAAACGTTGGAATCCCCTCCGCGACCGGGGTTCCCCCGGCCTCGGGTCCTCGTTGGCAGTACCTCACCAACACAAACTTGATTACGGACATCGCCATCGACGAAGCCGCCCGTCGCGTGTGGGCGGTGGGCCGTTTCGGAGCCGTGGCGTGGGACATGGATTCGGGTACATCCACGTTCTATTCGATCGCCGACGGACTCCCTTCCCACTGGCTGTCCTCCGTCCTCGTTACACGTTCCGGCGAAACGTGGGTCGGCGCACGCGGCGCCGGTGCGGCCCATCTTGGCGAAGACGGGCGCTGGCATGCTGATCCGGTTACGAACGACGGACCAGCAGATGTGCTCACGATCGTCGAGGATGATGAAGGTGGACTGTGGTTCGGGACGTTGTATGGCGCACACCGTCGCGCTCCCGATGGAAACTGGAGCCACGACACACGCGAAACCGGTGGACCAGGAGGAGCGGTCCTCAGCATCGCCGAAG
Source organism: Anaerolineae bacterium (assembly GCA_029262755.1). Lineage (GTDB taxonomy): Bacteria > Chloroflexota > Anaerolineae > Epilineales > Epilineaceae > JAJCYU01. Next base: position 29,191 of record JAJCYU010000315.1, read on the forward strand.
ATCGCGAAGGCAAGACCTGGTTCGGTCTCTACTTCGGCGGTTTGAGCGTCCTGCACCCCGACGGATCTTGGGAGCAACTGCGCGTCGGACAGGACGCGGACGGCGGCCTCGACGACACGGTGTTCGACCTGGAGGTCGATCCGCAGGGCCAACTCTGGGTCGTCTCGGCACGGTATGTCGACCATAGCGCCCGTCCTCGGGTTAGCATTCGTTCCGGAGACGGCAGGTGGTCCGAGTTCGATGTCGAGGGCTGGGTCGAGAACGCCGCGATTCGGGCCGTCGCCTTCGACGCTGCGGGGCAGCCGTTCTTCGCGGCGGACAACGGACTGTTCGTGCCCCGGGCGGACAGCTCTTGGCACCGCCTCGGCGTCGCTGAAGGACTAGCGGGAGACTTCGCCACCAGCCTTTCCTTCGATCGAGATGGCAACTTGTGGGCTGCCGCCCTCGGTGGTCTCTCTCGACTGGGGAGCGACGGAGCCTTGCAGATGCTCCGCCGTGGCGGGCTGCGAGGCCAAAGTCTGCACGGCCTAGCCTTCGACGAGAAGGGCAACACCTTTATCGCGGCGGAGGGCCTCGCCACCATCGATGCAAGCGGTAGTTGGAGCTACCTCACCACCGAAGACGGCTTGATCCAAAAGACCGTGAAGGCGCTCGCCTACGACGCAGATGCCGGCTTGTGGTTCGCGACGAGTCTCGACGGCTACCGGGATGACAAGGACGTGGGGGGCGTGCATCACCTCAGTCAGGACGGCGAGCTGAACCACTACTCGAGAGCTGATGGTCTTCATTCCGCGCAGGTCACCGACATCGCTATCGATGCGGAGCGCACGGCCTTCTTTGCCTCGAAATCCTACTGCTATGCCCCGAAACAATGTCGAGAGGGCGGCCTGACCATCCGTACGGCCGACGGCAGTTGGTCCTTCCTCCCGCGTGGAAGCGGTCCGCCCGGAGGTGGCGATATCGAGGCGCTGCTCGTGGACGCGGATCAAAGCCTCTGGGTAGGAAGCCGCGCGATAGCGGGCGGGTCCGGTGAAGTCCTGACGCGTCGCCATCCCAACGGTCTTTGGGCGACGGTATCGCTGCCGCCTTCCGCGGGAAGGGTCAACATCGCCGATCTAGCGATCGGTCCCAATGGGAGTCTGTGGGTCGGGACGCTACGCGGCGTATTCGTTCGCGACGTCAAGGGCCAATGGACCACACCGTTGGAGGAGCCGGCGCTGGCCTTCGCAGCCATATCCATCGCGAGTGATGCGCAAGGAGCGCTTTGGTTCTTGAGCCCGGAGGGGGTCCACATCCTCCACGCTGACGGCCGTTGGGAGTCCATGACCACCGACGACGGTCTGACGGACGAGGTGCTCTCGGACATCGCCGTCGCACCCGACGGCACGATCTGGTTCTCGGACAACGCGGGGACTATCTCGATCCTCGATCGACGCTAAGGGCTCGTCAAAAGTACGAGGCAGATACCGAGGGCGCGACCGGCCGGTGGCGGTACCGAACCGCCGCCGGCCGGCGAGTTGCCGAGGATAACCGCCTTCCGGTCTCGTCCATCGACGTGTGTTGCGGCACCGAATGCAACGCGAGCAAGTCGCGTTGTATTGGTTGAGGATGGCGCGATTCCGGGCTTGCGCAGCACACTCGCCTTGAGAGGCTCATACCCGGCTGACGATTGTCCGTCCCGGATTGGCCGCATGCGGCCGGTCCCGCAACTACGGGCACTCCGACAGGCGGCCCGCGATCGCGCGATAGATGTCAGCAAGGTCCTCGCCGTCCGGCGCGAAGAAGAAATCGCCGGGGCGGCTGGCGGCTTCGCGCAGAAGGGCGTCGAGCACGTCGCTGCGCTCGCCTAGGCCGACGGTAAACAGCCGCGTGCCGGCGGCCTTCACGCGTAGCGCGGCGCCGAGCACCGTGGCTTCCTGATTGCCGCCGGGCGGGAAGGGCACGCGGTTCGGCAGGCCGTCGGTGAGCAGGATCATCACGGGCTCGTGCAGGGCCTCCCGCGGGCCCGCCTCGATCACCGCCTGGCCCTGCGCCAGCGCAAGGTCGATGCGCGTGCCCTCCTGGATGCGCGCGACGAGCCCGTCGATGGCCATACCAATAGCGGCGCGGTCGCGCGACAGACCAATCGACGTCCAAGCCACATCGTTGAAGCCGGCGATGCCGATGCGATCGGTGCGCTCGGCGGCCCCCGCCGAGCGATCGTTCGCGGCGGGCTCGAGCTGCATCAGGTCGGCGAAGCGCCGTGCGGCGTCCAAGGCCGCCTCGTGCTTGCTGCGGCCCGCGCGGGTGCTCCGGTACATGGAGGTCGACATGTCCAAGACCAGCACCGCGTCGGTGTAGATGCTCTCGGGCTTGCAGGGCACGTTGTCGATCAGCGGAATGTAGATCTGCCGCGTCCACGGTGTCGGCGTGGCGGCGGGCGTTGCGGTCGCCGTCGGAGTCGGGCTCGGGCTCGCCGTCGGACTCGGCGTCGAGGTGGACGTCGAGGTGCTGGTCGGCGTGGCGATGCCGGCCGGGCACAAGCGCTCGACATCGCCCAACCCGTTGGCCTTGGCGAAGTTCAGGCCGTCGGGCATCGCGTAGAGCTCCTCGCGTGCCACCGGGGCGCCGCCCGCGTTCTCGAACCAGAAGGCGCCGCCCGTGTAGATCCGGAGCGGGCTGAGCCCCGTCATCACCACCCGATCCAGGGCCAGGACGCGTCCGAGGCCGCCGAAAGAGGTCTCGCCGTGGCCGGTCGATGCGTCGATGAAGGTCTCCGGGGGCGGGATGAGCACCACCCAGCGGTCGTCGCTTGCGTCCCCGGACGGGCCGAGCTGCCGGCGTGCCAGCAGAATGTCCCCGGCCGGGCGGCCTGGCAGCTCACCCGGCGGATTGCCGTTGCTGTGGTCGTCCATGAAGGTCATGTCGCCCAAGCGGTCGCGGATGCCCAGGATCATGTGCCCGTCGTCGCTGAACTCGATGTCCGAGATCATCGGCATGGGGTCGCGGCCGCTCTGCCACTGGAAGCTGTCGTGCCAGGGGCTGAAGGGCGGCTCGATCCCGTCGCGGGGGTAGGCCAGCTCGAAGGAGGCCACCTCGCGCATCCCGCTTCCATCGAGGTCGGAGGCGTACACGAAGCCTTGCAGGTCGCGGTCCGCGCCCGAGTCCTCCGCGGCGCGCACGACCGCGTGGAACAGCCGGCCTTGCCACACCTTCAGCCCGAAGGGCCGCGCCTCGTCTTCCCAGCGCAGCCCGACGGCCCCGATGTCGATGGCCCCGAGCGCCGTCCCGTCGCGCGTGCGGAAGCGGTGGATGCGCCGGTCGAAGAGGTTCATCACGAACAGGACCTCGCCGCTACCGTCCAGATCGATGTCGCCGAGCGAAGTCCGGCCCACCTTGCGAATGGCGATGGTGTCCGGCCAGTAGTCGCGCGCGGCGTTGTGATGATTTGCCCCGACGTCGGGCACGTCGGCGAAGGTCTCGAGCCGATCGGTCTCGAGGTCGTAGCGGTAGACGGCGCCGGGCCCGCCCGGCCCGTACGCGCTGCCGCGCTTCTGGTAGGCGCCAATGTACACGTGGGACGAGCCAGGTTGGTGCGCCAGCCCATAGGTGGCGCCCACCTGCTCCGAGCGCAGCAACACGTGGTGGTCCGAATCGTCCGGCGTGTCGCTAAAAGCCACCACCGCCGCCTCGCCGCGCGTGTCCCCGATGGCGAAGCAGGTCGTGACGAAGAAGGGGTTGTCGCCGGCGCAATCTCGGCCGAATCGTTCTAGAAGCTCCGGGTCCACGCGCACGCGGTCGACGTCGTGGTGCGAGTAGGCGAGGGCGGGCACCGGAATCGAGCGGGAGAGAGGCAGGGGGTCGCGCGCGAGTCCATGGAGCGTTGCAATGGATAGTACGGTGAACGAGGCCACGAGTGCGAAGTACTTGATCATTGGGGGCTCCTGGCGGGGCTCCGGTCGCCCTCCCCGGATCGTGCGGGCAGACACGGAACGATCATACCGGCATCCGGAGCGCGCGAACCAGTGGCCGCCGCCCTAGATGCCAATCGTCCCCATCGCTTCGGCCCCCCATTGTTTGGTCTTCGCAGGACTGGATGCGCCCATACCCACCCGACTCAGCGCTCCGCCACCACCACCCGAAAGCCGTAGTTGTCGTTCGCGTAGTCCGGATGGTTGAAGTCGCGGAACGCCGTGCGGGCGATCGGGTGTGCGTTGTTCCACGCGCCGCCCCGTACGACGCGGCGGACGTCGGGTGGGGCGTCCGCGTCCTCGCGGCCGTCGGTCGCGTCGTAGGGGTAGGGGAACTCCGTTTCGTACTCGTCCACCGCGCTGTCCCCGTAGAGGCTCAGCGTCCACTCGAAGACGTTTCCGCTGAGGTCGTCGATGCCTTCGGGCGTCCGGCCGTCGGGGAAAGCGCCAACTGGGGTCGTTCGGTTCACATGCGTTTCGAGGGTGTTGGCCATTAGCCGGTCGAACGCCCCGCCGTGGGCGTAGGCTCGCGCCTCGGTCCCGCGCGCGGCCGCTTCCCACTCGACCTCCGTCGGCAAGCGCACCGCCAGGCCAGACTGCTCGGCAAGCCAGGCACAGTAGGCCCGCGCCTCGTACCAGCACAGCCCCACGACCGGCTGCGACGGGTGGTTGAAGCGACCGTCGTGCCAGAAACGAGGTTCTGTCACCAGCCGCCCCTGGCCATGATCGGCGAGGGCCGCCTCGAAGCCCGCGTCGTCCAGCGCCATCCAGCCTTGCCACCGTGCGGCCACCTCGTCGCTAGCGAAGCGCTCCTCCGCGACCATCTGCCTCAGCAGCTCCGGTTGGTCCTGAAAGCGTTTGCGCCAGGTGCGGTTGTTGGCCTTCTGCCCGGCGCTGGGCAACTCTCCCCGCCGCCAGGCACGCGCATCCGCCGTGGCCCACCAGCGCTCGTGCTCGTAGCCGCCGGCGGCAAGGAAGCAGGCGAATTCGGCGTGGGTCACGGGGAAGCGGCCGATCCGGAAGCCTCCGACGGTCACCGCGTGACGCGGGACGTGCGCGGCGGCCTGCCCTTCCGCGCCCATAAAGGCGTATACGATCGGCTCGTCGTCCCCGATCGGGTAGCGGCCGCCGGCCACCTCGACCAGCGGCGGCATCACGTAGGTGCCGTGGGGCCCTTCGCGACGTTCGAAGCGCGGGTCGCCCAACGTGCCGAGGGCCCGCCCGGCCTCGATCCGCGCGCGCAGGTCGAAGGCCGCGT